>NZ_LIFT01000027.1:0-36929 GCF_001297795.1 Citrobacter sp. CtB7.12 | reverse complement strand
CAGCAGAACCGTGGCACCGGAAGCGATATCCGTGGCTGCCGTCATACTGTTATTTGCACTGTCAACGGTCAGCGTGCCGCCGTTCACATTCAGCTGACCACCACCGGTCATTTCCCCTTTCACGCTGCCGCCCTGCGACACATTCAGCGTGCCGTCGTTCAGCGCCAGCGTGCCGGCACTCTCAACCTCCAGGCTGCCCACCGACTGGGTGGTTTTATTCAGGTCTGCCGTCGCATTCCCTTTCACATCCAGCTTCGCCGTCTTCCCGAGCGCATTGTCCGCATCCGTACGCAGCATGCCACCCAGCACCGTGGTGTCACCGGTGTAGTCGTTGCCGCTGTTCGACAACGACACCAGTTCACCCGCCGGCGCATTCGTCGCCAGATTACCGCTGCCCGTGATACGGGCTGACATATCCGCCGCGTTCCCTGTTGCCCCCGGGTCACCGGCCAGCGTCAGGGTCTGACCCTGCTGCAGGTCCAGCTCCTTCAGCCCGTAGTTCACATACAGACCGTCATCACTGCCGGACGCCCCCGTGGTGGTCAGACGGTAGTCATACGTCCCCTTCGCCACTACGCTCCCGTCCTGGGCAATGTCCACCTGCGTGGCCGCCGTGACGGTGTTGCCGTTCTGGTCCTTCAGCGTCAGGTTGCCGCCGCTGCCGGTCACGTTACCGGCACTGACCAGTTGCAGCCCCACGTTCGCGTCGTCCTGGGTCATCAGCGAGGCGGTGGTGTTCGTCTCCTGACCCGGAACATACGGGTCAGGAATGGTGATGTGCACGGTACCGTTACCTGACGCGTCCAGGGCACCTGCCGTGATGTGACTGGTGGCCACCTTCTCATCCGGTGCGGAAGCATTGAACACCAGGTCGCCGCCGGCCAGGGTCAGACCACCGATGGCCTGTTCCCCGTCCGCCACCGTGGTGGTGCTGCCGGTGTCCGCCTTCAGGGTGGCATTCGTCAGGGCCGTGGTGTTCACCCCGCCCAGCGCCAGAGTGGCGTTGTTCAGGTCAAGCGTGCCGGTGAAAGCACTGCCGGTGGTGGTGGCAAAGTCAAAATCCGCGCCGCCGTTATCCACTTTCACCGTCCCGGTCCCGGTCAGCTGGTTTGCCAGCGTTCTGGCTGTTGTTCCCAGGACGTCCAGTACGGACGAGGAATCAATATCCACAGCAGCACCACCCGCTGGTTTACCTCCGAGCGTATGGCCATTATCAAGACTGAGCACCGAGCCGTTCTTCAGGTTCACGTTGTTGTAATTCAGGATATCGGAGGTGGTGCCGTCCAGATGGTAACCGGCCGTCACCCCGTCAAAGACAGCGGTGGAGGTGCCGCTGCCACCGTTCAGGGTTGCAAAGGTATTGCCGTTACCGCTGACCGTCACCGTGTCATTCCCGGCAGAGCCGCTGACGGTATTCGCTGTGGCACCGTTCTCCAGCAGCACGCTGTTGGTACCGCTGCCGTTTAGTGCAATATTGCCGCCCACGATACCACCGTCCACCGTGACGCTGTTATCACCGGAGGTGGTCACCACATCACCGCTGATGGTGCCGGTGGTGGTGACCGTACCGGATGCGCCGTTCATCGCCACATTACCGTTAATGGTACCGGCGTTGGTGACCGTCGCACTGTCCGCCGCCATCGCCAGCGCCGCATTCCCGGCAGCCGATGCCGTAATGACCCCGGAGGCCGTGTTGGTGAAGCTCTTCGCATTCGCCGCATCCACGGTCGGGGCAACGGTACTGGCCGAGGTGAGCGTGCCGCCGTTGGTGGCCGAGGTCACCCCGCTGCCCAGTTTCAGCGCCGACCCTCCATCCGCACCGGTTACGTTCACGGTGGCAGCCGTGTTCACCGTACCGGAGGTGTTGGCATTAATCCCGGTACCGCCGCTGCCGGAGACGTTAATGGTCAGACCCTGCGAACCGGAAAGGTCAAGGTCACCGGTGGTGGCCGAACCGTCAGTATTCACAAAGGCAATCCCACTGCCCGAACCTGAGACGTTAATCGTTCCGCTGTTGGTGCTGTCAATAGTCACCGACGTCCGCACACCGGCACCGTCAGCCACATCAATGGTGGTATTGTCCAGTTTCAGGTCTGACAGGTTTGCAGCGTTCTCAATCCCGTTACCGCTTGCCCCGGCGGCGTTCACGATGATATGTGCATCCTTCACGTTCAGCCCGGTCGCCCCGGCACTGACCAGTACGCCGTGTGCCGTACCCTGTCCCTCAATAGTCCCCACCCCGCTGCCGACCAGATTAAGGGCACCAGCAGCCAGCTCCACGGCCGCCCGACCGTCAGTGGCCAGCACCGACCCGCTGTTGGTGAGCACGGAGTCCTGCCCCTGGTCTCCGGCACCGACATACACGGCTGTCCCGTTCGCCGTAATGTTGCCGCTGTTCGTCACTTCACCACCCAGCAGTTTCACCGCCAGCGAGTCCGCCCCGCTGAGCAGAATGTCGCCGCTGTTGTCCAGCGTCCCGCTGTTTTTCGCCACAAACGCTGTCGCATCCGCCACCGATGAACTGATGGTGGCCGCGTTGTTCAGGGTGGCCCCCGTGTTTTCCGCCTGCACGCTGCCATCCAGGCCGTAGGTGTTACCGTCCACAATCCCGGCCGTGGCACCGCTACCTGTAATGGTCACGCTGGCCCCGCTCTCGATGGTGGCAGCGCCCCCGCCGGTCGAGCGCACTGCTGTGGCGCCGTCGCCGCTGACATCCAGCACGCTGCCGCCGCCGATGGTCATCGAGGTACCCGCATCCGTCACATACACCCCAGTCGCATCCTTCCCGCTGGCCGCCACCTGAATGTCACCACTCATGGTTGCACCGTTTTCCAGACGGAACAGGGTTGACCGCTCGCCGGACGCATCCAGTACCGTACCGGCCGGAACGGCGGTATTGATGGTGGAGCCGGCCCCGGACACGGCCAGCATAATCTGGTCTGTACCACCAAAGGCCGGCACCGCCGTCCCCGAAAGGTTCACGGTCGCCCCGTCGGTGGCCCGCACCCCGGTGGCACCGGTACCGTTCATGGCAATGGTGCCGCCCGTCATGTTGACCACGGTTTTCGCCCCGCTGGCGATAATCCCGGTAGTCCGGTTCGACAGGTCGCCGCCGTTCAGCGTCAGGTTACCGGAGGTGTTCACCACCGTATCCAGCGTTCCGGTCGCATCCTGCGCCAGAATACCCGTCCCGCCGGCCCCCACCGTGATACTGCCGGTGTTGCCCCCGCGGGAACCTGCCTCAACGAGCAGCCCCGTGGTGCCATTACCCGAAAAATCAATATTCCCGGAGTTACTGAGCTCCGCACCGTTACGCGCAATGTACCCCGTCACTCCGTCAAGGGCGGAGTTCAGTGCAGCCCCGGCGACCAGCAGCGTGCCGGTCCCGAACCCGGAGGCACCCGCATCCTTCGTCCCGTCCGCCAGTACGCCAGCCACCGGGCTGCCCAGGGCGACACCATTAATGTCATACCCCTGCCCGTCCGCAATCCCGGCGATAACCCCCGTACCGGTCATATTAATAGTGGCACTGGTGCTGATTTTACCCTGTGCACCACCCTGCACGAGCACACCGGTGGCACCATCCCCCGTAAGGTCGATGGTCATACCGCCGGAGTTAAAGGACGACACTTTTCCGCTCGCCTTATCGCTGCCGTTCGCCACCACCGCAACAGTATCATTACCGGAAGCCGTGAAAGTGGAGGTTGCCCCGCTGCCGCCGGTGAACGCCGCGCCGCCGTCAACCCGGAACAGCACGGACTCATCCGTGGAAACATCCTGGGTGGCAGAGCCGGTGTTAGTGATGGAGGCTGTCGGGCCGTAAACGTAGTAACCCAGTTGATGGGTGCCATTACCGAACACCACATTACCCGCCCCGGAGATGCTCACATTGCCACCGTTCTCGGCGTAAGCCCCGACGGCCCCGTCACCGGTCAGGTTGATGTAGCCGGAGAGCCCGGCAGTGGATTTGTTACCGGTTGACCAGATACCATAGTTACGCAGCCCCGTGGATGCGTAGAGCAGGCTTGGGCCCACGTTGATGACGCCCGAGGAGGAGGCCAGACCGCCACCGTAAACGTACAGGCCGGTACCGTTGGCACCGTTCAGGTTAATGGTCCCGCCATTATCAACAGTACCGATGGCGTTACTATAAATGGCAGCATTACGCAGCGGGGCTGAGTCTGCCGCTACAGGATAGTTACCATTATCAGTGATGACCCCGTCTGCACCCACAGTTACGTTCACGTTCGTACCGGTGGCAACAATGGCATTGGTGTTCTGCATCCCGGTACCGATGATGATGCTGCCATCGTTCACCACCATGCTGCCGGTATTAGCCTGAATACCAATATTACCGGCTGTCCTCATAACATCAGATCCACCTGCAGCAATGGGTTCTGCCGTGAGGTCATCAGAACCACTACGTCCAAGGTAAATAACACCAGCGTAATTGTTTGCACTACCTTGGGCATTAGCGTTGATAAAAGTTGCTCCATTACCAACAATAATACCTTTAGTTTGAGTGTTAGCACCAGTAGAACCAACCATTGCAACTGATGCAATATTAATTGCACCATTGTTGGTGGCTTCCGCCCCATTCTCAATATCCATTCCGAGACCAGTGCCTGAAACTAAACTATAATTAATAATGCCGTAGTTATTAAACGTTGTTCCTGTATCAGTATACAAGTCAGCACTGCTGCCCTGACCGCCTACAGTTTCAACCCCATTGTTAATTACATGCCCACCACTATCTGCCGTAATTGCATTACTTCTATGACCAGTCGTAATTTTCCCATCATTAATTATTACACCACCATTTTGTGCTTTCAGCAGCCATGAATTACTTGCATATGAGCTTATTAATGACCCACTGGCCGTAACGTGCCCAGTCGCATTTTTGCCATCAGCAAGAATTGCAATTTGCGTACCCAGTGGCAATAGCGCAGGGTCGTCAGCAGGGATTAAAGGGGGTGTCACTACATACGTATAAGTGCTGTTTGTATATGCTAACGCCAGTGCTATGTTATAGTTGTTCTGTGCAGTACTCCCACTCCCCAAATTCCCGTTTTTCAATTGTTGCTGTAGCCATGTGTTGTAAGCCTGCATGTCCGAGAGGTTATTTACTGTTTGTTGTACTGATGTCCCGTTCTGAAGCGGAACAGAAAATGTTCCATTAAATGTCGATTTTGTTAAATTCAAATTGAAAGGTGGTTGATTTGTAGAGACACTTGAAGTATCTGCAAAAACAACAGTATTTGATGAACTCCAGTTTGCAGCACCATCCGTAATATGTATATACACTGTATCCTTTACGGTACTATCGCCTACTCTACCAGACACATTCATATTAAAAATACTGCCACCAGAAACATTGGCAATCCCAGAGTCGATAAATGGAATTTTGCCAGGTTCACTCGGTGAAAAAATACTATAAGTAGATTGATTGGATAATGAAATAGCAAATGAACTAGAATCATATGTACTAACTGTCGAGGAAATATTCGTATTGGGGTCCAATACCGTGATACCTACATTTCTTGAGCCAAGTCCCAGACCTAAAATAGTAGATGGATCTACAGAGCCTGCCGCATAACCATTGTTATAGAGTTTTATTATATCCATCATCTGCGAATTCACACTAGATGAGCCTGAATAATTAACGGTTCCATTCAGGGAATAAACCCCGCCGTCATCAATATCGAATGACATTAATCCGTTATTTGCAGTACCTGGTGTATAGGTCAGATTCGAACAATCATTGGTTCCACAGGGAGTGGTTGACGCTGCTGCGGGTAATAGTAATCCGGCTGACACCACCAGTACAGCTCCTGCCATTAATCCGCTGATGCTTAATACTTTTCCTGACCGGCCACGTTTTCCACGGGTTTTCACGATTTCCGAAACCGCTGTCCATGACCGGGTTTTCTCATTCCACACAAGACGATAACAATGATTCATAAATCCCACCTGATGTTATAATAACTGCATACCACTGGCTCAGGTCAGGTCAGGTCAGGTCAGGTCAGGTCAGGTCAGGTCAGGTCAGCATAAATTTACTCTATGTGACTGTCACCTGTTCCGTTCCTTTTTCTCACCCTTTTATTCACCACTGATCTACCTTTTCATCCTGCCATATTTCCTGGCCTCTCCGGACTGCCTGTTGTTTGTACTCTGTTTATATAATAAGCATCCAAAGATATACGCCGATATCCTCACGTGATGACATTTGCACAGGAACAGTTCACCTGATACCAGGAAAAATCCATTAACAGTCAGGATGAGTATTAAAAAATGACAGAGTGATAAAATAATTAACCTGACAGTAACAGAAATGAACCATCATGATATGAATCGCTGGCATACTGCAGTAACGGAGTGGTGACAGGCCATAAAGCAAATACTTTATTAAAAAAAAGCCTGCACTACGATGGCAGGCACGAATAAACATCAGCAGTGTGTTTTTATTGTCGTGGTGGATTCCATCCTCAGATCTACTCTGCTGCAGGACTGACACTGTATTATCAGCCTAAAAAGCTGTCTTTCAGCGGAAAGCATAAAAACAATACACACAAAAAGCGATACAAAGTGAGAAACGAAATCCAGCTGCAGTATCATCAGTAACGATAAAAACCAGCCGGATACACTCTTCATGGATCATCATCCGATGGGTTCTGTCTGATGGCAATACCCGTTATGCACAATTCAGATGTTTCCCTGAAATCAGCGGACTGAGTGACTTCAGCCATCCCTTTTAAACCGGACGTATTACCAGTAGGGCCAGGAGGCGGTACATCCGGTTTGAAACATTGATTATTCTTTCCGGACAGTTAACTTCCTGATCTGATGGCCGTGATGAAAATGTTTAGTTTCTGTGGTCAGTAAAGCTACAACAATATACTCTTATGGTCTGGCAGGGTATTCAGAGAGGCGATGAGTAGTGTTGAAGGTGTGCCAGATCGTATTCAGTCAGATTTGTCATTTTCATGAAGGCGCTTCTGTCCAGGTCATTCTGCAACATGGCATAGGCAATTTTCATTGGGCTTTGGGTTCACCTTCTGAATGACCTTCCTGTCTGATAGTGTGGCTCCCTCTCTCGTTACCCTTCTCGATTTTTTATATATCCCGTTCGTCAGAAACCCGCTTCAGTTCCTTCTGGACCCGGAGGACCCGGCCCGGGTATCTGACTTTTCTTTGTCGGTTGAGAAGTCGGGCCCATACTTCTTTATTCAGGCGTAAAGACGGTGAGTAGTGGTATCAGAATGAGTTGCAACGCTGGAAGCAGAATGACCACGATCAAGAGCCTGTCTGACTGTGTCATTTTTAAACTCTTCCGGATAACGTTTACCGCTCATATGCACTTTTCTCTAAACCACCTTAAAAAACCCTAATGTGTCTGTTAAACCCGTGGTGATTCATTTTTTATTATATTGATATTATTAATGTACTATTATTTAATGTGATGTAACAGAAATGATACCAGTAGTTATTGTGTTGTGATATGTGGCTACCACAATCACTGACGATGCTATAGCAGGCATCTTTTTTGTCTTTTGGAATTATTAAGAATAATACACACAACTTTAAGAATGACAACCAGGAACATTCCAATCTAGGTTCCAATGAATACAATAATATTTATTCTCATTGATTATTAAATAATGCGCAAGGGAGACTTTGCTGTGGATTAACTGGAGTTTGATGATGAAAAAAAACATAGTCATTTATTTTGGCGCAATTTATATTTTATCTTATTGTAGTGATTTATCAGCAGCAACTCAGGTCGTTCTGAATGATGGCTCATCTGGTATCTGGTTTGATCGTGGTGATGTTATTGTTAGTGGTAAAGATGGTCAATCGGAAATAACGATGAATGGTGGTCTCAGTTGGCGATACCCAAGCAATGACCAATCGACTGTTTATTTTGACGCAATAAAAAAATTAAATCTTAATATAACCAGCAACACACCGAATACAACACTATCTGCATTTACAGGGGGAAAGGCGAATTTTTTGGCAGGTGGTACAGACATTAATATTAATAGTTTATATAATAATAGTGATATACTCGGGCGAGGTAGCCTGTATGGTATCATCTCAGGGTCTTCGGTTGATGCAGGAATTTCAACAGATAATGATAATTTTACGTCATTGCATTCAGTCACTACTGAGGTAAATAACTTAACGATCTCACAAAAAATAAACACAACAGGTTTGCTTGAAACAACCCTTAATTCTGCAATCAGATCAATACAAGGGGCGTATAAGGATTCAGGTACAGGTCCTGCCGGCCTTGTCAGGGTGAATGGTAATTTATCAATTACTCTTGACGGGGGAAGGCAGGAGGCTATCTATGTCTCCGGGAAAGGGATCAGCGACGAGGCTAAAGTCAGTACTGTTATTCTGAATGGCAATTCATCTGTTGTACTACAGAATGGCAAGGGGACGGATAATAGTGCAATCAAACTTGGTAAATCGAGAAATGTGGGTACTGGACAAGGTTATCTGGAGTCGCACGGACAGATGACTATTGATATGACCAATACTTCTGGTTCTGCCATAAAGCTGGCCGTATCCGGTACAACACTGAAAGCCGATTATGATGGCAGTTCCACTTTTATCAAAAGTAACGGAAATGCTGTTAATGTCGGGCAGAGTGACTGGGGGACTCAGAAAGCATCTACAGGTATCAGTGCCTTATTTAAGGATGCTGCATTTGTAACTTCATCACTGACAGATGCCCTTCTTAAGGTTTATAAAAATCAGGGACTGGTGAATTTTAATTTCACCGGTGGGCAAACAAACCTGAGCATGCAAAAAGAACAGTCCTGGATAATGGATGTTGATGCTAATGATGCCTCAGATTTATCATACCATAATAATGTAAACATGAATATCAATGAGCAGGGCAAGATCGCAGGCTTAACGAATATTCATGGTGACAGCGTATTAAATATCCGGCTTGATAATAATTCTGAATGGGAATTGAGAGAGAATAATACCGGAACGACATCGTCATTCACTGAACTAACCATCAGTAATGGTTCATTGCTGAAGTCATATTCTGATGACTTCATTCTGTCAGGAAATGTTACGAACGCTACAAATTCCTCTATTCAGATTTATAATCCGGATGAAAATGGTTTTCATACTTTAACGATAGATGGAGATTATTCTGGTTCAGGTGATGCCTCCATTATATTCGGGACTTCGCTTGGAGACGACCGTTCCCCAACAGATAAACTCATTATTACTGGTACGGCCAGTGGTACCACGAAGGTCGTGGTTAATAATGTTGGTGGTATCGGTGCCCAGACCCTTGAGGGCATAGAGCTTATTGAAGTCGGTACACCAAATGCTTCTGATACATTTGTCCAGAATTCACGTATTGTTGCCGGTGCCTGGGATTATCATCTGCAGCAGGGTACAGCCAGCGGGAAAAACACAAATAACTGGTATTTAACCAGTATAAGAGAGCCTGTTGATCCGCAACCGCCATCCAAACCGGAACCACCAGTAAAACCGGAACCACCAGTAAAACCGGAACCACCAGTAAAACCAGGGTCAGTGCACGAGTATCGTCCTGAGACGGGGAGTTATTCTGCAAATATGCAGGCTGCAAATACACTGTTTAATGTCAGACTTTATGATCGTCTGGGTGAAACTCAGTATACCGATGCCCTGACAGGAGAACAGAAAGTTACCAGTATGTGGATGCGTCATGTCAGTGGTCACCGTCGTTCAGGCATGTCAGATCGTCAGAGTAAAACTCAATCCAACTACTATGTTTTACAGATCGGTGGGGATATTGCGCAGTGGACAAGTACTGGCAACGATCGTTTTCATCTCGGACTGATGGCAGGATATGGTCAACAGCATAGTCATTCAAAATCCAGACTGACCGGGTATTATTCACGTGGTGAAATACACGGTTACAGTACTGGCATTTACGGCACATGGTTCGGGAATGACAGCGAAAAGTCAGGTCCATATGTTGACAGCTGGCTTCAGTATAGCTGGTTCAATAACTATGTATCAGGGCAGGAACTTCCATCTGAGCGTTATAAATCGAAAGGGCTCTCTGCCTCTCTTGAATCTGGCTACAGAATTAATGTCGGAGAAAGAGAAACAGCTTCCGGTGTTCTGGAAACATTCTGGTTACAACCTGAGGCACAGGTCATATGGTCAAATGTTAAGGCAGACCATATCCGCGAAAAAAACGGTACCCATATTGAAAATCTTGGAGCGGGCAATGTTCTTACCAGGGTGGGTCTGCGAGCCAGTATGACAAGTCATAGTGTTGTGGATAACGGGAATAACAGGGAATTTGAGCCTTTTGTCGAAATAAACTGGTTGCATAATTCCGGTCGCTATGGTGTAAGAATGAATGAAACCAGTGATTATATCTCTGGTACACGAAATACAGGTGAAATTAAGGCCGGTATTGACGGAAAAATAAGTGACCATCTTAATGTCTGGGGGAATGTGGCATGGCAGGGAGGCACTGATGGTTACAGTGATACAAAGGGTATGGTCGGACTGAAATATCTGTTTTAGTAACATATAATGTAAGCAGTCCGGCTTGCATAAAGCGGCCTGCTTATTGTTGACAGAAGGGATGTAAGGCACGGTTTTATGAGAAGAAAGCCATTTAAAAAGAAGAGCAATTTTAGTTTGTATTACTGCAATGATAAATATGTCTGCCTGAAGTTATTTGTCTTTTTTTTGATAGGCTTCTTGTTTGGTTCTGTTGCTGTTATCTGTTTTTTGCGATTGTCAACATCTTGAATCATGTTTATTTGAATAAGCACTTTCACCGTAAATATACATCATCATAAACATACATAATATCGTTGCGAGCATTTATATGATATTTTTAGTTTCTGATGAAACAGTTAATATAAAAGCATCGACTTCTAGACTGTTAATCATTTACTGATGATGTGGTACGGAATACTTTATTATGATGCATTCATATAATATATGAATGCATCATAATTGGCACTATTAAAAAATAGTCACATGCAATGCCAGTTGAAGTGTTTTTACAGAGAAAGACAGCGCGGCAGTAACATATTTTAAAAAGTACTTTAGCCGACAAGTCGTGAGATCGAAATACCAAGCTTATGCTCTATCCTTATTTTCATAGCATATATATTCTTTACACTCGTTTCGTTTCTCTGAGCGATTTTTTTTGGAAGTTCACCGCTGTATAAGGAAGAGAAAAGAGAGTACTCATTTGCACTAAGTCTTGGTTTTGTCTCTGATGGTCTTGTTACCTTTCCCAAAAATGAATTCTTTATTTTTTGTTCGATATTATCTTTTGCATCATCGTGAAATATTACTGAACTGACAATAGTTTCTGTTGTATCATTATAAAACCAGTAATGAGCAACTGCAGCCATCTTTTTATCAGCAACAAGAATTAGCCGCATTCCCTTGAATCTGTTAAGCCATTCGTCAGATAAAAAATAGCGAATGTTTTTATGGTTAAAATCGATAATAACAACTGGTTGTAAAATTAATTTCTCACTTAACTCAGAAAAATATGGCAGAATACCTTCAACAAGGAAAGAGTTATTGTTTGGCCATATATAGAATTCGAATCCATTGCAGTCTTGGGATCTGCTCTGCCCTGGAGTATTGATGGAACATTTTCTATCACAGCCATAGCAATACATGAGAGGTGTTTTGCTTTCAACATTACTGCCTTTTGATTGTACTGAGGCAGTAAATTTATCGGTCAGGTGGTTATGCATATGATGCCTTATTTTCTGTAGCTGCGTAAAAATATCGTATTTTACAATCCGATGCTTCAAGGATGACTCGTCATTTGATTAGGATTATGCTCCTTATGAATGAGAACCATCAGTGAATTGATATGAATAATATCTGTAAAAACTTTAATCACATTTTTTTTCTTACATATCATGTGATTGTGTTTACCGTGCAGTGCTGACTGGCAATGTATCTGAGTACTTAAAAAGATTTTTATTTGATGTTTTAGTTCAAAACAGAAGAGTTAGTGATACAGGCAAGATACTGCAGGCATGACAGGAGATAGGATTATTTCATGTAGAGTTATAAATAGAAGAAAACTATCATTATAAAAACGGTGATTATCACTAAAAAAACGAGGTTCTCTGATTGAAGCCATCTCTGATGCTAAAAAAAATAACATGAGACTATATTATATTAAAATTATTTTTCATTCATAAAAACCGTTCTCAAACCATAAGTTAAGCAGATTTCTGGTCAAAAATTAATAATGGTCATTAACCATACCGAAATCATTAAGTAATATTATATGATTCTTTTGTTGATTATAAGAGTGTCTGTGAGAAATCTAATTGTGGCAGTAGTGCTTTAAGTATTTTAATGCTCATTTCTGACAATTAATTGTGTTTCTAATAATCCTGGTATTTAAAATCTAAAATCCAGTTTTTCCGAAACATCGAAGTTAGCATACCAGAAGAATTAGATTATCCTGTTCTATTGCTAGCCAGAAGTTATCATGACTTATTTTCTTCTGAAAGAATAAATAAACCGTATAGTTATATTTCCAAAATTAATTATCTATAGCTTTATCATTCACAGACAAGATTAAAAAGCAAATTACTTTGTTTTTAACAATGTTAAATATGTTTTATAGTTGTGCTCTTGATAATTTATGGTGTAGTTCAATATAGTGATGATTTTTCTTTCCTATTTAATTTATCCATATGAAAAATAAATCTGGAGATAAAAATTGCTTTTTGCTCCGGATTCATATTTCCTGAGATATTTTCTGGATCCAGTAATGTCCCATTCAGTCTCATAGACACAATGCTACGTGCAATAAAATCAAGACCGATAAAAGAACATGAAGAATCGAATCTCTGTGATATTAGTGTAACAGTCATTATCTTATACTCCTTTCAAGCATAATCGTTGCATGACTATATTATCTATTTATGTACATTCGGGAATCTACTCTTTTTTGATGATTCTTACTTGTTTATAGATTAATCTCATATAATACTGTCTGTATTATCATGAGCATTGAGGTATATTTATGAATCTCACCAGATATGTTTTATTTTTGTTGCCATATGTTATTTTATTTATAAAACATCCTCACAGTATAAATAATGAAATGTATGAGTACCAAGTCTGACAGTTATTCAGTATTCCTTTTTGAGGATTAGCAAATTGCTCTGGATTTGTCGTTATTATACTCCTGTTGTCAGTAGTGGCATTTTTTCATGAAGGAATGTAATAGTTTGGACTGGATTGACCGCACACCGGTAGACGATCCTGCCCTATAGTTTGAGCATAGCAACTGTCTTTCGAGCGCGACTACGAAACATGCTGATGATACATCGGATCCCATGCTTCATTCTTTTTCAGCATTGCGTGCAGGATTGTCAGCAATTTTTTGATGCAGGCCCTTTTTTGGGTTTTCCTGCGGCAACCAGGCGTGTATAGAACTCTTTAATTACCGGGTTGTGCCTCATCCCAACCAGGGCTGACATATAGAGAACTGTACGGACTGAAGCTCGCTTTCCGAATACTGTTCGGCGACCTCGCATCGTACCGGAATCCCTGTTTACTGGAGCACCCCCAATAAGGGCTCTAATTTCACGTCAAGAGTGCGAACCAAGCTCAGGAACTTCAGCCAGCAATACAGCAACAGTCGCAGTCCCAACATCTTTAACTGCACTCAGTAGATCAGATAACTCACTGAAATGGTCCTTGATGAGAATCGCCATTTTACCTTCAATGCGAGCCAGCTCACCCTTCAGTACCGAAATAATTGATCTGATGCTTTCATAGCTCTGAGGATCCGAAAGATGTAATCGGTTTCGTTCGACTGTAAACATGACTGTTAGTTGTCTGCGTCTGACCACCATAGCTACCAGAATCTGCCTGCCTGCATCAGGCAAGGGACGGCTCTACCGGTAAACAACAGCCAGAGTAAGAACAGCGGCAATCAGGTCAGTGCGGGCGGCAGCGGAAGCGGTGAAAAACCGCAACGTAGCTCCAGCCATCGGTACTGGTCATGCAGAAGAGAGCAGCAGCGGCACCACCTCATCGGCCATCAGTAACGGCACCATCATCATCCGCGACAAGGATAAACAGACGCAGGATATTGCTGACCTGAGTCGTGACACCGACAACGCTCACCACGGGGTGGACATGAACGGTGATGTGCAGAAGGTGAAGGATAACCTGGCGGTCAAGAGTGAAGGGGCCGCGCTGGGCACCTCCGTACTGGATGTGTACGGCAAATATGCGCAGAAGCAGGCCGGAGCTATCGGGCCTATCACCGTATCGGCGATGACGAACCATCTGGTGAAAGCCCTGTACGGCAAGGACAGCGCCAGTGAACTGACCGTCGATGAGAAACGTCTGGTGAGCAGCCTGGTGACGATTGCGGGGGAGGGGGGGTAGAGGCTGGCCGGAGCGGCGGTCACGGACTGCGATCTGTCAATAGCCGCTCTCGCATCAAATACGGCGAAGGTGGAGGTGACCAATAATTCCACGCCCGGTGATAATGCCCGTGATTCGGTAAAACAAAGTGCGGAGCACGTAAAAGACAAAATTCTGGATACGCTTGGTAACGGTACAACGCCATCGATCGCAAACGGCATTGTTAACGCGTTAGCTGATTCTGGCGACTCGCTTATTGGCGGGGCGGATTATGCTGCTGATACGGCAATGGCACTGGCAAGCTGTACGACTGGTGACAGCTATTACAGTAAAGTGCTGAGCGATCTAGAAGAGAAAAATCAGGCTGTCGCAGACTCAGTCAAAGCCCTGATGAAAACGGAAACCTAGTCAGCACTGGGCAACAATGTAAAACAAGCATATGGTGGAAATCAGGCTGCTCTGGAAGGTATGGGGGGAATAATCGCAAGTATCTTCCTGCAGGTAAGAAGCTTCCTGATGTCGGGGGGATACCCAAACCATCAGTACCCAAAATTACCATTCGGGATCATTATGAACATCACACCAGCATGGTTACAGATGTAAAAGATCAGCTCACCCAGCAAGGTTATGATGTATCTCTCAGAGAAGCTTCATTTGGTAGTTCCTGTAACTCTGGAAGGTGCAGACCTGATATCATCGCAAAATCTCCTGATGGTTCAATCAGAATTATTGAGATTAAAACTGGAGATGCTGATTTAAGTATACGTTTTCCCGGAGCACAAAAATGACAACGATGCGTGACTTAATCAACTCGTTAACTCATTTTGGGTGGAGTCTTAAAAGGGATGAAGTAGGCGGCTTGTATGGTATCTTGCAATTCAGGAATCGAACGTTGCAGATCATTCCCACTATACAAAAAAGAACCGGCCATCACAGAGTTTTTTGGATGCCCTCAGTTTCAACCATTGCGTTTAATAATGCTCGGAGTGTTATCAAGGGCGACGATGACAAAGGGCATGTACCTTTAATAAGAAAAAAAGAACAGGTACATATAGTTAATGATCTTGCTGAAGTCAATACCGAAGCGGTCACACAACAACTAATTGAATGGTCAAATGAGCAAGATACGGTTAAGGAAATAAAATTTCTTAGTTCGCTTTAAACGGACTCAAAAGGTACTATGCCAGTTTACCATTTGGCTGCATTAGCTTTACTTGGAAACATTGAAAAGCTTGAGTATTATCTTGCAAGTTTTCATAGTGGTAATCGGCTAGGATTTGTACCTTAGATTAAAGACGATATGCTGGAAAGAGCTATACAGATAGCTAAAGAAAATAATACAGATTAATAAAACCATACAAACAGATCTACTCAGCAGCCCTGTTTGTATAAAATGAAACCATATTGAACAGTTTCGGGTAGTTATAATGAGTTATAACTTAATGGTGTTTGAAGAATCAGTTGCTCCAAAAAACAGAAAAGAATTTATGGAGTGGTATTCCGTTCAGATTAAATGGTCAGAAAAACACGGATATGATGATCCCTCTTTAACTTCTCATAATTTAAACAATTGGTTTATGGAGATTATTAAGAGATTCACACCAATGAATAGGGGGGCTTTCACAAGAGGAAATGGATATAATATTTGAAAGCGGTAATGAGTCATATCTTACTGATTACACAATTGGAACAAAAATTATTTATATAAGTTTTTCTTGGGCAATAGCCGAAGAGGCTTATAAAACTGTTAAAATTCTTGCAATAAAAAATAAAGTAGTTTTTTGATGTAAGTACTTCTAATGGTAATATTCTTTTTTCTGATGGAATGGTTTTATAAGCAGATGAACCGGAGCAGAAGTGATGCAAAGCTTCCATTGTAGTGGTCAAGTAATACTGGCCACAATTCTACAGTAAAAATGGTATCTGTTCTCTGATTCTTCCGGCGTCTGCGTATTTTCGGCGATCCAGCTAAATGTTATTAACCGTACTTCGGTAATGTTATTAGGCGGTCCCTGTGAGGGGTAATACGTAAACAGTTTTAACGTTGGTATAGGTTATCGGTTCTGACCTGGCAGATTTTATACCATTACCATCTAAAATACAGAATGCAAACAGGTCTGCTCATCATGTTTGCATGAAGAAACATACGGAAAAACAATGCCTGCGTCCCGATAGACAGGGCATAGCTGAGATCTGGTGGCTACGGTAAGATATAAATCACCGCTATCCTGATGTGGAACCAGTGCCAGCCTGTAATATGTTCATGATAAATCCATTCCTTATGGATAATTCATCCATTGACCCCATATCAGTAATACAGCCATTTTCCATTACCACGATCCGGTCTGAATAGGAAAAGGTACTGAGACGGTGGCTAATACTGATTATCGTGGCCTCAGGGAAACTGCTGATTATGGCGTTAATAACCTGCGTTTCAGAAATCAAATCCAGTGACGAAGTAATCTCATCCAGCAGAATAACAGCAGGATTGCGCAAAAAGAGTCTGGCAAGGGAAAGACGCTGTCGTTGTCCGCCAGAGATATTAGCGCCTTCATTTGTCAGATCCAGCTCAAGCAACTTTTCTCCCCGAAGGCTGCCTATTTGAAGCCCAGATTTTTCCAGAGCACTGATCATCTCCGCACGTGTTGCTTGCGGGTTCGCAATCTGAAGATTGTAGGCAATACTGTCCATAAAGACATATTCTTCCTGGGAGACGTAAGCAACATTTTCGTAGAATGCCTGTTCAGGAAGTGCACTGATATCGCATTCCCCGACAGTATATTTTCCTGTTGTGGGCTGAAGCTGCCTGGCAAGAATTTTCAGCAATGTGGATTTACCGGCACCACTACTGCCGGTAATGATGACGAATTCCCCGGACCTGAAACGAACAGTAATGTCGCGTAGTGTGTCTGATGTTGCATCCGGATATCGTAAGCTGACCTGACTCAGTTCGGTTGTACCATTTCGGGGTTTACAGGTTTTTTTATTATTGTTCTCAGGATGTGGTAACAGTTCGCCGGAGAATACAGTAAAGGCCCAGGCTGCCTGTCTGAAATTAATGAAAGATTGCCCGAGGTTTTCCAGGGGGGCAGACAGTATGAGAATATAGGCTGATACGAGAATAAAATGTTCTGTCGATACTCGCCCGTCAATAGCACCATTCAGCGTGTAGAAAAATGCAGAACCGAAGAAAATTATCTGCAACAGCCCGGAAATAAGCTGAGACTGAAAACTGATTTTCCAGAAAGTATTCTGAGTACTGGCATCATCGGTAAGCTGGGTTCTGAAGCGTTTCATGAAAATGTCAAAGCCATTAAAAACCCGGACGACAGGGATATTTCTGACACTGTCCGAAAGTAATGAGTAAGTTTTTCTGGAACTGTCCATCAATTCCTGTCTTGCCATAACTATTTTATTAGTATAAATATAATTACAGAAAATAAACGATACGGCGAAAAGCAGGAACATCCCTGCAACCGGGTAATCCCCTGATGAAAGTATAGTCCAGACAACGATAAAGAGCTGAACTAACGGCGGGAGCAGACCAAACGTAATTTCCCGTATAATAATATAAATATCGTTTGTAGCCTGACTGAGTTGCTGGCTGATCCCTCCGGCATTATCTTTTTGCGAATGACCGTTATAAAGTTTTCGCAGGTAAAACTCCGATATTATTGCGATACATTCAACCCGCAACGCGGCCTGAAGGTAAGTTCCCCAGAATGCCATAATCTTTTGTGCTGAAATGGCAAAAACATAGATTCCCCCCAATATAAAAAGAATACCAGAAACATCCACATCCCCCCCCATCAGGTATCCGGTCATTCGTGATATCAGAAGAGGTGAGATGATTATCAGAACAGATGACAATACCGACAAAAGAATAATAAACAATAACTTCCCGGAAAGTAAAGTGCCAGTTACACGAAACATATTGTTAAACATTTTCAGGGTATTCATCATTTACCTCTGCATCAGCGATATTCAGACCGGCTGCCTCCATAAACTTCATTAATTTTATAACAGACAGAATAACCGGAAGGCTGGAATCAAGTTCAACATGCGTATTATATTTTATTTTTTTAATAACAGACTCAAAATCAGGATGTAACTTTTCCCTCTGCCGGGAGACAAAGAGAATAAGTTCACTCTCATACTGCCGTAATATGTTACAAATTAACTGCGATGAAGAACGCTTCGTTTTTTTTATGAAAATCTCATCACGGAACTGCTCAAGAGCATCCCTGCGGATATGTGCCCGATCATGATCGGAACTAATGTTATCTTCATAATTTACGGACAAACGGCTGCGTATAACATTCAGGCTCAGAAGTGGTGAAAAGTTCAGCGTTCCGGAGCGGCATACCATACTTTCGCTGACTCTGACGATTTCATGGATGTAATCATACCATGCTGTCCCGGGCGGAAACGTCCTGAGAAGAGGATGCTGAATTTCCTGTCGTTCAGTGGATTTCACGGGCTTCAGCGCCGACATGATGACAGAAAAGACAGACCGGGATTTCAGTTGACCTATACTGTGCGCCATTTTGCAAGCATATCTTAAATGCCCCTTCCCTGCAAGATCACGTACTATCCTGACAGACGGCGACTGAATAAAAACGCTGTCGCCACCATGACCATCCAGACAGTACCAGTCACTCAAATCAATAAGTGTTCCGTCTATGCTGTCACGCCAGACTGTCTGTATGACCTGACAATCAGAAGGATGATTTACCTTTGTATCATGATGTCGTTTGTTCTCTATAGCCGGGAGCAGTTCTGTCATTTTAACGCCATACGTCCGACAGAGCCTCAGTGCATCAACCCGTTCCGTATCCGTCTCAAAACTGAATGGCAGACAATGGAGCACATCAAATTCTCGTCCTGACCTGAGTAAAGTGAAAAAAACAAGGGATGAGTCCAGTCCACCAGAAAGGTAAAGCGCCAGAGGAGCTTCTGAAGGAAGCTTATCCATTATTGTAGCCAGAACCTCCAGAGTACCTTTCTTCAAAGGAGTTAAGGACACAAAAGGTTCTGTATTAATATTCTGATGATAGATATGTGTCAGGCATCCTGAGTAAGCCTTAAAAATATTTTCAAAAGGAGATATGAATGCGGAATTAAAGCTGTCCGCTAAAAAATGGTTGACAAACCGGGAGCTAATGGATTTTTTTCCACAGATACCGAATATATCCTCCAGGTGCGTTCCGGCAATCCACCCTTCCGTCATTCTGGTATAATAAATATCACAATATCGATAGAGACTTTTTATCAAACGCAGTTCTTTCTTATCAATGATAATCAGACAATAATATCCGTCGGCTGTTCTGAGCTTATCTTCAAAAATGTCAGGCGCAACGTCAAAAAAAGAGAGTTGTTCTCCTTCCCAGGACAATGCCCAGCCACTATAGATATATAATTTGTCATTATAATTACAGTGATACCATGTCTTGTCCAGGAATACATGATAATATTCATCTTTGATTTCTTCAGACCATTTCGATGGTGTCATATTTCCGGAAAGAGCAGCAGGAATGATCAGCATTTCAGTACTCCAGAATCACACTTGCTTTTTCCCTCAGACCAGGATCATCACTGATTATCGTCTTATCAACTTCCACCCAGGCATGGCTGAAAAAGGGGCGAGTTCGCACCCCGATGACAACTTTTGCGTCTATTTTTCTGGTACGGAGACGGTGTCTGAGAGTACAGGAATATATAAGGCAGGGGTTTTCGTGCGAAATAAAATCAAAAACGCTATTGAGTGAGGCAATTTCCTGTGTTATTTCTGTCATAACTTGCGACGTGATACTCGTCCTGCTTCCGGAAATCCCTGCATTCGGGAATTCATGTCTGACTGCCATCATTCCACTCCGACGGAGCTTACGCTTACAGATGAGCAACGTCATAAATGCAGACATGCGTGAAAAAATATTACTGTACTGCGAATCAGCAGAGGGCTTCATCCAGCGGATTTCAAGGAATGCTTCTGGTGTTTCCTGACTGACTGGTTTTAAATACTGACAACGTTTATCTGAAATCAAAAAATCTTCAATGACAGGATCTATCTCATGATGCAAAAGAAAACTGTCAGCAGCATTTTCAAGAACAGTATATTCATCCAGAAGAAGATCCAGAATGATTATATCATTACAGAAACGGGCTATTTTCAGTGTATCAGGAACAATAAGCATTGTATCACTCCCTTGAACCAGAGGGTGACGGCGGGAGGCTCCCGCCGTACTTACATTATTGCTTAGCTATAGAAGAGGATGGGACCACCAGGAGGACCAAAATACTCAGGGATACGGTCAACTGAGTGTCCCCGTGTGATTTTACTGGCTTTTGTCGGAATACGGTTTACAGATACCGTATTGTCTTTCTTCGTTACATGTACGACAGGTAAAACGTTAGCTTTCATATCCATCTCCTCGAATTACATTAATTCAGAATGGAACGTACCGTTCAGGTACGTATTCATGTATATAAATAAACGGATATATTTCAAGTTGTAAACACAGGTAAATTGTAATTAAATGTAAATGATAATCATTCACATAATATCTTAATGATATGATTTATAACGATTATCTTACAGTCTGTTCCTGGATGAAGAGGGGCAGATACGAGATACTTCTCAACATTACGGATGAACGGATATTACCGATGACAGCCTGAGAACATTTCTCCTGGTCGCTGAATATTACGCAATAATCCCTCCCCTCTCCTTATGGTTATTCTGTATCTGCCCCCCAGACACCGCAGCTATACGTTCTGCCATATAGCATGATGGTATGCTCACACCGACACGGAATATTTTATAAAAAGAGATCACATTTAATATCAAGATGTTACGCCATGAATTTATACCATCAATATATGATATATCATTAATCAAGGTGACTTTCGAGGAGATGCTATCTCCAGATATCGGATTTAATTTTTTCGTATCGTACAATACAGTACGTACAATACATACATTTTTATGAACCTGTATTTATATTGCAATCAACGTAATCTGGTTTATTATTGCCTTTGATTTAACAACTAACATCAGGGATGAAGATATCTGTATTAAGAACAGATGATTTAAATTCAATAAGTTAACCATTAGCGATTTCTTGTTAACACCAGGATTGCTCCACCGGAAAAATGTCTCCCGGTCGATATAGCTGAAAGATCTCAATATAACATTCAGCTATATGCTTATGCCATAGTTACATATATGCATTCTGGTTAAGGAAATCAATTATGTTCAGCCATTCCTCCGTATTATCTGCCAGAAATAAATCAGACTGGCTCACAATCCCCGAAGCGGTATGTGCCCTTAATGAATTTACGGGACTAAAAATCATGGACTACGATATTTATCGACATGCATTACAGGGCCGGATCACACTGTCAGTTAATTTTCAGTCGACCATTTTTTTAAGGAAAATCAAATTACTGGAAAATAAAATCAAATGTATTTCAACCGGAAATTCACTGGTTAACAGGCTTTGCATGCTGAATTCCGGTTGTTTCCTGGCTGGCAGGAACCTGATCATAAGCACGGAAGGCCGGTATATTCCGTCCTCCAGACAGCTCCTTGATACACCACTTATGGGGTATGAGTATGTTCTGCTCCAGTGTTTACTGGCCCGTACCATGCAACTTCAGTGCCCCCTGCGTGACGGGAACAATATTAATTATGGAATCACCGTCACCTCTTCTGGTGAGGTCTTTCAGCTATTTGAGTGCGTGAGCTGGCGTGATCGGATCAACAGTCAGTTACTCAAACTGCCCCGTAATATGCGTTCTGCTGTGAAAAATCAGTTTTCAGAAATCCGCATCCGGGAACACCGCAAGGGCTGGTTCCCGCTTCACCATTTCCCGCAGGATGCATGGATTGTCTTACGCTACTCAGAGCTTGAAAAGTTTGCCCGCGACTGCACCGGGAATACTAAACCGCCACCTACAGCTTCCCGTATGTCAACGGCAATGGCCCGTCTGTTCTGGCTCGCCTGCCGCAATAATGATGCTATCAGCCCACTGATAGGTAAGCCATACAAGTTACAGGCTATTTTTGAACAATGGGCAAGAAACGAGGGGATAACGGATAAACTGAGTGGCGATACTATCAGGAATGCCCTTGAGCGCGGTTCTCCGCCACCGGCTAAAACAAGAGAGAATTAACTCACATGGAAAATCCGTATTAAGGATAACGCTATCCTTAATACGGATTTACGTGCTTTCCTCCGCCCTCTCTTCTGTGTTTCTGTGTCATCTCCGGGTATCCCCCTATTTATCGCAGGAGAAGACCATGTCATACCAGCTATTACGCCTGAAACAGGTGCAGGAAAAAACCGGTCTGAAACGGACACAAATCTATCTGTATATGAAAACAGATGATTTTCCTCATTCAATAAAGATTGGACCAGCAAGCGTAGCCTGGCTTGAATCGGAGATTGACGACTGGATCAGCCAGAAATTAAGCAACCGCAGGCAGCATTCTGAATAAATCACGTCATCTCACTCGTCGTTGAAATAAATCCAGTCAGGTCCCTTAACGGTTTATTTCATTCTGAGACGTACCGTCAGAATAACTGTGTATCAGGAGTGGATATGATGATCCCGTCGCTGAATTATGTGGTATTAACACACGCATTACATGCGCTGAAAAACGGAGATATTCATTACTGTGAATCGCTCGGATTCACAAATGAGGAAATCAGACACCTCAGCAGGCTGACCCTTGATGAGCTGTTTTTTATCACCAGGGCGTCAGTTCCCCTGCTGGATATCACTGTACGTCATGAGCATTTACATCAGTGCCTGCTGCTGTCCCGCCAGGAAATACGTCGTCAGCAACAGATTGACCGGGCTATCCGACTCGGCGGTTCTATTGCCCTGTTAAATGCATATTTCGGACTGACCTCCAATGACACCTGTCTTCGCCGTCGGCTGAACAATATCACCGTTCCTCACGGACGTTCTCCACTGCCGGATGAAGCGACCGATGCCCGGATCTGGCATCTCTGGCACAAATACCACCCCGGCAGTACCGATACGCCGGAAGCCATTGACATCATGATGCAAATCACCGAATCCGTCTCGTTCGGTAAAACAGATCCGGTGTCCCTGACGACCGTCTGGAACCGCATCATGCTCTGCGAGCAGGAAAAGCAGAACAGGAGGACAGCACATGCCGGATGAGATCGACCGCGACCAGGCATTCAATGAACAGCGTCTGGAAGACATGATTGAACAGAGCCGTTTCCGGCCAGCATCAGCACCATCGTTATATTTCTGTCGTTTTTGTGGTTCCCCGATCCCGGATAAGCGTCGCAGGACCTTACCTGGTGTCACCACCTGCACCCGTTGCCAGTCCATTCTGGAACGTCGCCGGCGCAAATAATATGGCATAACTGATATCGGGGCGGAGTATTTTCTCCGCCTTTTTAATTTTTTGATTGAAATTTCCTGTTCCTTATATATCCCCCGCAGCTTTCTTATTTCCGTATAAATCCCCCATGCAATTTTCTTTTATTTCCCATTTTGATTTTTCTGTTTCGTCACGAGGTCAGATAACGCACGCTGAATATACCGTCACTCACGATTATTTCTTTCGGGTGTTAACGCGCCCTGACGGGATATTGCTCTTTAACAATCCGGGTCGGGCTGTCACATAACCATAATTCAGGGTGCCGCTGAATGTCCTCGCTGACCCGTTTAAACCGGAATGCAGGGCCGGGATGTGATGACATTATTTCTATTCCCTTTATCCCCTTCCATCCTTATTTACCCGAGGATATCCCATGAAAAAACCTGACTATATCGTGTATATAACCCAGGAATCACATCCCGACATTCAGGGTGAAACCAGTACGTTCTGGACAAAAGTCGGTGTGGCCTTCGCCCATAATAACAAACCGGGTCTGAATATTATTCTGACTCCTGGTCTTGCTGTTTCCGGAAAACTGATTCTGCTGGAACCCAGAGACGAAAACAACACGCCAGCGGCATAACGCACCGTCATTCTCCCGCCGCGCACCGCGCGGCATCTCTTCCTGTTATTTCTCAGGAGGTTTTATGCTATCCACTGAAGCATTTCTGGCGCTGGCGATGCAGTGCGCTGCCAGCATTAACCCAACCACATCACTTGATGTGGCACGTGTGGAATCCAGCCTGCATCCCTGGGCCATTGCTGAGATTATTCCACGCCATGAGCGTAAGCCAGGCCGCAGACACGTTATTTCCCATTATCCTCCGGACAAGGCCAAAGCTATTCGTCTCGCCGGACAGATCGCTGCAAAAGGCCGCCGCTATTCTGTCGGACTGATGCAAATCACCAGCACCAATTTTCACCAGTATGGCGTCACCGCCGCCGACCTGTTCTCGCCCTGTACCAGTCTGTCGGTATTTGAACGCATCCTGACGGACTGCTGGCGAAGGGGCGGTTCACTGAAACGCGCACTCAGCTGTTATTACGCCGGTAACTTTGAAACCGGTCAGAAACCGGAAGCTGCCTTCTCACAGACAAGCTATATCCAGCGGATCGGTTTTACCGTCCCTGCCACGCGCACGCCTGAACCCCGCTCTTCGTCCCTGACGAAGCCGCCAGTGGCCCCCGTATCGTCTCCCCGTCCCCGTGTTATCTGGCCGGGATACGTCGTGCGTGGTGTTCCGGCAGAACTCCGCCAGAAAGTGCCTGACCGGAATGGCACAGAGACCCCGAATCCCCCCGTACAGAGGACTCATGATGCAAATTAGTCGTCCTGTTAAAAGATGTCTCCGTCGTTCGGTTGCCTCTGTTCTGATGCAGACCGCGCTGGCATCACCTGCACTTGCTGACGGATTCCAGCGGGCAAATTCCGTAATGGAAAAGGTTTCTGTCGGTCTTCACGGGCTGGCGGCGATCACCATCACCGTGGCGGTGATCTGGATTGGTTACAAGACGCTCTGGAAAGGCGACAGCCTGTCGCAATGCGGTTACATCATCATTGGCGGCATCCTGATTGGTGGTGGCAGTGAGATTGGTGCGCTGCTGATGAGCTGAGGGGGCTGTATGGCAAAACTGATGAAAGCCATGAAGCGCCCGGCATCGCTCTGGGGCGTACCGATGGTTCCCCTGCTGGGCGTCACGGGTGTCACCATTATTATCTCAGTCTGGACCTCCATCGCGTTTCTGGCGCTGCTTCCCGTCGAATTTATGGTGATGAAGTCCCTGACCCGAACTGAACCTCAGCGTTTCAGCCTGATTGCGGTCTGGCTGCGGGTCAGGGGCCATCCCGTCGCAAACCGGGTATTCGGAGCCACCGCTTTAATGCCCGCAGAACATACCCCCGTTGATATCACGGAGTTTCTTGACGCCATGAAACTGAACCAGTGTGCAACCGTAAAAAAATACATTCCTTTTTCGTCCCATATTCACCAGCATATCGTCCGTTCATGTACCGGTGAACTGTTCTGCTCCTGGGAACTGACAGGGACACCGTTTGACTGTGAATCTGAAGAGAACCTGGAAGCGGGGACCAGCCAGCTTCATGGCCTGATTCGTTCGTTTGAAGGGATGCCCGTAACGTTCAGCATTCATAACGTGCGTGAGCCGTTCACGGATTCGTTGCATAAGGATTCCGGTAATCCTTATGCCGATGAAGTGAGCCATCTTTATTATGCATCACTGAAGCAAAAACCCTTTCGCCGTAACCGTCTGTTCCTGACGGTCTGCTGGCTGCCGTTCTCCGGTGCGGAGAAAACAGGCCGCAGACGCCTGAAGGACGGACAGAAGCGGCGGGAACTGGAAAGCGCAATTCAGGAAATGCTGGATATCAAAGCCGCGCTGGATACCGCCCTGTCACGCTATGATGCCCGTGCACTCGGCACCTTCAGTGAGGATAGCGGTGTGTATTCTTCCCAGCTTGCCTTCTATGAATATCTGCTGACACACCAGTGGCGAAAAGTTCGTGTAACCCGCACACCGGTTTACCATGTGCTGGGGTCGGCAGCGCTGTACTTCTCCGCCAGAGCCGGACAGATAAACCATGTGAATGACACGCACTTTTTTCAGGGACTGGAGATAAAGGAGTTTTCGCAGGAAACCGCCACCGGGATGATGGACTCGCTGCTGTACGCTCCGTGTGACTATGTCATCACGCAGACATACACCTGTCTGTCCCGCGAAGAGGCCAGGAAGGCCATTCGCCGCACACGGCGTCTGCTGATAAGCGCCGATGACGACGCGGTCTCACAGCGCCTTGACCTGGACGTGGCACTCGATTTGCTGATGTCAGGCAAAATCGCCTTTGGTCGTCACCATTTTTCAATGATGGTGTTTTCCCGCTCGCCAGAGCGGCTGGCCGCCGATACCAGTGAAATCAGCAATATCCTGAATAACACTGGCCTCACACCCGTTCCGGCAGAGCTGTCGCTTTCAGCGGCGTTCATGGCCCAGCTTCCGGGCAATCACACCCTGCGCCCCCGGCTGGGGGAACTCAGCAGCCAGAACTTTGTTGAACTGGCTGCACTGCACAATTTCTATCCCGGAAAACGCGACCATGCCCCCTGGGGGGATGCAATGGCCTTACTGCGTACTCCATCCGGTGACGGATATTACCTGAATTTGCATAACACCCTGGCTGGGGTTGATGAATTCAATGAAAAGAACCCGGCCAGCACATGCATTCTCGGCACCAATGGTTCAGGGAAAACCATGCTGATGACATTCCTGCAAATCATGCAGCAGAAGTATGGTCTCAGGGACAGTTTTGCACCGGATGCCAGAACACAGCGATTGACCACCGTTTATCTGGACAAGGACCGGGGGGCAGAAATGCATATCAGGGCGCTGGGTGGTCGCTATTACCGGGTCAACAGCGGTGAACCCACCGGATGGAATCCGTTTTCACTGTCGCCAACAAAGCGCAATCTCAGCTTTATCCGGCAACTGATGAAAATCCTCTGTACCCGCAACGGTGCCACGCTAACACCACGCGATGAGCGACGACTGAACGATGCGGTCAGTGCCGTGATGCGCAATGAACCACAGTACCGGATTTTTGGTATCACCCGTCTGCTGGAAAACCTGCCGGAACCAGCTACACGCGAAGCGCAGGAGAATGGCCTGAGTATTCGCCTGGCGCAATGGGCACAGGGAGGCGAATTTGGCTGGGTGTTCGATAACGAATCTGACACCTTTGATTTCAGCGACTGCGATAATTTTGGTATTGACGGCACAGAGTTTCTGGATGATGCAGCCATATGTGCCCCGATATCGTTTTACCTGCTTTACCGTGTCACCAGCCTGCTGGATGGCCGCCGCCTGGTCATCTATATGGATGAGTTCTGGAAATGGCTGCGCGACCCGGTATTTAAGGATTTTGCGTATAACCGTCTGAAAACTATTCGTAAACTCAACGGTATGCTTGTTGTCGGCACACAATCCCCGGCAGAAATCATCATGGATGATATTGCACCTGCGGTGATTGAACAGTGTGGTACGCAGATACTCGCAGCTAACCCCGGCGCAGACCGTGCTCACTACGTTGACGGCATGAAGTTTGAGCCGGAAGTCTTCGATATGGTGAAACTCCTGGACCCGCAGGCCCGCCAGTATGTGGTCGTTAAAAACCAGTTCAGGCGCGGGGACATTCGCCGTTTTGCCGCCCGTGTGACGCTCGACCTTTCGGGTATCGGAAAATACACGAAAGTGATGAGCGGCAGCACTGACAACCTTGAAATCTTCGACTCTCTTTATCAGGAGGGTATGCCACCCCATGAGTGGCTGGACGCTTACCTGGAAAAAGCACTCTGACTTAATCCGTCATACACCATGAGGCCACATCATGAATACAAAGCCCCTTCACTCTCTTTTATTGTGCTGCATGCTGCTCAACAGTTCACTGGTCAGCGCCAGCGGTATTCCGGTCGTGGATGCCGTCGCCAATGCGCAGGAGATGGCACACTGGACTGAAAAACTGAAACAGTGGACGGAAACGGCACAGCACTATCGTTCCCAGATACAGGCATATAAAGAGCAACTTGCCACCGCGACCGGCATTCGTGATATTGCCGGTTTCGTGGACCAGGCCAGAAACCTGAAGTCAGACCTTGAAAGACTGCGCCAGCCCGGTCAGGCGCTGAATGAGTTGTTGCGGTCAGGTGGTTCATCAGGACAGTTCGACGCACTGTATAAGAAATACAGGATATTCGATACCTGTAAGGCTGAGCAGTCGAAAACCTGGGCGGATATCTGCAAGCAGCAGGTGATTAATAAAGCCCTCCAGTTTGAACAGACCGATGAAATACAGCAGCAGGTCAGCCAGGTGCTGGGCGAAATTAACACCCTGTCAGACCGTGTGGCGTTATCCGGGGATATAAAAGAATCTCAGGACCTGGCGAATACCATCCAGCTAAAATCGGTTATGCTTAATACGCTCACCACACAGTGGGAAATGAGTGTAAAAGCCGCCGAGAACCGCGAACAGATACTTGAGAATGAGCGTGTTAAACGCTGGAATCAGCAGCAATTAACGGCACCTACCGCCGATCTGAATAACATATGAGGCTATTATGCTTTCAAGTAAAATCATTTCATTTGCAACTGTATTGTTATTTTTCATCCTCACTGGGTGTGAAGATGAAGCAAAAACCACAAAGTGGTATAAGGACCATCCTGATGAATTAAAAACAGTTTATGACAAGTGCCAGAAAACAGGTACAGCAACGGAAAACTGTAAAAACGCCAGTGAAGCGAATTACCAAATAAAACAATTAAATGCACAAACTCCCGATTTAAATAACCTGGAGGAATAGAAATGAGCGGCGGCATTTTTGTTGGTGTTGAGAAATACCTGATCGGAGGCGTCACTGATGCCACGAAAGGACTAATGATGCAGTATTCCACAATGATGACAGGGATAGCAGCAGCATCAGCCACCCTCTATATCCTGTGGCGCGGTTATCAGACACTGGCAGGGAAGCTGTCCTCACCGATGGAAGATGTGATGTGGGACCTGATGCGAATGGCGATTATTCTTTCTTTTGTTGCTAACGTAAATGGCTATCTGGATGGCATCATTGATGCAATCAATGGGATCAAAAATGGTTTTACCGGCAGGGGAAATATATGGCAACTACTCGACAGTTTATGGAGTCAGGCCAAAACTCTAGGCAAAACGCTTCATGACCTGGATGAATCGACGGTCGTCAAAGATGAAGGAATGGCTGCACAGCTATTTGTATGGGGTGGTATTTCAGTATTAATGATCGTCTGTGCTTTTGTATCAATAGTTGCGGAAATCATGATCTTATTACTTGGTATTACTGCCCCTGTATTCATTTTTTGTCTGATGTATGGTTTTTTACTACCGATGTTTAATAACTGGTTGCAAAATATTTTTGCAGGGATATTAACAGTTTTGTTTTCAGCATTATCTTTGAATATTGTCATTACCTATTTGAATGCTGTATTAAAAAAGGCAATAGCTGTTGCCTCGCAGTCAACAATTGTTGAACTGGGAGTTCAGGTCTTTCTTGCAGGAATATGTGCAGCAGTGTTGATCTACTTTTCCGCCAGACTGGCCGGTGCACTGGCCGGTGCAGGGGCAACCGCATCCATGCAGGGACTCGCAGCCATTGGTCTCGGTGCGGCTTTTTTTGGCGCGGGCAAACTCGCATCGGGTGCAGGAAAAGACACGACCCGTGCCATACAGGATAACATTCAGGGATGGAAAGCGGCGGGGACCGGAAAATCCGGCCCACCGGGAGGAGGAGCGGGATATAACGCGGCCAGAGCACGTAAATACGCCATTGAGCAAATCATCGCGCGCAACGAAGCGCGAAGGCTTGCACAGGAAAGAGCTGATGCTGTTCAGAAACATAATGCACCACCGTCCGGCCATTCCCTTATCTGAAATACTCCCCCTGTAAATCCCGGTACACAGCACCGAGCTGTGACTCTCTCCAGGCAATACCTTCATGATGAAAATATAACCCCGTTTTCATCTGCCTGATTCACTGAGGACATATCTGATGAAACGCTTCATTGCGCTGGCTTTGCTGTGCGCGTTATCCGGCTGCGCACATTCCCCGTCCTCCCTCTCTCCGGCCTTCAGCGGTCAGGGGGAACCTGTCAATACCCCAAAAATCATTGCGGAGTTAACCCGTTATGAGTGAACAAACCCTGATTAATGATGCGCTCAGTTTTGAGCAGTATATGAGCACTCGGGATAAACACGCCGCGAAAGCGGGGTTTATCACCGGTGCGGTGGGTCTGCTGGCGGCCATTCTGGCGCTGGTCGCCGTCATACTGATGCTACCGCTGAAACAGACTGTGGTGGAGTTATACACAGTGGATAACCATACAGGACGGGTTGAACACGTCACACGCACCTCAAAAACCACGCTGACCGCAGAAGCGGCTTACCAGAAAGCAATGGTCGCGAACTACGTAAAACTGCGTGAGCGGTATATTTACCCGGCACTTCAGGATGATTATGAAACGGTGCAGATCTACAACAGTCCACAGGTCAATGGGGACTACCTGGCCCTGTACGCTGGCCCCGCTGCGCCGGATAAAATCTGGCAGGATGGGGCGCACAGCATCAGAATTGAAATACTCTCCACTATGCTGACCGACGGCACAACCCCCGATAAGGTCGCCACCCTGCGTTATAAAAAGATCATCCGTCGCCTCGCCGATAACCACATCCGTACCGAGTTCTGGAATGCCCGTCTTACGTTTCACTCCGATCCTGAAAAAGAGATGAGTGACGCTGAACGTGAAATAAACTGGTTCGGCTTTACCGTCACAAGCTGGCAGGCCGATCGCGAGATCCGGGGAGAAATGTGATGCGAAATATTCTGTCTTTACTTGTGCTCCTGCTCACGCTGACAATCGCTGAAACAGCCAGGGGGGCAGCAGTTCCTCAGGCCAGTCGCTATGACGCTCGTATGCAGCAGGTTATCTATAATCCGCAGAACGTCACCGTCGTAAACACCCGCGCAGGCTTTATGACCACTCTGGTCTTTGACAGCGACGAGGCTGTTCTCAGTGCCCGCCCCGGCTTTGAAGAGGCGTGGGAAGCTTCACCGGATGCCAACCGGGTATTCGTTCGCCCGGTGGCGCTGGTACAGGGCGCTCCCGGGGAAGACGGTAACACCACACAGGTAGTCATCCCACCCAACGGGCAGGACTGGCGGACTAATCTGTTTGTCGTCACCACTAAACGATTCTATAACCTTGAGCTGAATGTGACTGATGACACATCTTCTCAGCCATCCGCCTTTCAGGTGACATTTCACTATCCGGATGATGCCCGGATTAAGGCACAAAACGATACCGCCAGCCGTCTAACGGAATGGCAACGCCAGAAGGAACGCTCAACTGTACAGAAAATGCTGTCTGCCGCACAGCGTCCCCGTAACTGGAACTTCCTGAAGTACCCTGGTCCTGGCAGCGACGATATCACACCTGATTTCGCCTTTGACGACGGACGTTTCACTTTCATCGGTTTTTCTCCGCGCAAACGAATTCCGTCGGTGTTTCGCTGGAATAGCGAACAGGAACAGGTGGTCAATAACGGAATACAAAAACAGGGCGCTTTCACCGTGATAGTGATTCAGGAAGTCACACCCCGTCTTGTCCTGCGTTCGGGCCATGCAGTGGTCGGCGTGGAAAACCGCAGCGCAGGTCACATCCGGACTGCCGACGGGACGACGGTTTCTCCGCAGGTTGAGCGCGTGGAGAAAGTTACCTCCGCCCGTCAGGAGAGCCACCCATGAATGACAGCGTAAAAAATACGGTGACATCCGCCACCTCCGCAGAAGATAACGTGGCAAAACTTGAAGAGGAAGCCCGCGCCCGGCATGAAGCGGAACTCCGGGAAGCACAGTCAGAAGATGACGGGCTGGAGCAAATCCGCCCCGCCATCACCCGACTGAAAAAACGCCGACGCGGCAGAGTGACCGCATTCTTTGCCCTTCTGGCCGTTGCTCTTATTGTACTGGCGTGGGGCAGCAACTGGATCTATCGCACCCTTATCCGGCAACCACCGGAAACCAGACAGGCAGAGACGGGATCGCAGACCAGAACCGACTACCGGCAGCGCACCGATCTGGGACAGAACACTGCGGCTCAGTCTGAAAATGAACCGCAGTCCCGAAGCCACGAAACGGGTAGCCGTCCGGCTCCCTTACCGGATACAGGCAGACTTGATAAAGCCCGCTTTCTGGTACGACGTGGGGATGTGGTAAGAGCGCAAACCACACCACAAACCCGACTGAATGAAATGGCGCAGAAAACATCATCTCCCCCCGTCCCGACAGAGAGCAACAGCAGATCTCTGTCAGATACCACTGACCCACAGCCAGTACGACGTATTCCATACGATCCGGACCTGTATATTCCCGAAAACACCGCAATCCCCTGTTCGCTGGATTACCGCTTTGTATCCGACCTCACAGGGAGGATCCGCTGCACGGTTGCCAGCGATATCTGGAGTGCCAGTGGAAACACGAAGCTGATTGAGAAAGGCACTACAGCCACCGGTGTGTATCAGACTGGCCGGGAGGAGGGTATGAAACACGGGCAGGGACGCGCATTTATCATTATCACGAAACTACGAACCCGCCAGCAGCCTTACCTTGATATTCCACTTGTGGATACCCGTGCAGCCGGAGCGCTCGGTGAAGCAGGCGTGGAGGGCTGGATCGACACCCATTTCTGGCAACGGTTTGGCGGTGCCATGATGGTCGGCATGATCCCTGATATTGCCGCATGGGCATCCGACAACGCCGGGCAAAAGGATCGCAACACGGATTACACCGAAAACAGCCGTCAGGCGATGGCAGAAATGGCCCGCACCACGCTTGAAAACAGCATCAATATCCCCCCGACGCTGTACAAAAACCAGGGTGAAATCATCAACCTGATCACCGGACAGGACATTGATTTTTCAGCCATCTACACGCTGAGGATGAAACATGACCGTTAAAAACCTCTCTCTGGACCGCTACCGACAGCGGTTTTTTGGTGATTTTCTTGCTTTCCCCGGCCTGACGGAAATCGCAGTCAATCGTCCTGGGGAACTGTTCACAAAAATCGACGGTATCTGGACACAGCACGCCGTCAGCCTGAGCTATGACGACTGTTACGACTTCGCACGGTGTCTTGCAAAACACCACGGAGACAATATCGAGGACATTAAACCGGGTCTGTCAGCCACGCTGGAATCCGGGGAACGCTGTCAGATTGTCGTTCCCCCAGCCTGTGAACGCGATACCGTCTCGATAACCATCCGAAAACCGTCTCAGATTCAAATCCCGCATCAGCACTACATCAGTGACGGATTCTATAACCGGGTGGCCGGTGTGGAAAAAACACAGACACACGATGAAGAGCTGACTGCGTTATATCAGGCCCGTGCCATTCCCCGGTTTATGGAAAAATGCGTGGAGTACGGTAAAACCCTGGCCGTTGCAGGGGAAACCAGTACCGGTAAAACCACCTATATGAAGATGCTGGCGGGGTATATCCCAGTTCACCTTCGCCTCACGACGATTGAAGATAACCCGGAGATCCGTTTCTTCACACACAAAAACTACGTGCATCTGTTTTACCCGTCGGAAGCCGCCGGAGAAAGAGATTCGATTGTCACCCCAGCCAGTCTGCTGCGCTGGAACTACCGCATGAATCCCGATCGTATCCTGTTGACCGAAGTCCGTGGGGGTGAAGCCTGGGATTTTCTCAAAATCACCGGGTCCGGCCATGAAGGCAGCATGACATCGATCCACGCGGGAACGGCACGGGAAGCGGTTGATGGCTTTATCACCCGCTGTTATGAGAACCCTCAGTGCGCCCGTCTGCCCTACACTTTCCTGCTGCGTAAGGTACTCGACAGCCTGGACGTGATTGTCAGTATTGACCTTGACGGCAACGTACGCCGGATGAACGACATTTATTTTCGCCCATTGCACCGCCACCACTATATGGAGGAAATGCATCCATGAGAACGTCAGGCTTCATCTTTGCGCCAGGGCTGACGCTGCTGCTGTCAGCCTGTGCATCCCCGCCCCCACCGGAGCCTGTGCCGTGGGAAGCGACCGGCAAAGTGGTCAACACCACTCTGCCGCAGTGGCATGAAAATCGAATCATCATTCCATCCACATCAGCGCTGGGTCACTGGTCGATGGTCATCCGGGCATTCAGCCCACAGGACGCAGGCAGAACACCTGCCGAGTATTATGCCGTGGTGCATGCCACGCAGATTGTCGTAGAAGTGCCCATAGCGGATGAGTGGTTCAGAACAAAGCGCTGGCTGCGTCAGAATGGCGCGCAGGGCGTGATCCACTGGCGGGCACCTCAGAATTGTCTGACCTGCAATGAAACCCGGATTTACCTTTCGTGTGATTAATCCCGTCATGAGTATGACGGCAGACCAGCCCAAAAAGGCTGCGTTGAGCAACCTCTTTAAAAAACATCAGAGGTCAGTATCCTGTTGGTTAACAGGCTCAGTGGCATTCCGGCACCCTGACCCGCATATCAGGTAAGTCAGTTTAACGGAAACAGGCCAGGCAATCATCGTCAGTATAAAGGCAATCGGCCACGCCATCAGAAACTGACGCGACCATAGCGCAAGCCATTGCACCGTAGGCCCAACAGCAATCAGCAGCATAATGCCCGACATGGACGATGCCATCATAAATGTCATTAAAAGCTGTGAAATCAGAATTGCACGTTTATCCATCAGAAATACCTTAATTATGGATGGACGGCGTACTTCTGCACAAAAGAAGAGGCACCATCCATCAGGGTTGATGTTGGTGCCGTGGGTTCGGTGAGACTGACGCTCAACGACTTCATCTCATGCGATCACGAGGGCCGGAATAACCACACCGGCCTTAATCTTTTCGGCTGAGTAAATCTATCAGCAGGCAGATTAAAACTCAAGGTGCGATGAGAAACTACCATCATTCCCCATCCGGGATTATTTCTTCAGTAGAGGAACCTATCATGACAAAAATCACTTCAGTGACAACAATTCTGTGTCTGATAATGTTTATTTCCGGGACAGGAAATGCCCGTGAAAATATTGACCCGAATGACCCGTGTGACGTTACCGTCTGCATGTGGGGAGAAGTGACCGGGAATTCTCAGCAGGAATGTCACGGTGCTGTGCGAAAATTCTTCAGCCTGAATGCTTTTAAAAAACACCATCGATTCAGTCCGGGAAAAACATTTGACATGCGAAAACAGTTTCTCGGTCAGTGTAACAGTGCATCCCCGGATGCAGCCAGCAAGATATTATCAAAATATGGTCGAGTGAGAGGGTAATAAAAACATCCGAACATACATGAAGTGTGTAAACCACATTTTAGCTCACTTCACTGAGTGATATACCGCAGCATTACAAAATGCAGCGACAATGAAATTATTTAATTTGCACAACAGCCAGACAAATGGCAGGGCAGATTATTACGAAAGCCGCATTCATGATAAAGACACAAGCAATAACGTGTAATGCGTAAACGTTAAACCTTTTTACAGGAGAATAAATGCCATGAATAAAGCAACGGATTTATTTATCCGTAACATATACTCACGGTATCAGGATCGGATATCGGCCACCGCCGTATATAATCGTATTTCTCAGGAGGCAATGAAAAGGTGTGGACTACATGATGAGATATACGAAAGCCTGCTGGTAGCAGGGTTAAAGGAATATATCGGATACCTGAATAAAAAGGATGCGGAAACGCTGATGCTGTACGCTGAATCACAGGGTATCCGCATGGATGATGAGCGTTATTTTCAGACGCAGGAAGCCGAAAGACAATGCAGGGAGGCTATCTCCCGCAACCAGATGTAATCTCAGCAGGCAACAATGGTAATAACACGACGGCACGACACTGACAGACAGCGGGGTTAAGGCTTCCTGAATGGCGGCTTCAGTTTCGAAGAAACTGTTAAGACTGCCAGGCAGGAAGTGGAGCGCGGACAGAAAATTCAGTTTCGGAGAAACTGCTAATTTTCAGGCACCGCGCCCACCTGCGAACGTTCGCCCGAAGCGAACTGAGCAGGCCGGGGGGAGCCGCAAAAATTTCGCCACCCCAGTGAGCGAAAAGCTGTCGCCCACGACAGCGGTTTTTGTGGGGGGCACAGCCCCGCACACCGTCGCAGCTAAGCCGGTATTCCGGCGTGGCGAGACCAGCCCCTTTAAAGCCACGTTTCCGGCATTTTCGCGCGGGCGGGAAAATAACGGGTAAAACGGGCGTCTTAAAGGGGCTGGTCGCGCGTAGCGTGCGACGGTGTGCCGCCGTTGACCCAGGGGGCTTTGACGCAGCGTTCAGCGAAGACATTGCCCCCATGTTTCCTGTTGTCAGGGCGTCCAGCCAGGACAGAAGGAAACACGCCATTGTCCGCCGGACGGGCGTTTCACGGAACTGACGACCACGGGTCGGCGGTACCGGGAAAGCGCGGACAGCGGGAATGAGTGGCCCCGCCACTCACGCTGTTCTGTGTTTTATGGCGGCACAGG
>NZ_LIFT01000026.1:0-46119 GCF_001297795.1 Citrobacter sp. CtB7.12 | reverse complement strand
GAAACATCTTCGGGTTGTGAGGTTAAGCGACTAAGCGTACACGGTGGATGCCCTGGCAGTCAGAGGCGATGAAGGACGTGCTAATCTGCGAAAAGCGTCGGTAAGGTGATATGAACCGTTATAACCGGCGATGTCCGAATGGGGAAACCCAGTGCAATTCGTTGCACTATCGTTAACTGAATCCATAGGTTAACGAGGCGAACCGGGGGAACTGAAACATCTAAGTACCCCGAGGAAAAGAAATCAACCGAGATTCCCCCAGTAGCGGCGAGCGAACGGGGAGCAGCCCAGAGCCTGAATCAGCATGTGTGGTAGTGGAACGGTCTGGAAAGGCCGGCGATACAGGGTGACAGCCCCGTACACAAAATTGCATGTGCTGTGAGCTCGATGAGTAGGGCGGGACACGTGGTATCCTGTCTGAATATGGGGGGACCATCCTCCAAGGCTAAATACTCCTGACTGACCGATAGTGAACCAGTACCGTGAGGGAAAGGCGAAAAGAACCCCGGCGAGGGGAGTGAAAAAGAACCTGAAACCGTGTACGTACAAGCAGTGGGAGCCTCTTTAATGGGGTGACTGCGTACCTTTTGTATAATGGGTCAGCGACTTATATTCTGTAGCAAGGTTAACCGAATAGGGGAGCCGAAGGGAAACCGAGTCTTAACTGGGCGTTAAGTTGCAGGGTATAGACCCGAAACCCGGTGATCTAGCCATGGGCAGGTTGAAGGTTGGGTAACACTAACTGGAGGACCGAACCGACTAATGTTGAAAAATTAGCGGATGACTTGTGGCTGGGGGTGAAAGGCCAATCAAACCGGGAGATAGCTGGTTCTCCCCGAAAGCTATTTAGGTAGCGCCTCGTGAATTCATCTCCGGGGGTAGAGCACTGTTTCGGCTAGGGGGCCATCCCGGCTTACCAACCCGATGCAAACTGCGAATACCGGAGAATGTTATCACGGGAGACACACGGCGGGTGCTAACGTCCGTCGTGAAGAGGGAAACAACCCAGACCGCCAGCTAAGGTCCCAAAGTCATGGTTAAGTGGGAAACGATGTGGGAAGGCTCAGACAGCCAGGATGTTGGCTTAGAAGCAGCCATCATTTAAAGAAAGCGTAATAGCTCACTGGTCGAGTCGGCCTGCGCGGAAGATGTAACGGGGCTAAACCATGCACCGAAGCTGCGGCAGCGACACTAAGTGTTGTTGGGTAGGGGAGCGTTCTGTAAGCCTGTGAAGGTGTGCTGTGAGGCATGCTGGAGGTATCAGAAGTGCGAATGCTGACATAAGTAACGATAAAGCGGGTGAAAAGCCCGCTCGCCGGAAGACCAAGGGTTCCTGTCCAACGTTAATCGGGGCAGGGTGAGTCGACCCCTAAGGCGAGGCCGAAAGGCGTAGTCGATGGGAAACAGGTTAATATTCCTGTACCAGGTGTTACTGCGAAGGGGGGACGGAGAAGGCTATGTTGGCCGGGCGACGGTTGTCCCGGTTTAAGCGTGTAGGTGTGTGTTCCAGGTAAATCCGGTTCACTTTAACACTGAGGCGTGATGACGAGGCACTACGGTGCTGAAGTGACAAATGCCCTGCTTCCAGGAAAAGCCTCTAAGCATCAGGTAACATCAGATCGTACCCCAAACCGACACAGGTGGTCAGGTAGAGAATACCAAGGCGCTTGAGAGAACTCGGGTGAAGGAACTAGGCAAAATGGTGCCGTAACTTCGGGAGAAGGCACGCTGATATGTAGGTGAAGCGATTTACTCGTGGAGCTGAAATCAGTCGAAGATACCAGCTGGCTGCAACTGTTTATTAAAAACACAGCACTGTGCAAACACGAAAGTGGACGTATACGGTGTGACGCCTGCCCGGTGCCGGAAGGTTAATTGATGGGGTTATCCGTAAGGAGAAGCTCTTGATCGAAGCCCCGGTAAACGGCGGCCGTAACTATAACGGTCCTAAGGTAGCGAAATTCCTTGTCGGGTAAGTTCCGACCTGCACGAATGGCGTAATGATGGCCAGGCTGTCTCCACCCGAGACTCAGTGAAATTGAACTCGCTGTGAAGATGCAGTGTACCCGCGGCAAGACGGAAAGACCCCGTGAACCTTTACTATAGCTTGACACTGAACACTGGTCCTTGATGTGTAGGATAGGTGGGAGGCTTTGAAGCGCGGACGCCAGTTCGTGTGGAGCCATCCTTGAAATACCACCCTTTAATGGCTGGTGTTCTAACGTGGGCCCGTAATCCGGGTTGCGGACAGTGTCTGGTGGGTAGTTTGACTGGGGCGGTCTCCTCCTAAAGAGTAACGGAGGAGCACGAAGGTTAGCTAATCCTGGTCGGACATCAGGAGGTTAGTGCAAAGGCATAAGCTAGCTTGACTGCGAGCGTGACGGCGCGAGCAGGTGCGAAAGCAGGTCTTAGTGATCCGGTGGTTCTGAATGGAAGGGCCATCGCTCAACGGATAAAAGGTACTCCGGGGATAACAGGCTGATACCGCCCAAGAGTTCATATCGACGGCGGTGTTTGGCACCTCGATGTCGGCTCATCACATCCTGGGGCTGAAGTAGGTCCCAAGGGTATGGCTGTTCGCCATTTAAAGTGGTACGCGAGCTGGGTTTAGAACGTCGTGAGACAGTTCGGTCCCTATCTGCCGTGGGCGCTGGAGAATTGAGGGGGGCTGCTCCTAGTACGAGAGGACCGGAGTGGACGCATCACTGGTGTTCGGGTTGTCATGCCAATGGCACTGCCCGGTAGCTAAATGCGGAAGAGATAAGTGCTGAAAGCATCTAAGCACGAAACTTGCCCCGAGATGAGTTCTCCCTGACCCTTTAAGGGTCCTGAAGGAACGTTGAAGACGACGACGTTGATAGGCCGGGTGTGTAAGCGCAGCGATGCGTTGAGCTAACCGGTACTAATGAACCGTGAGGCTTAACCTTACAACGCCGAAGCTGTTTCGGCGAAGAGATGACGCATTCAACTCAGCTTGATACAGATTAACAGAATTTGCCTGGCGGCTGTAGCGCGGTGGTCCCACCTGACCCCATGCCGAACTCAGAAGTGAAACGCCGTAGCGCCGATGGTAGTGTGGGGTCTCCCCATGCGAGAGTAGGGAACTGCCAGGCATCAAATTAAGCAGTAAACTGATGTAAAAATCAGTGGTTGTAGAAAAATTCGGTGGAGCGGTAGTTCAGTTGGTTAGAATACCTGCCTGTCACGCAGGGGGTCGCGGGTTCGAGTCCCGTCCGTTCCGCCACTTATTAAGAGCCCTGAGTTAACACTCAGGGCTTTTTCTTTGCCTTAAATCTAATTGTTGCTAAAAACGCAAAAATCCTCTGCATTTTTCGCTCTTTTTCAACAAAACGCAAAACGTCATAATCCTCTCAGTTAACGAACATGATGAATCAAAGAGGAATTATTATGACTATCCCGGCATTCGGTTTAGGTACCTTCCGTCTTAAGGACGATGTTGTTATTGCATCCGTAAAAACGGCTCTGGAGCTCGGTTACCGTGCTGTCGATACTGCACAAATCTATGATAATGAAGCCGCAGTTGGCCAGGCAATTGCAGAGAGCGGCGTTCCGCGCAATGAGTTGTACATTACGACCAAGATCTGGATTGAGAATCTGAGCAAAGACAAGCTGATCCCTAGCCTGAAAGAGAGCCTGAAAAAACTGCGTACTGATTATGTTGATCTGACGCTGATCCACTGGCCATCACCAAATGATGCTGTATCGGTTGAGGAATTCATGCAGGCGTTGCTGGAAGCGAAAAAGCAGGGACTGACGCGTGAAATCGGTATCTCTAACTTCACTATCCCGCTGATGGAAAAAGCCATTGCAGCGGTCGGTGCTGAAAATATTGCGACTAACCAGATTGAACTGTCTCCTTACCTGCAAAATGGCAAAGTGGTTGACTGGGCGAAAGCACACGGTATCCACATCACGTCTTACATGACGCTTGCATATGGTAAAGCTCTGAAAGATGAAGTGATTACCCGCATCGCGGCGAAACACAACGCCACCGCAGCTCAGGTGATCCTGGCATGGGCGATGGATGAAGGTTACTCGGTCATTCCTTCTTCCACTAAGCGAGAAAACCTGGCAAGCAACCTGTTGGCGTTGGATCTAACGTTAGATGCCGAAGATAAAAAAGCGATCGCTGCTCTGGATTGCAACGATCGCCTGGTAAGCCCGGAAGGACTGGCACCGCAGTGGGATTAATGCGTTAAGCCCTGAATGCCTTTAACCCTCTTTAACAGCTCCTCCGGGAGCTGTTCTTATATATTCACTCAGAAAATCGATAAATGCCCGAATACGCGTACTCACGGCACGATCGCTGTAATAGACGGCGCTGAACGGCATCTCTACCGGCAGGCGTTTATCGGCCATCAGCTCCACCAGTTCACCTCGCGCAATTTCCCGATCAATCATGTAGTCCGACAGGCAGGCAATGCCGTTTCCGCTGAGGCAGAGTTGTTTAAGCGTTTCGCCGCTGTTTGACGAAATTCCACAGTCAATCTCGTGAAGTTGCCCATCGCTACAGGCGATAGGCCAGGTGTTGAGGGATACGGGTTCGGTGAAGCCCAGGCACAGGTGTGCTTTTAGCTCTTCCACTGTTTCCGGCTTCCCGTATCGTTCAAGATAATCCGGCGAGGCAATAATCTTCCGATAGCTATTAAAGAGCGGTCGGGCGCGGAGACTGGAATCCGTCAATGTGCCTGCACGGATTGCAATATCCACTTTTCTCTCGATCAAATTGATAAAGGTTTCAGAGGAAACAAGAGAAAGCGTAATTTCCGGATAACGTTCGCGGAAAGGCTTTATCAACGGCATCAGAAAATGCAGCATCACCGGCGTGGCGGCATCGATACGGAGCACCCCGCGTGGAGTGCTGCGTGTCTCCATGATTTCCGTTTCTGCCGCCGCCATCTCCTGCAACAAAGACTGGACGCGGCGAAAATAGCGTTCACCTTCTTCTGTCAGGCTGAGCTGCCGGGTTGTGCGGTTGAGTAAACTCACGCCAAGCTTCATTTCCAGCTTTTTTACTGCCCGGCTTACCGCTGAGTTTGCCTGACCTAACTGTTCTGCCGCCCGGCTGAAACTTCCGCTTTCTACCACTGAAACAAAAATGGCGAGTTCTTCTGAAGTTGCTTTCATTTTTGCACCCGAAGCAAAATTGTATTGAGATTTTGGATATTTTTGTTATTAAACCATCCCGGCATACTGCGTGTCATCCGAATACTGATGATATGGAGTTATTTATGCCTCTCGCGTTATTTGCGCTGACAATAAGTGCTTTTGCTATTGGCACAACCGAATTTGTGATTGTAGGCCTGGTGCCGACAATTGCTGAACAACTGGCCATTTCTCTGCCTTCAGCGGGGATGTTGGTTTCCATCTATGCTCTCGGCGTGGCGATTGGCGCGCCAGTACTGACGGCATTGACTGGACGTCTGCCGCGTAAGCCGTTGTTGGTTGCGCTGATGGTCCTGTTCACGGCGGGCAACCTGCTGGCATGGCAGGCTCCTGGCTATATGACGCTGATTGCGGCCCGTTTACTGACCGGTCTGGCTCATGGCGTGTTCTTCTCGATTGGCTCCACCATTGCCACCAGTCTGGTAGCAAAAGAAAAAGCGGCTTCTGCCATTGCCATCATGTTTGGTGGTCTGACGGTTGCTCTGGTGACCGGGGTTCCTCTGGGGACGTTCATCGGTCAGTATTTTGGCTGGCGCGAAACCTTTCTGGCCGTTTCTGTGTTGGGCGTGATTGCGCTGATCAGCAGTCAGTGGCTCATTCCGGCGAACATTCCGGGACGCGCCGCGGCGACGCTGCGTGACCAGTTGAGTGTCTTAACGCATCCACGCTTGTTGATCATCTATGCGATCACGGCATTGGGCTACGGCGGCGTCTTTACCGCATTTACCTTTCTGGCGCCGATGATGCAGGATCTGGCGGGTTTCTCGCCTGCCGCAGTGAGTTGGATCTTATTAGGCTATGGCGTATCCGTCGCGGTAGGTAACATCTGGGGCGGAAAACTGGCGGATAAACATGGGGCGGTGCCTGCGCTGAAGTTTATTTTCGCCGCACTGTTTGTACTGTTGCTCGTCTTTCAGTTTACCGCCACTATGCAGTACGCCGCGCTGGCAACGGTACTGGTGATGGGGATCTTTGCTTTCGGCAATGTACCGGGTTTGCAGGTCTATGTGGTGCAAAAAGCCGAACAATTTACGCCGAATGCGGTAGATGTGGCATCCGGCCTCAACATCGCGGCTTTTAACATCGGGATTGCGATCGGTTCTGTTGTCGGCGGACAGACGGTGGAGCACTTCGGCCTGACGCAAACACCGTGGATTGGGGCATTGATTGTGTTGGGAGCCTTCCTGTTGATGGGGATTAGTGGTCGACTGGATAAACCCGCACGCGTAGCCGTGCTGGGTTAAGTGCTTGATGTAAGTGTGTGCTTACAAAACAATCTGCAATTGGTCGTTGAAAGTGTGAGCTAAAATCCCTATAACAGAAGAACCAGTCCGGCACCGGGCTGGTTGACGTTACAGAGGTTTGAAAGTCAAAAGTGCGAAAAAACACCTATGCCATGCGCTATGTTGCCGGACAACCCGCTGAGCGGATTTTGCCGCCCGGGTCATTTTCGAGCATCGGCCAGGCATTACCCGCCGGGGCGCCGTTAAGCAGTGAAGATCGGATCCGTATCCTGGTGTGGAATATCTTTAAGCAGCAGCGAGCGGAATGGCTTTCGGTGCTGAAGAATTTTGGCAAAGATGCGCACCTGGTGTTGTTACAGGAAGCGCAAACGACGCCGGAGCTGGTGAAGTTTGCGACGGCGAATTACCTGGCGGCCGATCAGGTGCCGGCATTTGTTCTGCCACAGCATCCGTCAGGGGTGATGACGCTCTCATCCGCGCATCCCGTATACTGTTGCCCACTTCGTGAGCGAGAGCCTATCCTGCGCCTGGCAAAATCGGCGCTGGTTACCGTCTATCCGTTGCCCGATACGCGACTGTTGATGGTCGTTAATATCCATGCGGTTAACTTTAGTCTGGGGGTCGATGTGTATAGTAAGCAGTTACTTCCAATCGGTGACCAGATTGCGCATCACAGTGGCCCGGTGATTATGGCCGGAGATTTTAATGCCTGGAGCCGACGCCGCATGAATGCGCTGTATCGCTTCGCGCGCGAAATGTCGTTGCGCCAGGTTCGTTTTACTGACGATCAGCGCCGTCGTGCGTTTGGTCGCCCCCTGGATTTTGTCTTTTATCGTGGTCTGAACGTCAGTGAGGCTTCAGTACTGGTCACACGCGCATCCGATCACAATCCGCTACTCGTTGAATTCAGTCCCGGCAAACCTGTGCAGTAAGGTGTGTCAGGTCTGCCGTTGGGGCAGACCTGTAGTGGTGCTGCCCTTTATCTTGCAAACAACCAAAGGACAGCATAATGACAACACACTCCCACCACGATAACGTCGAAAAGCAGTTTGGCTCCCAGGCGAATGCCTATTTAACCAGTGCCGTGCATGCAACCGGTCGCGACTTGCAGCGTCTGGCTGAGCGCCTTTCTGCGTTCCCTCATGCCAGCGTACTGGATATGGGCTGTGGCGCCGGGCATGCAAGCTTTATCGCCGCGCAGAATGTGAAACAAGTGGTGGCTTACGATTTATCTTCGCAGATGCTTGACGTTGTGGCGCAGGCGGCAAAAGAGAAGGGATTAGCCAACATCACCACCAGGCAGGGCTATGCCGAAAGCCTGCCGTTTGAGGATGCTGTCTTTGACGTTGTTATCAGTCGTTATTCCGCGCATCACTGGCATGATGTGGGCAGAGCGCTGCGCGAAGTTAATCGGGTATTAAAACCGGGCGGAGTCCTGATTATTATGGATGTCATGTCCCCAGGGCATCCGGTCCGCGATATCTGGTTACAGACGGTGGAGGCATTGCGCGACACCTCGCACGTTCGCAACTATTCCAGCGGCGAATGGCTGGCGCTGATGAATGATGCAAACCTGATTGTTGATTCATTGATAACCGACCGTTTGCCGCTGGAGTTTAGTTCATGGGTGACGAGAATGCGCACACCCGCTGAACTGGTAGATGCGATTCGTCTGTATCAGGTAAGCGCCTCTGCGGAGGTGAAAGCTTACTTCGCTTTACAGGACGAGGGATCGTTTACCAGCGATACCATCATGGCCGAAGCGCACAAAGCGGCATAAGGAAAAAAGGCACCGGGGGAAATCGGTGCCTTTTAATATTGTGAGCTATCAGGAGTCTGGCGTGTTGTTGTTTTTCACAAACAACGTCAGTTGATCGCCGGGCTTCAGATTGTCCGTATCGTTGTTCCAGCGCATGACATCTTTGATGTTAACGCCGTGACGTTTAGCAATGCTCGAAAGCGAATCGCCCTTACGTACACGATAGGTAATGCTGTCGCTGTTTTTAGCCAGTTGCTGTGCACTGTTACCGGCACCCACCGTCAGACTTTGGCCCACTTTCAGCGTTGAACCACGCAGCTTATTCCACTGCTGCAGATCCTTCGTGCTCACGCCGAGACGTGAAGCAATGCCTGAAAGCGTATCGCCAGAGCGAACGGTGTAACTACGACTGTTCAGCGGGGTGTTATCAGCCACCAGAGTGGACTGTACGGCAGCAATTTCGCCAGAGGCCAGAGATTCACGCAGTTTCTCTGCATGCTTCTTTGGTACCATTACGTATTGCGGACCGCTTGCGCCCAGCGTGGAGCCTTTCACACCAGCATTAAAGGTCTTCAGCTTGCTGACGGGAATCCCCGCCATATCGGCAACCTGCGCCATTTCAACCGGACTGCTTAAACGAACACGCGCCAGTGCACGACTTTCGTCTGTGGTTGGCAGACGTACGCCATAACGTTTGCTGTTCTTGAGAATATCACTCAGGGCCAGCATTTTTGGCACGTACAGCTTCGTTTCCTGAGGCAACGGCAACGACCAGAAGTCGGTGGATTTCCCACGCGCTTTGTTCGTTTTAATCGCCTTCATGACCCGACCTTCACCGCTATTATAAGCCGCAACGGTCAGCAGCCAGTCGCCGTCAAACATTTTGTTCAGACGTTGCATCATGTCGAGCGCTGCGGTTGTGGAAGCCACCACATCGCGACGCGCGTCATAACTGCGGGTCTGTTTTAAACCATAATTGCGCCCCGTGCTCGGAATGATCTGCCAGATGCCTGCGGCATTGGCGCCAGACGTTGCATGAGGATCAAAAGCGCTCTCCACTATGGGTAGTAGTACCAGTTCCATTGGCATGTTACGTTTCTTAACTTGCCCGGCTATCCAGTACATATACGGCTCTGCCCGTAAAGTTACATCGTGGAGATAGCTCTTATTGCGTAAATACTTCTGTTTTTGTTCGCGAATCCGGTCGTTTTCCGGAATTCCCATCTTTAGCTCGTCGCCAATGAAAGCCCACAAGTCTTGATCCGGCGCGAGGGACGTCCCATCGTCCATCCATCGTGCCTGACTCGTAAACTTTCCTGCTTCCCCTTGACCAGCTGCAGAAAGGCTCTGTGCGTGCTGTTGGACATTACCGGCGTTTTGAGACGACTGGCAACCCACGAGCAGGACAGAGGCGAGTAAGATCGCTTTTGCCTTCATGTGTGTGTCAATAGTTGCTTAAAAGACGACCGATCATAACGGCGAAGTTTTGAAAAGGCAACCTGCAATTATCAGAAGCTGTCTTTCTTTGACCTTAACCAGGCAAATCGCTCTTCAGGGTGTTGCAATATTGTTTCTTTGTTAATTTCATTAATTAAATCAATATCTTCTGTTCTCAAAAAAATATTATTTTTCCGCTCATTTTTCAGAATAACGGGGAGTGTCATTTGTTTTTTTACCCGTAACTCATTAACTTTACGATAATAATCATTTATGAACGAATCGTGCGGCAGAATGCTCAGGGCAAACTTCATATTTGCTAAAGTATATTCATGGGCGCAACAAATAAGCGTATCGTCTGGAAGTCCGGATATTGTTTTAAGCGATTGATACATCTGACTCGCTGTGCCTTCGAACAGGCGTCCACAACCTCCCGAAAACAGCGTATCTCCGCAGAAAAGATAAGGATGGCTAAAGTAACAGATATGTCCTAAAGTGTGACCGGGTGTAGCAAATATACTAAATTCATGCCCCAAAATGAGGGCGGAATCGCCATCTTCGACTATATGAGTGACCCCCTTATCTTGTGTCTCTGCTGGTCCGTAAACCACTAGTTTAGGAAAGTTCTGTACCAGTTCTTTCACGCCACCCACATGGTCCTGATGATGATGAGTGAGTAGAATAGCCTCTGGCTGCCACTGGTTTTCGGCAATCGCCTTTAACACCGGCGCGGCGTCGCCCGGGTCCACGATCAGACAACGTCCTTCATCATTACTCAGAACCCAGATGTAATTGTCCTGAAACGCCGGAATACTGTTAAGATTCATAAATTACCTCTCTGTCTATGCATAACGGATGGTTGTGATGAAACCGGCAAGGAACCCTCAAACAGTCGTAGCACCCGATCGCTGGAGCGATTTGCCCTGGGGAGAGTACTATCGTGAGGCGCTGGAAAAACAGCTTAACCCGTGGTTTGCAAAAATGTATGGTTTTCACCTGCTTAAGGTGGGCAATTTAAGTGCAGAAATCAACTCGGAAGCCTGTGCGGTTTCGCATCAGGTTAACGTTTCTGCCAAAGGCTCGCCGGTTCAGGTTCAGGCCGATCCGCTTCATCTCCCTTTTGCCGATAAATCGGTCGATGTCTGTCTGCTGGCGCACACGCTACCCTGGTGCGCCGATCCCCACCGCTTGTTACGTGAAGCCGATCGGGTACTCATTGATGATGGCTGGCTGGTACTGAGCGGATTCAACCCGGTGAGCCTGATGGGGCTGCGCAAGCTGGTGCCGGTACTGCGTAAATCGTCGCCTTATAATAGTCGTATGTTTACGCTGATGCGCCAACTGGACTGGCTGTCGCTGCTGAATTTTGAAGTGCTGAACTATAGCCGTTTTCACGTCCTGCCGTGGAAAAAGCAAGGAGGAAAGATGTTGAGTGCACACCTTCCTGCGCTGGGCTGTATGCAGATGATTGTGGCGCGTAAGCGAACGATTCCGCTTACGCTCAATCCGATGAAACAGAACAAGGCGAAAGCGCGCATACCGCAGGCCGTTGGCGCGACCCGGCAATATCGCAAGCCGGACGTTTAAGCTTCGGGCTGATAACCAACGTCCTCCTGAGTAGGATTCATGGCGGCGGCACGGGCAAGCTCATCGCAACGCTCGTTTTCTGGATGACCGGCATGGCCTTTTACCCACTCCCATTTGATCTGATGCTGCCCGAGGGCGGCATCAAGTCGCTTCCAGAGATCAACATTTTTTACCGGTTTTTTGTCGGCGGTTTTCCAGCCGCGTTTTTTCCAGTTATGAATCCATTGGGTGATCCCCTGGCGCACATACTGACTGTCAGTGCTCAAAATGACTTCACAATGTTCTTTCAGGGCTTCCAGGGCGACGATCGCCGCCATCAGCTCCATGCGATTATTGGTCGTGAGGATATAGCCCTCATTAAAGGTTTTTTCGCGCCCGCGATAGCGTAAAATTGCCCCGTAACCGCCCGGACCTGGATTGCCCAGGCACGAACCGTCGGTGAAAATTTCTACCTGTTTAAGCATCTCTGGTAGACTTCCTGTAATTGAATCGAACCGTAAAACGACAAGTCTGACATAAATGACCGCTATGAGCACTGCAATTACACGACAGATCGTCCTCGATACCGAAACCACCGGTATGAACCAGATCGGCGCGCACTACGAAGGGCACAAGATCATTGAGATCGGTGCTGTAGAGGTGGTGAACCGCCGTCTGACGGGGAATAACTTCCATGTCTATCTGAAGCCTGATCGGCTGGTGGATCCGGAAGCGTTCGGCGTCCACGGTATTGCGGATGAGTTCCTGCTGGACAAGCCGACATTTGCCGAAGTGGCGGATGAATTTCTCGATTATATCCGCGGGGCGGAACTGGTCATTCATAACGCGTCGTTTGATATCGGCTTTATGGATTACGAGTTCAGCAAGCTCAACCGCGATATCCCGAAAACCAATACTTTCTGTAAAGTCACCGATAGCCTGGCGCTGGCGAGGAAGATGTTCCCTGGCAAGCGTAATAGCCTGGATGCATTGTGCTCGCGTTATGAGATAGACAACAGCAAGCGTACGCTGCACGGCGCATTGCTCGATGCCCAGATTCTGGCTGATGTTTATCTGATGATGACCGGTGGTCAGACGACGATGGCGTTTTCGATGGAAGGGGAAACCCAGCAGCAGGGCAATACGGGGATCCAGCGGCTTGTACGTCAGGCCAGCAGGCTACGCGTCGTTTTCGCCACCGATGAGGAAGTGGCGGCCCATGAATCGCGCCTCGACCTGGTGGAAAAGAAAGGGGGAAGTTGCCTCTGGCGGGTGTAGAAAGTCGGTAAATGGGGTAAAAACCGCCGCTCGGGTGATTTTTAGAGCAAACGATTAAAAACGTGAGAAAAAGCGTTGACGAGGTGTCTGGCAATCCGTAATATGCGCTTCGTTCCCAAGTGGAACACATCGCGGAGCGGTAGTTCAGTTGGTTAGAATACCTGCCTGTCACGCAGGGGGTCGCGGGTTCGAGTCCCGTCCGTTCCGCCACTATTCAGAAAGCCTGAGTCAGTAATGATTCAGGCTTTCGTCGTTTTTATCTCGTCAAAAAATCAGCGCAGAATAAACGGGTCGGCATCCTGCCAGGCCGGAAACGTCTCCCGATACGCTTTCAGCGCACTCAAAGAAAGTTCCGCGTCAATGCGAGTAGCCTGATGGGCTTCCGCTGTCGCAATGATTTCTCCTTGCGGGCTAATAACCCGACTGTCGCCACGATAGTGATGCCCGTTGCCGTCGGTGCCGACGCGGTTACATCCAGCCACCCAGACCTGATTTTCAATCGCGCGAGCCGCCAGCAACGTCTGCCAGTGCTGAGAACGAGGCGCCGGCCAGTTGGCGACATACAGCGCCAGATCATAATCATTCAAATTGCGTGACCATACCGGAAACCGCAGGTCATAACAGACCTGTGGGAGAATGCGCCACCCGCGCCATTCCACGATCACGCGGCGGTTGCCTGGCTGGTAATGATGATGTTCGTCAGCCATTCGAAACAGGTGGCGTTTATCATAAAAGTGCACGTTACCTTCTGGCTCGACCAGTAAAAAACGGTTCACCGCGCCACGTTCTGTCTGAAGCGCGGCGCTACCGGCAATCAGAGCGTTCGTTCGCTGCGCCTGTTTTTGCATCCATGAAATCATCTCCTCCTGAGTGGGCGCTTCTCTGGCAGCCTCCATCGCAAACCCTGTGGTGAACATTTCGGGTAAGACGATGATATCGCGACCGGTCACCCGTTCCAGTAAAAGATCAAAGTGGCGCAAGTTGGCCGGGCCATCCAGCCAGACCAGCGGTTGTTGCAGTAGCGTAATTTTCAAACCAGTCACGGCGTTCAGCTCCATAAGTACAAGGCTACTTTTCACTTTAACACCTTTTCAACCCGTTGCACTTTTGCAGAATACTTCGATTAATTCAGCCATTATCGAAATAGCAGATTTATATTTAGCATTGCTACACTCTTTTTAACGATTTTAATTTATTGAAGGAAAGCCCGAGAAGAAAAAAATAAAAAAGAGAGTGTTAAGGTGACTAGCGTGAATGAACGTGTAAGTTGCATTTTTACTTGCCAGACAACGACGCTGTATTACGTCGACGCCTGGGCTGTAGACATTCTGATATTGATTAAGGATATAATGAATATATTAGGTGTTTTATATTGTTATGAGTGATGCAAAATGAATAACAGTTGTGCAAATTTTATTTGTGCTGTACTTTATTTTCTATGAATAAAAGTTCAAGGGACGCAATTGTGAATATTTCACCATCTTCCAATAATTGGAGTGAATATATTCAATATTTATATCTGGCAATCATACGTACGTAAAAAAAAGTAACTTATCATTCGCTTGATGTTAAATAGTTTCGTGAAAAGCGTAATCAATGTGAGGTTGGTATGTCTTACAGAGTGGTGATGCGAACTGATATTACACTATTTTATTGTCTAAAAACTATTGAAATCAATTTGTTAATTGAAGTTCGGTGTCTTATTTGTTTTTTTGAGTTAATCCTTAAAAATAATACGTGTGCATTTGTTAGGTTAATGAAGGTGTTGTTGAGTTGTTTCTTTAAATATAAACAGAGTAGTAAATAAAACGTCAGGATTGATATCTTCATTATGTCAATAAGTCATTGGGAGTATTTTAATTCTGAGTTTTATTAGTATTCGGTTTTTTAATGATTGTGTCCAGGTCAAAAAGACATTGCAGGGGGGAGTATGCTGGCGTTTTCTTTGCTATTCGCTATTGTATGTGAATTTATTGCGCTTTTATCATCCGTTAAAGCTAACGGTGATATGACATCAGCAGCCACGTTGATTTCTGTTTTTACATCAATGGGTTCGATATTATCCATAACATTCGCTGTTGTGTTGCTATTGTTTAGAAAGAAGAAAAATGTTGACCCTTCAGTACAAATAACTCGGCCTTCATATTTAATCTTTATGGAAAAATTAAGACTTATTACTGCACTAATGGCATTTATTTTAGTGAATCTCAGTCTCATTGCAAAAGTTATAATAGGAAATTAAAAGAACAGAGTCTGACAACTGTACAATTCTTTCGTTCTCGATGGTGAAGAGTTTACGGAAAGTACGAATTGGGGTAGATAGGTTTATGGCCTACAGATAATTGGCATGCAGGTCACGGCGGAGGTGAAGACGGACAGCAGAACATTGTTAAGCTATCTGTTGAGTCCGGTATTAGAAGCTCTGGACGAGGTGGGTAAACAACGTTAATACAGCCTCCAATAAGAAAGCCGGAGGCTCGCAGGCGCTCCGGCTTTTGCTATTATCGCTTACGCGGCTTCGACTTTACGCACTTTCTCTGGCAGCTTTACCGGCTTTGTCGCCAGCTCCTCGGGTTCAAAATCGTCCACATTGATGCTGCGCAGTCGGCTTTCTTCCGCTTTGACCAGAATCGCTGCTTCGTCCTTATCAATGAGCCCTTTGGCCAGCGCATTTTGCGCCAGTTCATCCAGACGGGTGAACGGCAGGTTTTTGCCAATCTCTTTGCAAATACGCTGATGAATAGGGTCGGCGGCCATCACATCCAGCAGCGCTTCTTCCAGTAATCCCACCGGGTTATGCTCGCTCGGCGTCAGATACTGTCCACGGCCGATACGGTCACGGGTGGCGCTCGGTACCTGCAATATCTTCGCGACTTTATGATCCAGCTTATCGGAAGGGGCCAGGTAGTGACGACCGGTCGGGAAGATCACCACGTTCAGCAGGCCAGCCACCAGGCGGTTCGGAAAGTTCTGCAGCAGATCGTCGATTGCCTGTTCCGCTTTATACAGCGCATCCTGCACACCCCAGTGAACCAGCGGCAGGTCCGCTTCATGACGGCCTTCGTCGTCGTAACGTTTCAGAACCGCAGAGGCCAGATACAGCTGGCTCAGTACATCACCCAGACGAGCAGATATGCGCTCGCGGCGTTTGAGACTTCCGCCCAGCACAGCCATCGACACGTCAGAGAGTAGCGCCAGGTTCGCGCTCAGGCGGTTAAGATGCTGATAATAACGCTTCGTCGCATCGCGGGTGGGCGTTTGGCTGGTTAAACCACGCGTCAGACCCAACCAGAAGCTGCGCACTTTGTTGCTGCCGACGTGGCCGATATGTTTAAACAGCAGTTTGTCGAACGCATTCACATCGTTATTCTGTGCGGCCGCCATCTCTTCGAGGACATACGGATGGCAGCGAATTGCCCCCTGACCGAAGATCATCATGCTACGGGTCAGAATGTTCGCGCCTTCCACGGTGATGGCGATCGGCGCGCCCTGATAGGCCCGCGCCAGGAAATTACCTTCGCCCAGCATAATGCCCTTGCCACCGGTGATATCCATCGCGTCAATAATTGACTGCTGACCACGATGAGTACAGTGATACTTGACGATTGCCGACAGCACTGCCGGTTTCTCACCGAGCATAATACCGTAGGTGATGAGGGACGCAGCGGCATCCATCACGTAGGCATTACCGGCAATGCGTGCCAGCGGTTCTTCAATCCCTTCCATTTTACCGATAGAGATTTTGAACTGACGACGAATGTGGGCATAAGCACCGGTAGCCATCGCAACGGATTTTACGCCGCCGGTCGAGTTAGACGGCAGGGTAATCCCGCGGCCCACCGACAGACATTCCACCAGCATACGCCAGCCCTGACCGGCCATTTTCGGGCCGCCGATGATGTAATCGATCGGAACAAATACATCGTTACCGCGAGTCGGACCGTTCTGGAACGGGACGTTCAGCGGGAAGTGACGACGACCAATTTCCACGCCTGGCGTCGAGGTTGGGATTAACGCACAGGTGATCCCCAGTTCTTCTTCGCCGCCCAGCAGCTTATCCGGGTCAGAAAGTTTAAATGCCAGTCCCAGGACGGTGGCGATAGGCGCGAGGGTGATATAACGCTTGTTCCAGGTCAAACGCATCCCCAGCACCTGCTGGCCTTGCCATTCGCCCATACAAACAATACCGGTATCCGGAATGGCGCCCGCATCAGAACCCGCTTCCGGGCTGGTCAGCGCAAAGCAAGGGATCTCCTGACCACGCGCCAGACGAGGCAGGTAATGGTCTTTCTGCTCTTGTGTACCGTAATGTTGCAGCAGCTCGCCTGGGCCTAAGGAGTTCGGCACGCCCACGGTAATCGCCAGGATCCCGGAGACGCCAGAAAGTTTTTGCAGCACGCGAGACTGGGCGTAAGCGGAGAATTCCAGCCCGCCGTACTCTTTCTTAATGATCATCGCGAAGAAGCGATGTTCTTTCAGGAACGCCCACAGTTCCGGCGGGAGATCGGCCAGCTCGTGGGTGATCTGGAAGTCGTTCGCCATGCGGCACGCTTCTTCCACCGGGCCGTCGATGAACGCCTGCTCTTCGGCGGTCAGACGCGGCTGCGGATAGTTGTGCAGTTTTTTCCAGTCCGGATTGCCCTGAAACAGATCGCCTTCCCACCAGGTGGTACCGGCATCAATCGCTTCTTTCTCCGTACGTGACATCGGCGGCATCACCTTACGAAAGCCACGGAACACCGGCGCGGAGATCATCGATTTACGCATCGGCGTCACATTGAACGGGACGAGGAGAATGGCCAGCGGAACCAGCAGCCAGATATTCCACAGTCCGGCCACGCCAAGCGCGGCCGTCCATGCGAGCAGAATCAGGCTGCTGAGGAACAGGCTCACGCGGTGATAAAACAGCGCGCCGAGCAGAACAATCGTAGCGAGAATACTCAAAATCATCATAACGAAAAGCTCCCTTGCTTGTAGGAGGTCTGACCACTTGTGATGATATGGTTGTAGTGGATGTGAATTCTTTTAGCAATGTGTTTACAAAATAATTACAACAAAGCTCACATTGTTGCCGATTTCTGCGGCACGAAAAATCAAAAGCCGTCGCCATTGATGTGGCTTATGCTTCTCGCTGCCAGTGCTATCCGGTACACTGCATCCTGTCATTTACATTCATGCTGAAGGATATCCTCATGTACCAGGATCTTATTCGTAACGAACTGAACGAAGCGGCGGAAACGCTGGCGAATTTTTTAAAAGATGATGCCAATATTCACGCCATTCAGCGCGCGGCGGTCCTGCTGGCAGACAGTTTTAAAGCAGGAGGTAAGGTACTGTCCTGCGGTAACGGCGGCTCTCATTGTGACGCCATGCACTTTGCCGAAGAACTGACCGGGCGTTATCGCGAAAACCGTCCGGGCTATCCGGCCATTGCGATTTCCGACGTTAGCCACATCTCCTGCGTCAGCAATGATTTCGGTTACGACTACGTCTTTTCCCGTTATGTGGAAGCGGTAGGGCGCGAAGGCGATGTGCTGTTAGGCATCTCAACCTCCGGCAATTCGGGTAACGTGATCAAAGCCATCGCCGCGGCACGCAAGAAGGGAATGAAGGTCATCACCCTGACCGGTAAAGACGGCGGCAAAATGGCCGGTACTGCCGATATCGAAATCCGCGTTCCGCATTTCGGCTATGCTGACCGTATTCAGGAAATTCATATTAAAGTGATTCATATCCTGATTCAGTTGATCGAAAAAGAGATGGTTAAGTAAGTCTTCGCCGGGGGTTTTGCGCCCCCGCAGTTGTGGAGGTGATGTATGTGCGAACTGCTCGGGATGAGCGCCAATGTGCCTACCGATATCTGCTTTAGTTTTACCGGGCTGGTTCAGCGTGGAGGGGGAACCGGACCGCACAAAGACGGCTGGGGCATCACCTTCTATGAAGGCAAAGGCTGCCGGACGTTCAAAGATCCGCAACCCAGCTTTAACTCCCCCATCGCCAGACTGGTACAGGACTACCCGATCAAATCCTGTTCCGTGATTGCCCATATTCGCCAGGCGAACCGGGGCGAAGTGGCGCTGGAGAACACCCATCCCTTCACGCGTGAACTGTGGGGCCGCCACTGGACCTACGCGCACAATGGTCAGCTTTCGGGCTATAAAACGCTGGAAACCGGCAATTTTCGCCCGGTGGGTGAAACCGACAGCGAAAAGGCATTCTGCTGGTTGCTGCACAAACTCACTCAGCGCTACCCGCGCACGCCTGGCAACATGGCGGCGGTGTTCAGGTATATCGCAACGCTGGCGGGCGTACTGCGTGAGAAAGGGGTCTTTAACATGCTGTTGTCAGATGGTCGTTATGTGATGGCATTCTGCTCAACGAATCTGTTCTGGATCACGCGCCGTGCACCGTTTGGCGTCGCCACGTTGCTCGATCAGGATGTGGAGATAGATTTTCAGAAAGAGACCACACCGAACGATGTGGTCACCGTCATTGCCACGCAACCACTGACAGGCAACGAAACCTGGCAAAAGATTATGCCAGGCGAGTGGGCGTTATTTTGTCTCGGGGAGCGTGTAGTTTGACGCCAGCTGCGGCTGAACCACTTCATGACTCAACGGTTTGCTGACGACATAGCGGCCATCGACAACCGACACGGTCGGTGGCTTGCGGGTCTGCTCGAAATAATCGTATCCCGGTTTTAACTGCGACCAGAACTCTTTGTAATACGAATACTTGTGACGCTGCATATTGGCATCGGTCATGCGGAAGGGATAAATACTGACCTGCACACTCGACTGACCAAAGACCAACGCACCGGTGACAAACTGGAAAATCTCATCAATGCCGCTGTCGGTCATGGCGTAACAGCCAACCGAGACGCAGGCACCGTGAATCATCAGATATTTGCCTTCATAACCATGAGCACGGTCATAGGCGTTGGGGAAGCCAATATTAATGGCTTTATAAAAGCGGCTGTCAGGTTTGAGCTGGCTACGCTGGACGTTATAAAAACCTTCAGGACTTTTAAAATCGCCCTGGCGTTGTTTTGGACCTAATCCGCCGGAGTAATTACAAATTTTGTAGCTGTCGAGAAGTTGATACTGTTCGCCCATCTTGACGTAGAGATCGAGCGTGCGCTCTTCCTTGAAGATCTGAATATAGACCGGCGATCCCATCAATTGTTGCTTATACTCTTTGCTGATGGGGGTTGTGGAGCTATTGCTACTCAGCAAGCCGGCGAATGACACGCACGGGATCAAAAGCATCGCAATAAATAATGCGATTTTACGCATACTGCTTGTTCCTTGATAAAACGATTACCCACGCCAGAACGGCAAAAATAAGATCCCCAAATCGGACTAATCTGGATTTGGAACGCTCACATTAACACCACGACAGTTTTTCGCAAGCCCCTCGTGGTGCGTTTACAATTTATACAGAACGTTAGCGACACTGGCTGTCAGAACCGGCCCGATTTTGTCCATTTCCGCAGAACGGATGTCAGGCTCGTTGCCAGGGGCCTGGCGGATACAATTCACTGATAATAAACCATTAATTTTTTAATTATTGATTATTAAGCCTGGTCAGTTCCTCGCCTGGTTAAACTGTCGCCTCACTGTTTATTTAGGTTATGTTTTTTTATGTTTTTATCAGGTGCTCCGCGCGCCATTCTGCCGGGGCTACTCTCGTTATGTCTCCTTTATTCACCGTTATCTGCAGCCGTCTCTTCACATCAGACGTTTAGCTATGCCGCGACGTTGCGGATGCATAACCGTGAACGTCTGCTCAGTAAATATCAGGCGAAGCGCAGAAGGCAGGCGCATTACATTGTTTCCGGAACCCCGCAGAGCAAGAGAGCGTTGCGCCAGCACAACCGTGAGTTGCTTGAACAGCATCCAGAATGGTTCCCGGGGCCGCTGCGCGCGGACAACCACCGCTGGCAGGAACTGGCAGAAAATAAGGCGTTCCTCACTAGCGACCATTTGCAGAACATCACGGAAGTGGCGATTCATCGCCTTGAGGCGCAACTGGGGAAACCGTACGTATGGGGAGGCGTCAATCCGGATCGCGGATTCGACTGTAGTGGGCTGGTTTTCTACGCCTACAATAAAATCCTGGCGGCCAAATTACCGCGCACGGCAAATGAAATGTATCATTACCGTCGGGCAACCATTGTCGCTAACCGTGACCTGCGCCGTGGCGATCTGCTGTTCTTCCATATACACAGTCAGGATATCGCCGACCATATGGGTGTTTATCTGGGGGATGGACAGTTTATCCAGTCCCCGCGTACGGGCGAAACCATCCGGGTGAGCCAATTGACCGATCCGTTCTGGCAGGATCACTTCCTCGGCGCACGCCGGATCCTCAAGGAAAATACCATCATCTAACAGGCAAGCAGCAGCAGGATGATGAAGACAAGCATCATCGTGCCTGCCAGCAACAGATCGACGGGTTCGATGAGCGCGACGTGCGCGGGCATCGCGTCATCTGTTGATTGCGTTTCATTATGTTGTTGCAACTCTTGCTGGCGTACAAACTCCCGGTATGTGCGCCAGTACAATCTGGCGTCATCATGCTGAGCGTCGTTTTCTGAAGGGGATGGGATATTCTGTTGAATGGTCACTCATCAATCCTTTAACTTGAGCAGGCATTTGAAATGCAACCTCCTTGTCGCGTCATCTTTATAAAGCGGCAGAAAAAACGCCGACTTAAACAGCCGGGTAATTATTTAACTCAGTGCCCCCATAATTTTCAGCTCCAGTTCATCTGCCACTTCGTTATAAGACAGAACGTTCAGACCCGGCGCGAAGAGTCGGGCATAGCGCGCCAGCAGCGGACGTAGCGACGGCGCGACCAGCAGCACCGGCTCTTTGCCTGCGGCTTTCATCTGCTCCTTAATTTGCGGCATATTGCTCTGGAACTGATTGAGCATGTTCGGATCCACCGGCACGCTATCGAGCATCACCTTACCGCTCTGCTGCGCCTGATTCACCACGTTAGAAAGCAGGTTTTCCAGTTCGTTATTCAGCGTATAGACCGCCAGTTCCTGCTTGCGGACAAACGGGTGCGTAATGCTGCGACGCAGCGCAAGGCGGATATCAGCGACCAGAAGAATGGGATCTTTCGTTACGCTGCTGCTGGCAACCAGCACGGTGGCGATAGTCACAATGTCGCGCAGTGATACGCCTTCAGTCAGCAGCGCCCGATACACTTTCAGCAACTGGCTGTAGTTGAGCGCGGCGCTGAGATCTTCCGCCAGGCGCGGTGCCATTGACGAGAGACGGTTATGCAGCTGCGTAATGTCATCATAATTAAACAGATCGGGAATGTAGCTGCGCACCACCTTATTCACATGCGTGGCAATCACGCTGGCGCTGTCGATCACCTGATACCCCATATTCAACGCTTTCGCCTTCTGCGCTGACTGGATCCAGGTCACCGGCATCCCGTACGCCGGGTCATTACCCAGAATGCCATCTATCTCGCCGTAAGTTTCGCTGGAAGGCAGCGCCATCAGGCGGTCAGAGGGAATATCGGCTTCATCGGCCTTAATCCCGTTGATATAGATCGCGTACTGGCTGGGCTTTAACCTGAAATTTTCACGAATGCGAATTTCCGGCAGCAGCACGCCGTTGGTATCGGAGATCACCTGGCGCACGCCACGGATACGCTGGGTCAGCGGATTGCCTTTTGATTTATCCACCAGTGAGACCAGCTTATACCCCAGGCTCAGGCTGATTGGCTCAATCAGCGGGATGGTTTCCCAGGTAATCTGCTGCTCGGTCGTTTCGACGATTGTTTTCGTCAGCGTTTCGAGGTTTTTCTCTTCAGCCTCAGCGGCTTTCGGACGTTTACTCATCCGCCAGGCGGTGAAGCCCAGCAGGCCGCTGAACGCGAGGAACGGGAAATGTGGCATTCCCGGCACCACTGCCAGTACAAACATAATGCTGGTGGCGGTATACAACACCGATGGGTTGGCCAGTAACTGTGCGCGAACATCGGTGGCGATATCGCCATTGTCACTGACGCGGGTCACGATGATCGCGGCGGCGGTAGAGAGCAGAAGAGAAGGGATCTGCGCCACCAGACCGTCACCGATGGTCATCAGTACGTACTGCTGGAATGCCGCTTCGGCACTGAGATTGTATTTAAAAATCCCGATGCACACGCCGCCGATCAGGTTGATCGCCAGAATCATCATCCCGGCGATGGCGTCGCCGCGCACGAACTTCGAGGCCCCGTCCATCGCGCCATAGAAATCGGCTTCGCCGGCGACGTCCTTACGTCGCGTCTGCGCCTGCTGCTGGTTGATAAGCCCGGCATTCAGGTCGGCGTCGATCGCCATCTGTTTGCCTGGCATCGCATCAAGGGTAAAGCGGGCGGACACTTCGGAGATACGTTCAGCGCCTTTGGTGACGACGATGAAGTTGATTGTGAACAGCGTCAGTAAATCCGATCGAGAAAACATTGTGGCGGCGTTGCATGGCCAGTCGATCTTTAATGGCGGGGGCTTAACGGCGCTGAATAAAATTGGTCAAAAGCCGATTACCGCGATGGCAAGCAGGAGTAGCACCCCGCGTAATAAGTCCACCACCGAGGAAACGAACTCAGCAAAAGAACGGATAAAAGTGAGTGAGGCAACCGAAAGAAAAGCGCGTGATGTGAATGAGAAAACGGCGCTGCTGAAAAGAAAATCCGCATCAGAATTAGGTGAATTGGCCACCAGTATTAATACTGTTGCGCGAAATGCGCACATGGAAACTAACCTGGAAATGGAGATAGTGCCCCAGGGGTTACGTGTGCTGATTAAAGACGACCAAAACCGCAGTATGTTTGAGCGTGGCAGTGCACGGATCATGCCGTTCTTTAAATCGCTTCTGGTTGAGCTGGCGCCGGTTTTTGACTCGCTGGACAATAAGATCATTATTACCGGGCATACGGATGCCATGGGTTATAAAAATAATATTTATAACAACTGGAACCTGTCGGGGGACAGAGCGTTATCCGCACGTCGCGTACTGGAAGAAGCGGGGATGCCGGAGGATAAAGTGATGCAGGTTAGTGCGATGGCTGACCAGATGCTGCTGGATACCAATAATCCGGAAAGCGCAGGAAACCGACGCATCGAAATCATGATTCTGACCCAGAGCGCAGCCGATACTTTGTATCAATATTTTGGTCAACATGGTGAAAAAGTGGTTCAACCGTTAGTGGAGAAACTGGATAAAAAACAGCACCTCGCTGCATTACATCGCAACCCGATGCCACAGTAGTCACGACGCTGGAATTCGTCGCGTTGTTCGGTGAGCGATCGCTTCCCATTTATTGATTTCACTGTATACTTAAACAGTGTTTCGGGAGGTGGGTGATGCGTAAAATCATACATGTTGATATGGACTGTTTTTTCGCCGCGGTTGAGATGCGGGACAACCCGGCGTTGCGCGACATCCCTATTGCCATTGGCGGCAGCCGTGAGCGCAGAGGCGTTATCAGCACCGCCAACTATCCCGCCCGTAAATTTGGCGTGCGCAGCGCGATGCCGACCGGTATGGCGCTGAAACTGTGTCCGCACCTCACGTTATTACCGGGCCGTTATGAGGCCTACAAAGAAGCCTCCCGCCAAATCCAGTCCATTTTCGCCCGCTATACCTCATTAATTGAGCCGCTGTCACTGGACGAGGCGTATCTGGACGTCACGGACAGTACACACTGTTATGGGTCAGCCACGCTTATCGCTCAGGAAATACGCCAGACGATTTTCAACGAGCTGCAACTTACCGCCTCGGCGGGCGTGGCGCCGGTGAAGTTTCTGGCCAAAATCGCCTCCGATCTGAATAAACCCAACGGACAGTATGTCATTACGCCGGATGATGTGCCGGCGTTCCTCAGTACGTTGCCGCTGGGGAAAATTCCCGGCGTCGGTAAAGTGTCTGCGGCAAAACTGGAAAGCATGGGGCTACGCACCTGCGGTGATGTCCAGCAGTGCGATTTGGCGACATTACTTAAGCGCTTCGGTAAGTTTGGGCGGGTATTGTGGGAGCGAAGCCAGGGAATCGACGAACGGGATGTCAATAATGAACGCTTACGCAAATCGGTCGGCGTGGAACGCACCATGGCGGAAGATATTCATCAGTGGTCTGACTGTGAGGCGATCATTGAGCAGTTATATCCGGAACTCGAACGGCGACTGGCGAAAGTCAAACCCGATTTATGCATTGCTCGCCAGGGGGTAAAGCTCAAGTTCAATGACTTTCAGCAAACCACCCAGGAACACGTCTGGCCGAAGCTGAATAAAGAAGACCTGATTTCTACTGCGCATAAAACCTGGGATGAGCGGCGGGCAGGGCGGGGGGTAAGGCTGGTGGGGCTGCACGTAACGCTACTCGATCCGCAACTGGAACGGCAGTTATTGCTGGGGTTATAAAGAGCAAAATGCCGGATAAGGCGCAACGCGCCGCCATCCGGCATTTTTATAGCACGACAGCCGTAACTTACTTCGTCGGAATCGCTTTCAGCAGTTCGGTCAGAAGCGTCCAGTAATGACTGACGCTTTCGATATGCACCTGCTCATCCGGTGAGTGTGGACCGGTAATGGTTGGCCCGATAGAGACCATATCCATATCCGGGTACGGTTTCTTAAACAGACCGCACTCCAGACCCGCGTGGATAATCTGGATGTTCGGCGTCTTGTTGAACAGACGCTGATAGGTTTCGCGCACCAGATGCATCACCGGTGAGTTCGCATCCGGCTGCCAGCCAGGGTAGCTCCCTTTCGCTTCGGTTTTCGCGCCTGCCAGTTTCCCCAGCGAATCCAGCATGCTAACGACATAGTCTTTACCGGTGTCGATCAGCGAACGGATCAGGCAATGGATTTCGACGTTGTCGTCGGTCATGGTGACGACGCCCACGTTCAGTGAGGTTTCAACCACGCCTTTTGCGACGTCGGAATTGCGGATCACACCGTTCGGCGTGGCGTTCAGCAGACGGATAAAGCCATCGCGAGATTGTGCGGTCAGTGCGGCTTTATCGCTCGCGGCGCTCTCCAGCAGAACCACCAGGTTTTTCTCTTTTTCAGCCAGTTCGTTTTTCAGAATGTCCTGATAAGCGTTAACCCGCGCTTTCAGAGCCTCTACGTTGTCTGCCGCAACGGCAACGGTCGCAAAGGCTTCACGTGGAATTGCGTTACGCAGCGTACCGCCGTTGAAATCGACCAGACGCAGATCCAACTCTTCAGCATGACCGGCCAGGAAACGAACCAGCAGTTTGTTCGCGTTGCCAAGACCAACGTGGATTTCGCCACCGGAGTGACCGCCTTTCAGCCCTTTCAGCGTCAGCTTAAAGGTCTGGAAACCTGCCGGAACGGCTTCGCGGGTCAGCGGCAGGTTAGAGGTGAAGTCGATCCCTCCTGCGCAACCCATGTAGATCTCACCTTCTTCTTCCGAGTCGGTGTTGATCAGAATATCCGCCTGCAGCCAGTTGGCCTGCAGACCAAATGCACCGTCCATCCCCGCTTCTTCGGTCATGGTCAGCAGCACTTCCAGCGGTCCGTGAACGACGCTGTCGTCAGCCAGAACCGCTAATGCGGAAGCCATCCCGATGCCGTTATCGGCGCCCAGTGTGGTACCACGCGCTTTCACCCATTCGCCATCAATATAAGGCTGGATCGGATCTTTGGTGAAATCGTGCACAGTGTCGTTGTTTTTCTGCGGCACCATGTCCAGGTGCGCCTGCAGAACCACCGGTTTACGGTTTTCCATTCCTGCACTGGCCGGTTTGCGAATCAGGATATTCCCTACCTGGTCGCGCTCGACGTGGAAACCTTTCTCGTTTGCCCAGCCGATGATGTGCTCAGCGAGTTGCTCTTCATGATAGGACGGGTGAGGAATTGAACAGATTTTTGCAAAAATATCCCACAGCGGTTGCGGGGAGAGTTGAGATAGTTCAGACACGATAATTCTCCTTGTATACCCGTCATACTTTAGGTGGTATTCAGGGTATAGATGCGCTGCAAACAGGCTTGCAGGTCACAGGGTTAGCAGGTTAATTATTACCACAAGTCTGGCTTGCGAGATGCGCTTGAGAATACCACTTTCTGCGCCCGCTGCGAGTATAAAGCACGTAAAAAGAGGGCCCGATTCCGCGAAACACTGGTTTTTGGTGGCTCAGATCTCTATAATCTCGCGCAACCTATTTCCCCCTCGAACACTTTTTAAGCCGTAGATAAACAGGCTGGGACACTTCACATGAGCGAAAAATACGTCGTCACCTGGGACATGCTGCAGATCCATGCACGCAAACTGGCAAACCGCCTGATGCCTTCAGAACAGTGGAAAGGCATCATTGCCGTTAGTCGTGGTGGTCTGGTGCCGGGCGCATTGCTGGCACGTGAACTGGGCATTCGTCATGTCGATACCGTATGCATTTCCAGCTACGATCACGACAACCAGCGTGAACTGAAAGTTCTGAAACGCGCTGAAGGCGATGGTGAAGGCTTTATCGTCATCGACGATCTGGTGGATACCGGTGGTACCGCCGTGGCTATCCGTGAAATGTACCCAAAAGCGCACTTTGTCACTATCTTCGCGAAACCGGCGGGTCGTCCGTTAGTCGATGATTACGTGATTGATATCCCGCAGGATACCTGGATTGAGCAGCCGTGGGACATGGGCGTGACCTTCGTTCCGCCGATTTCTGGCCGCTAATCTCTGACTTTTTCAACGCCTGGCACAGCCGGGCGTTGTTCTATTTAGCCGGTGTCGGGTTACAATAAGCCTCAGTGAGTACTTCAGGAGGCTGTACGCATGTCACAGGCTAATCTAAGCGAAATCCTGTTCAAACCCCGTTTCAAACACCCCGAAACGTCGACCCTGGTCCGCCGTTTTAATGCCGGGACGCAGCCGCCTGTGCAATCGGCGCTGGATGGCAAGAATATTCCCCACTGGTATCGCATGATTAACCGCCTGATGTGGATCTGGCGCGGGGTGGATCCGCGAGAAATTCTGGATGTTCAGGCGCGCATCGTGATGAGTGACGCCGAGCGCACCGATGCCGATCTTTACGATACGGTGATCGGTTACCGTGGCGGCAACTGGATTTATGAATGGGCAAAACAGGCGATGGACTGGCAGCAGAAAGCCTGCCAGGAAACGGACCCTGAGCGCAGTGGTCGCTACTGGCTACACGCCTCGACGCTGTACAACATCGCTGCCTATCCGCACCTGAAAGGGGACGATCTGGCGGAACAGGCGCAGGCCTTATCTAACCGTGCCTATGAAGAAGCCGCGCAGCGACTGCCGGGTACGCTGCGTGAGATGGAATTTAGCGTGCCTGGCGGCTCGCCCGTCACCGGGTTCTTGCATATGCCAAAAGGCGACGGCCCGTTTCCGACGGTGCTGATGTGCGGCGGTCTGGATTCAATGCAAACCGATTACTACACCCTGTATGAGCGCTATTTCGCGCCGCGCGGCATCGCCATGCTGACGCTGGACATGCCTTCCGTCGGTTTCTCGTCAAAGTGGAAGCTCTCTCAGGACTCCAGCCTGTTGCACCAGCATGTGTTGAAAGCGCTGCCGAATGTGCCGTGGGTGGATCATACCCGGGTGGCGGCGTTCGGATTTCGTTTTGGTGCCAATGTGGCGGTGCGTCTGGCCTATCTTGAATCACCGCGCCTGAAAGCGGTGGCCTGCCTCGGTCCGGTTGTCCATGCGTTGCTGAGCGATCCGTTACGTCAGGGAGCGGTACCGGAAATGTATCTTGACGTTCTGGCAAGTCGACTGGGGATGCACGATGCGTCCGATGAAGCGTTGCGCGTGGAGCTTAATCGCTATTCGCTGAAGGTGCAGGGACTGCTTGGCAGACGCTGCCCGACGCCAATGCTGTCGGGCTTCTGGAAGAACGATCCGTTCAGTCCGGAAGAGGAGTCGCGTTTAATCACGTCTTCATCTTCTGACGGTAAGCTGCTGGAGATTCCCTTCAATCCGGTGTATCGCAATTTTGACAACGCGTTACAGGAAATCACCCGCTGGATTGAAAAGAGATTGTGTTAATAATTTGCTAAATTCTACTGTTTTGGTAAAACAGTTGCTTCACAACAGGAGATCGCAATGACGTTACCGAGTGGACACCCGAAGAGCAGATTGATCAAGAAATTCACCGCGCTTGGCCCTTATATCCGCGAAGGAAAGTGCGAAGATAATCGATTCTTTTTCGATTGTCTGGCTGTTTGCGTCAACGTGAAGCCCGCGCCTGAACTGCGCGAATTCTGGGGCTGGTGGATGGAACTGGAAGCGCACGAAAAGCGTTTTACCTACAGCTACAAATTTGGTCTGTTCGACAAAGCGGGCGACTGGAAGACTGTGGCGATCAAAGATAAAGAAGTCGTTGAGCGACTGGAATATACCCTGCGCGAGTTTCACGAGAAGTTGCGTGAGCTGTTAAACACGCTGCATTTGTCACTGGAGCCCGCAGACGATTTCCGTGATGAGCCGGTGAAGCTAACGGCGTAATCCAAAAAAGAGGCCGGATGAATCATCCGGCCTCTCTGTTTTTAGCCGGATAAGTCAACTCATCCGGACCATTCTGGCATCAGAACTGATAGGTCATACCCAGCGCCACGATGTCATCGCTGTTGACGCCCAGTTTGTTGTTGTCATCAATCTGGTTGATTTTATAATCAACAAACGCCGACATATTCTTGTTGAAATAATAGGTCGCGCCGACGTCGATATATTTCACGATATCTTCATCACCAATACCTTCAATATCTTTGCCTTTCGACTGAACGTAACCGATGGACGGACGCAGGCCGAAATCAAACTGATATTGTGCGACGGCTTCGAAGTTTTGCGCTTTGTTGGCAAAACCACCGGAGATCGGCGCCATGTTGCGGGTTTCAGAATAGATGGTCGCCAGATAGATGTCGTTGCCATCGTATTTCAGACCGGTCGCCCAGCCTTCAGCATTCTGGCCATGACCGCGCGCCTGCTGGTTTTGCTCATTGGTACGGTCAGAGTTGGCATAGGCGCCAATGATCGCGAAATCGCTGCCGCCGAAGTCGTAGCTCAGTGATGTCCCGAACCCGTCACCGTTTTGTTTCTTCACGTCACGGTCTTCGTTTTTGCCCTGATATTGCAGGGTCATGTTCAGACCGTCGATCACGCCGAAGAAGTCAGTGTTCCGGTATGTCGCCAGACCGCTGGCGCGTTTGGTCATAAAGTTATCGGTCTGCGCCAGGCCGTCACCACCAAATTCCGGGAACATATCGGTCCAGGCGGCAACGTCATACAGTGCGCCCAGGTTACGACCATAATCGAAAGAGCCGATATCTTTTAGCTTGACCCCGGCAAACGCCAGACGCGTTTTCTGACCAGATTCGCTTTCGGTTTTGTTGCCCGCAAATTCCGCTTCCCAACGACCGTAACCGGTCAGTTGATCGTTAATTTGCGTTTCGCCTTTAAAACCAAAGCGAACATAGGTCTGGTCGCCGTCTTTGCTGTCATTGTCGCTGAAATAGTGCATCGCTTTGACTTTGCCATACACATCCAGTTTATTACCGTCTTTATTAAACACTTCCGCTGCCTGCACGGATGCCGATGCCACAATACCCATCACCACTAATGCCAGAGTGCTCTTTTTCATTTTCAGTCCTGATTTAACGTACGCGCTATTATTTACTGGGTGTGATCCCCGTTGAAAGACAGGAGGGTTTTAACGTTCTGGAGTGAAGGTTTTATGACAACGTAAGAATAATTTTAAAAAAGGATGTTTTTCTGTTTCAGTAATAAAAACGTCAAAAATTGCCGCTACGCTTGCTGATCCAGCACAACAAAATTCCATGCTTTGTGCGCTGCTTGTTGGCAACCGGGGCCAGTCCTGCTAAAACGTTCGTTTACTATCATTTTCCCTATTTTGAACGGCAGAGAATCATGAGTGACAGCCAGACGCTGGTGGTAAAACTCGGCACCAGTGTGCTAACGGGCGGATCGCGCCGCCTGAACCGTGCCCACATCGTAGAACTTGTTCGTCAGTGCGCGCAGTTGCATGCCGCAGGACACCGTATTGTTATCGTCACGTCGGGCGCTATCGCCGCCGGGCGTGAACATCTCGGATATCCGGAACTGCCGGCGACCATTGCCACCAAGCAACTGCTGGCGGCGGTCGGGCAGAGCCGACTGATCCAACTGTGGGAACAGCTGTTTTCGATTTACGGCATTCACGTCGGGCAGATGCTGCTGACGCGGGCGGACATGGAAGACCGGGAACGCTTTTTGAATGCGCGCGACACTCTGCGTGCCCTGCTGGATAACAATATCGTTCCGGTGATCAATGAGAACGATGCAGTTGCCACAGCGGAAATTAAAGTGGGCGACAATGACAATCTCTCCGCGCTGGCGGCGATCCTCGCCGGGGCGGACAAACTACTGCTGCTGACCGATCAACAGGGGCTGTTCACCGCCGATCCACGTACCGACCCGCAGGCCGAACTGATTAAAGATGTCTACGGGATTGATGACGCGTTGCGCGCAATCGCCGGCGACAGCGTATCGGGGCTGGGAACGGGCGGCATGGGCACTAAGTTGCAGGCCGCTGACGTCGCCTGCCGCGCCGGGATTGACACGATTATCGCCGCTGGCAGCAAGCCGGGCGTGATTGGTGATGTGATGGAAGGCATCTCTGTCGGTACCCGCTTCCATGCACAGGCCTCTCCGCTGGAGAACCGCAAGCGCTGGATCTTTGGCGCGCCGCCTGCTGGTGAAATCACCGTCGATGAAGGCGCGATGGCGGCGATTCTGGAACGCGGCAGTTCATTGCTACCGAAAGGCATTAAAAGCGTGACAGGCAACTTCTCACGTGGTGAAGTGATCCGCATCTGTAATCTGGAGGGGCGTGATATTGCCCACGGCGTGAGCCGCTACAACAGCGACGCGCTGCGCCGCATTGCCGGACACCACTCTCAGCAGATTGACGCGATTCTGGGTTACGAATATGGCCCGGTCGCCGTTCATCGCGATGATATGATTACCCGTTAAGGAGCAGATAAATGCTGGAACAAATGGGCATTGCTGCCAAAGCCGCGTCGTACAAACTGGCGCAACTCTCCAGCCGCGAAAAAAATCGCGTGCTGGAACAAATAGCTGATGCGCTTGAAGCGCAAACGGAAACTATCCTGAACGCCAATGCGCAGGACGTGGCCGAAGCGCGTACGAACGGTCTGAGCGAGGCGATGCTTGATCGCCTGGCGCTGACGCCGGCGCGCCTGAAAGCGATTGCTGATGATGTCCGTCAGGTCTGCAATCTGGCGGATCCGGTTGGGCAGGTGATTGACGGAGGGCTACTGGACAGCGGGCTGCGTCTGGAGCGTCGCCGTGTGCCGCTGGGCGTGATTGGCGTGATTTATGAAGCCCGCCCGAACGTCACCGTCGATGTCGCCTCTCTGTGCCTGAAAACGGGCAATGCGGCGATTCTGCGCGGCGGTAAAGAGACGTATCGCACCAATGCTGCCACCGTGCGCGTGATCCAGCAGGCGTTAACCTCCTGCGGGCTACCGGAAGCGGCGGTTCAGGCCATTGAAAGCCCCGACCGTGCGCTGGTGAATGAGATGCTGCGCATGGACAAATATATCGACATGCTGATTCCGCGTGGCGGCGCGGGTCTGCATAAGCTGTGCCGCGAGCAGTCGACCATTCCGGTGATCACCGGTGGGATTGGGGTGTGTCATATCGTTGTCGACGACAGCGCAGAGATTGCCCCGGCGCTGAAGATTATCGTCAATGCGAAAACGCAACGTCCGAGTACCTGTAACACGGTAGAGACGCTGTTAGTGCACCAGGACATCGCGGCGCGTTTTCTGCCTGCGCTGAGTCAGCAGATGGCGGAGAGCGGTGTAACGCTGCATGCGGATGAACGGTCGCTTGCCCTGTTGAGCTCGGGCCCGGCAAACGTGGTGGCAGTGAAAGCGGAAGAATTTGACGACGAGTTCCTGTCGCTGGATTTGAACGTCAAAATCGTCGCGGACCTGGATGACGCCATTGCGCATATTCGCGAGCACGGCACTCAGCATTCCGACGCCATCCTGACGCGCACCATGCACAACGCGAACCGTTTTGTGAACGAAGTGGATTCGTCCGCGGTATACGTCAACGCCTCGACCCGTTTTACCGATGGCGGACAGTTTGGTCTCGGTGCGGAAGTTGCCGTCAGTACGCAAAAATTACATGCCCGTGGTCCTATGGGGCTGGAAGCGCTGACTACCTATAAGTGGATCGGCTTTGGTGACGATACGATTCGTGCCTAAATAACGCCGGGTGATGCAAAATCAGCCACTTGATTCGCAAGGCTATTGACGCATCGCCCGGTTAGTTTTAACCTTCTACCCCGTGTTCACACTCGTGGTCACGTCCTCTTCAGGGCCGATATAGCTCAGTTGGTAGAGCAGCGCATTCGTAATGCGAAGGTCGTAGGTTCGACTCCTATTATCGGCACCATTTCAAACGCTTCCCAGGCCTACAGAAATCAACTAAAGCCCATCTACTGCGGTTTATAGCCCGATCTTATCTCTTGTTATCAACGGGACTCAACCGGAATCTAGTCACAGCCGGGGGCATCAGTGGGGGCATTCTGTGTTCGGTCCAGGAAGATGCCCCCGATCAAGCTTCATACGCGACAGGGTTGCTATATCCAGAGATAAATACGCCTCTGATGGCCGTCTGGCGACGTAATCCTCAAAACAGGTGCTGGTTCATTCTGATCAAGGTCGTCATACACAAGCTATGAGTGACAGTCGTTTCCGAAATCACACGGACTAAAGGGTTGTAGTATGAGTCGTCGTGGTAAATGCCACGACAACGCCGTTGCAGAAAGTTTTTCCCGCTATTGAAGCGTGAACGGATAAAGAAATAGTTCTACGGAACGCGTGAAGAAGCCCGCAGTGATATTTTTGATTACATCGAAATATTTATAACAATAAACGTCGGTATGGTTCTGGCGATCGGATGCCACCGGCAGAATGTGAAAATCAATATTATCAACGGCTCTGAAGTGTCTGGATTATCCGTGGCGATTCACGCATCAAAATAATTTCGATATAAGCAGCCTCTTACGCAAGGTCAATAAGGAAAAACTGATTTGTTGATTGGTGTAATTCTATTGATGCTAATATTTGATGTTTATGATTTTTTTGGGTGGCAGTAAAATATCACAAAATGATAATTAAATGATTTTTTTGATAAATCGACATGAATATGCATAATTTTATGATATAAAAGTTAACACCAGATCAGGAAAATGATGTTTTCAAAAAGTGAAGTGTCGGGACTTTATTGATTGGCGAAGGTGTTAATTTAAAATAATTACACTTTATTTTCTTTTGTCATGTTTAACATATCCTTTTTTATTAGCTGAATATAAATTAGTTTAATTGTTGATGTTATCTATGAGGGTCGTGGAGAGTTTGCTGTGAACAAAATATATTCACTTAAATATTGCCCTGTTACGCAAGGGCTCATTGCTGTATCTGAGCTGGCCAGCCGGGTGGTTAAACGAACAAGCCGGAAATTAAAGCAAATATCACTTATTAGCGTCTCTGTGACTTGTTTATCTTTTCCGATGATGTCACAGGCTGGTATTGTTCGTTCAGATATCGCCTATCAGATTTATCGGGATTTTGCTGAAAATAAAGGGCTTTTTATGCCCGGAGCCACAGACGTTCCTGTATATGACAAAGAGGGAAAACTGGTGGGGCGACTGGATAAAGCCCCGATGGCAGATTTCAGTAGCGTCAGTACGAGTGGATTTGCCACACTTGTATCGCCTCAGTATATCGTCAGCGTGAAACATAATGGGGGATATCAGAGTGTTGGATTCGGAAACGGTAAAAATAGCTATTCCATTGTTGAACGTAATAATAATCCTTCTGTTGACTTCCATGCGCCGCGCCTGAATAAACTGGTCACTGAAGCTATTCCTTCTGAGGTGACAAAGAACAATACTTACAATGATACTGAACGCTATACCGCATTTTATCGTGTAGGTAGCGGTACCCAGTATATTCAGGCTCCTGATGGTACACGTCAGAGTCTTTCCGGAGCTTATAATTATACAATTGGTGGAACAATTGGTCCTCTGAGCTCATCAGGAAATGGGGGGAGAGTAACAGCATCCAGTGGAAATATATTTGATTCCAGTCAGGGGCCATTAGGAAACCATGGTCGACCAGGGGACAGTGGTTCTCCATTATTTGCGTATGATGCTTTGCAAAAAAGCTGGGTACTTGTTGGAGTATTGACAGGAGGGAATGAAAAAATTGCGAACTGGAATGTCATTCGGACTGATTTCCTGAGTCAGGTTATGCAGGACGATTTCGATTCTCCCGTGAATCTGATTTCCGGGCAGGGACCACTGAACTGGACATATGACAAAACATCCGGCACAGGTACCCTGAGCCAGGGCAGTAAAAACTGGGTTATGCATGGACAGAAAGGGAAAGACCTCAATGCAGGCAAAAATCTGGTGTTCAGCGGGAAGAACGGCGCCATTGTACTGAAAGACAGCGTGACTCAGGGGGCCGGCTATCTGGAATTTAAAGACAGTTACACAGTATCCGCTGACGCCGGAAAAACATGGACAGGTGCCGGTATTATTACAGACAAGGGGACCAATGTTACCTGGAAGGTCAGCGGCGTTGCCGGCGATAACCTTCATAAACTGGGGGAAGGTACCCTGACGGTAAATGGGACTGGAGTAAACCCGGGGGGACTTAAAACGGGTGACGGTACCGTTGTGCTAAACCAGCAGGCAGATGCGGCGGGCAATGTTCAGGCCTTCAGCTCTGTGAATCTCGCCAGCGGACGCTCGACAGTGGTGCTCGGGGATGCCAGTCAGGTCAATCCGGATAACATTTCATGGGGATACCGGGGAGGCAAACTTGACCTTAACGGTAATACCATTACCTTCAACCGACTGCAGGCAGCAGATTATGGGGCAGTGATTACAAATAACGCACAGCAAAAATCCCGGCTTCTGCTTAATATGTCTGCCCCCCAGAATGCTGATGTCAGTGTTCCTGTTGGGAAGATATCCCCCTTTGGTGGTTCAGGAACACTGGGAAACCTGTACAGCATAACGCTCAACAACCAGAACCATTATTACATTCTTAAATCCGCCACCTATGATAATACCCTGTGGGGGAACAGCCTGAATGACCCGAAACAATGGGAATTTGTCGGTACTGATAAAAACAAAGCCATTCAGACAGTAAAAGACCGGGTCCTGGCTGAACGGGCAAAACAGCCCGTTATCTATCATGGCCAGTTGACCGGGAATATGGATGTTACTATCCCGCAATTGCCGGGTGAACGTAAGGTGGTGATGGATGGTTCCGTAAATCTGCCTGGCGGAAACCTGAGTAAAGAGGGGGGGAGTCTGATTTTCCAGGGGCATCCGGTTATCCATGCTTCAGTCAACGGCAGTGCCCCCGTCTCCCTGACCCAGAAAGACTGGGAGAACCGTCAGTTCACACTGAAAACGCTGTCGCTGAAGAATGCTGACTTCCATCTTTCACGTAATGCTGTCCTGAACGGTGACATACAGTCGGACAACAGCCATATCACGCTGGGAAGTAATAAGGTCATTATTGATAAAAATGACAGTACCGGTAATTACGTCAATCCGGAGGAAGGTACATCTTCTCCGGTGGAAAGCCAGTATCAGGGCAATATCACGCTGCAGAAAGGCTCCACGCTGGACATTAACAACCGCTTCACCGGCGGGATTGAGGCTCATGACAGTCAGGTAAACGTCACCTCATCTGAGGCCGTGCTGCAGGACAGCGGTATCTTCGTGAACTCTGCTCTCTTTGTTCGTGACGGCGGTCATCTGAAAGCACAGAAAGGGCTCTACAGTGACGGCCGGGTTCAGATTGGGAAGAATGGTACGCTTTCCCTGAGCGGAACGCCGGTTACCGGCTCAGACGGTCAGTTCACGCCGATGTTGTCTATGACAGAAGGATACGATTTGACCGGCAACAATGCCACTCTGGACATCCGCAACTGGGCACATGTTTCCGGGGACATTCATGCAACCAGCCCGTCCGCTGTCCGTATTGGAACGGATGTGCCCGGGACGCTGTCTTCCTCCGTTTCGTCCGCACTGGCTGAAGGAATGTTTGGTGGATATAACGCGGCATACTACGGTGCCATCACCGGCGGTAAGGGAAACGTCAGCATGAACAGTGGTCTGTGGCAGCTGACCGGAGATTCCACCGTCAACAACCTGACGGCCCGTAACAGCCGGGTACAGTCTGAAGAAAAGGGCGCCTTCCGCATCCTGACGGTAAACTCGCTTGATGCCACGGGCAGTGACTTTGTCCTGCGTACTGACCTGAAAAACGCCGATAAAATCAGCGTGACGGGGAAAGCCAGCGGTTCAGACAACACCCTGAATGTCAGCTTTATGAAGAACCCGGCTCCGGGGCAGTCCCTGAACATCCCGCTGGTCAGCGCCCCGGCCGGCACGGCAGGGGATGTCTTTAAGGCCGGTACCCGGGTCACGGGGTTCAGCCGGGTGACACCGACGCTGCATGTCGACACCACCGGCGGCAGTACGAAGTGGATTCTGGATGGTTTCAGAGCAGAGGCTGACAAAGCCGCTGCGGCGAAGGCGGACAGTTTCATGAATGCCGGCTACAAAAACTTCATGACGGAAGTGAACAATCTGAATAAACGTATGGGGGAACTGCGTGACACGAAAGGTGATGCTGGAGCCTGGGCCCGTATCATGAACGGCGCTGGTTCAGCAGACGGCGGGTACAGTGATAACTACACCCACGTTCAGGTCGGTTTTGACAAAAAACATACGCTGGACGGTGTGGACCTGTTCACTGGTGTCACGATGACCTATACCGACAGCAGCGCAGACAGTGATGCGTTCAGCGGGAAGACAAAATCCGTGGGCGGCGGTCTGTATGCTTCAGCGCTGTTTAATTCCGGTGCCTATATCGATTTGATTGGTAAATATATTCACCATGACAATGATTACACAGGCAACTTTGCCGGTCTGGGGACGAAGCATTACGGTACGCACTCCTGGTATGCCGGTGCAGAAACGGGTTACCGTTATCACCTGACGGAGGACACCTTTATTGAGCCGCAGGCCGAACTGGTTTATGGCGCGGTGTCCGGCAAAACGTTCCGCTGGAAAGAGGGAAATATGGACCTGAGCATGAAGAACAAGGACTTCAGTCCCCTGGTCGGCCGGACAGGTGTGGAGCTGGGCAAAACCTTCAGCGGTAAGGACTGGAGCGTGACGGCCCGGGCCGGCACCAGCTGGCAGTTCGACCTGCTGAATAACGGCGAGACCGTACTTCGTGATGCGTCCGGAGAGAAACGGATTAAAGGGGAGAAGGACAGCCGGATGTTGTTCAATGTCGGCATGAATGCGCAGATAAAGGACAACATGCGCTTCGGGCTGGAGTTTGAGAAATCCGCCTTTGGTAAATACAACGTGGACAACGCAATAAACGCGAATTTCCGTTATATGTTCTGACAGATATTAGTGGAGAGTGTCATGAGACACTCTCCACTAAAGTCGGAAGTCTTCGATGAGGTCTCCAGATTATCGATCATAGAGATATCCCTTTGTTGATTTTTCATCTGTTGTTGTCAGGATTTCACCGGCGAGCGCATTAATGCCGATTTTGATTATTTCCTTTATTCGGAAAATTAATCGTTTTCACAATGAGGGGACGAACGTAATGCTCCCCTCGGGTTCTCCTTATGAGAAACGGATTAACCCGCACCGATATTTCTACTGATTTTCAAACTCAGAATTTTCGCGCGCGCGGCGCTGTATTAATCCCCTGCCTGGTCATATAGTGCCTGCAGTACCTGAATATCAGCTTAAGGAGAAGATGATGAAGCGTATCGATTTGCACATGCATTCGGTATACAGCGACGATGCGGATTTCCCTGTCAGCGATCTGTTGACTATGGCGAAAGCGGCGAACCTGGCGGTGCTGGCGATAACCGATCACAACTCGGCGCGGTCCGTTGAGGAAGCTATTCACTATGGCAATGAAAACGCTGTGAGAGTGATGACGGGCATTGAAATTGACTGCTCGTTTGCGGGTAATAACTATCATCTGCTGGGCTACGGTTTTCGTCGTGATTGTCGGGATTTTGACGTCGTCGAGCAGAATTTCCACCATCTGGAAAGCGTCGCGACCCCGCTGAAACTGGCGAAACTTCGGGCGCTCGGGTTCCAGCTTGACGTCGATCGCCTGTATGCCCTGGCGGGCGATCGCGTTCCGCAGGAAGAGCAGATGGCGGAGTTAATTTTAGAGGATGCGCGCAATGCGAATCATGAACTGTTGCTGCCGTACCGGGCAGGAAACTCTCGCAGCGACATGCCGTTGATTAACTTCTTCTGGGATTTTTTTGGCCGCGACAAACCCTGTCATGTGAAGGTTGAACTGCCGCCCATGGCAGAGATGGCGTCGATGATTATTGATAACGGCGGTATTCCGGTGATTGCGCATATCGGCGCCAACGTAAAGGAAAAGCCGTTGTCGGCGATTGAGCAAATGTTGCCGCTCGGCGTACAGGGCGTGGAGGTTTTTTCCAGCTATCATGATGAAGCACTTCGTCGCGAACTTTATCAGTTCACGCTGGATAAAGCGTTGTTGGCGACCAGCGGCAGCGATTTCCATGGTAAAAACAAGCCCAACATCAAGATGGGCAGCAGCCAGCCCTGGGCGGCCGCACTGCCGAAGACGCTGGAAATTCTTGAAAGGGTGACGCTTTATTAACATAGACAAACCCGGCGTAATGCACCGGGTCTAATTTTTTGAGATTGCCCCTGTTATTCTTATTCATGAGCGGAAGCGGCAAATACGTTGCGGCGTCAGGCTGCCAGCTCAGGCATTTTCTCCTTCACAAAGTTTAACACTTTCTCCGCATCCAGCGACGCGTAGGGCAGGCTTTCAATAATGGCGACAGGGCGTGCATTTCCGACAATGTCATAAATTTCATTGAGCTTGTACTGAATATGCGGCGCTATGAGAAAACCGTCGAAAGCGGGCGCCACGCTTTCGAAATTATCCAGCCCCACCGCGCTTATCATGAGAGGATAGCCGCGGCTTTCAGCCAGTACCTGCATCTTTTTGGCAAGAGAATTTGCCGTATTCCCGAACAAACAACCTATCAGAAGCTTTTTCATGTTTTTGACCTCCTGAAAACGGTTCACAGAATAGGGCTGGCTGTGTTCAAAAAATGAGCGCCACATCTTATTTGCATAACAAATATATTCCAGCGTCGGTAGCGCAGACCTCTGGTGCCTCCTGCCGTGAAGACAGGTTGATGACACTTAAGTGGAACTGAGTTCCTGAACACGTCATGAAAAGGTGTGGTACGCACAGCAGTCAATTCGCATCAATGTGACAACACAGGGAGTTGGCGATAGTAAAAGGGACAGATGTCCTTTTTGTTATCGCCGCGCTCACTTTATTGTGCTATCCCATAAAGGGAAAATGGGATTGCGTCGAGGGGAAGATGAAAAATATCAATGACAGTGCCTTAAAAGAGCGGTTTATTTTAACGAACAGGTTATCGGCGATAATTAACCCCTCCCTGTTAGCGACACTGCGTCTGATCAAAATTGATGCCGGTGAGTATCTGATGACGCAAAACACCTATTTGACGCATCTCTATTTCCTGGTTGACGGTAAACTGCAGGTCGAGCGCCATAATCCAAACGGGACGCACGCGGTTTATTCTTTTGAAACGCCTTTTTCGGTGGTTGGCGAAATGGAACTTTTCTCCATTAAGAAAAGTAAGGCTGTCGGTTCCGTTCAGGCATTAACGGACTCATGGTTACTGACCCTACCGGTCGAGGCCGTAAAAGAACACGCGATGAACGATCCCGCCTTTCTTCTTTTTATGTGCCAGAATTTAAGTCATAAACTACTGCATAATTCACTGATCCATTCCAGTGGCGCGATTTCGGTGGAATCTAAATTGCGTAAATTCTTACTTATTAAAACGCAAAACGAAGGCGCCACAATTCAACTGGAGAAAAGAGAGTCACTCGCGGCCATGTTGGGTGTTTCTGTCAGGCAACTCAATCGGGCGCTGATAAAACTTGCGCAGCAAGGGATTATTCAACACAAAAATAAAACCCTGAAGGTGATTAATCCTGTTCGCTTATCAGATTTTCCTGCTGACAAATCTGAATTGGTGTGAGTTGGAGTGGGGTAAATAATCCCGGAAGCATGAGATAATGCGCCCGTTGTGAAGGCAGGCTGGAGCGATATTTCAGCCACCAGGTACATTACGATGAGATCAACGGATGAATCTTCTTGAACTGACACTTCTGAGTGGACAATACAACGATCGTGAAACGGGCGGAAAGATCCCGTGGAATGATCCGGATTTCAGCCGCAGGATGCTGGAAAACCATTTGTCGCAGGAACACGACTGGGCCAGTCGTAAACTCTCGGTCATTGAACAACAGGTCGACTGGATCGCCCGCCAGCTTCCCGTGGGCGCAACAATACTTGATTTGGGATGCGGCCCCGGATTTTACACTCAACGTCTCGCGCAGCGCGGATTTGATTGCACTGGCGTCGATTTTTCTCCGGCCTCTGTGCAGTGGGCGCGAGAACAGGCGCAGAGCGCAGCGCTGGATATTGATTATCAGGAACAGGACGTCCGCGACTACCAGCCTGATGGCACGTTTGATTTCGTTATGATGACCTTCGGTGAAATCAATGTCTTCAGTTTTGAGGATGCGCAACGGCTGGTGGCGCGTAGTGCAGCCTGGCTGAAGCCGGGGGGCAAGTTGCTGATTGAAGTGCATACGTTTGACGAGGTCAAAAGACAGGGGATGGCTCCCGCGTCTTGGCAGCGGTGTCCAGAGGGGTTGTTTCTCGCCGAACCGCATCTGTTATTGAGCGAAAATCGCTGGAATGAAGAAACGCAAACCAGCACCACGACGTTCTGGGCGCTCAAGGCTGACGCCAGCGTTGTGCATTTTAGCAGCCAGACGCGGGCCTGGCGGGATGACGAGTATTTGCAGTTGCTGGCGCAGTGCGGTTTTCACACGACGACCCGTATTGCCGCTGAAGAGTGGCCGGTCAGTGAAACCTTTGCCGGCAAGCTCTACGCCCTGATGGGACGTCGAGAGACGGTATAAACGACAATTGCTCTGTGCTGCAACCAGAGAAAACCGATGCCCGATGGCTTACGCTGTCGGGCTTTTTCGCTATAACGGAGAACCTTACCTGGCAAGGGCATGATTCATCCTCAGGATTCAGCCATGTCATTCGGGCGACGGCGAAGCGATTCAACCTCCCGTGCAAGTATCTCAGTAAAAAAATGCCCTGGAAGATACAGCTCGATCCTTCGCGCTTCCCGGGACAATGCTTGTAGATAACACCTTGTTTATTAAAAAATTGATAGGCAATTATTTGCAAGCCTTTAAAGTCAATCATTATCCTTGTTTATCAAACAGAAAATCTACAAAACTAGACATCTATCGAGTTTTCATCTTAAAGTCCCGATGTTGGCACTAGACAAAACTGTCTTATGGTTATCAAATGGTTAAATAATATTTCGCTGGATGTGAATGATCGACCAGATAGATGAATGGTCGGCGGGTAATTCAGCGGCTACAAGCAAGACAACACACCATTTCGGGAGAAATTATGCATTCCTCTGTTAATAAAAACGAAAGCCGAACGTTCTTCGGCCATCCCTATCCGCTGGGGTCACTGTTCTTCACGGAGATGTGGGAACGGTTTTCGTTTTATGGCATTCGTCCGTTACTGATTCTGTTCATGGCCGCGACCGTCTACGACGGTGGCATGGGACTGGCGCGGGAAAATGCGTCTGCTATCGTCGGTATTTTTGCCGGCAGTATGTACCTGGCAGCGCTGCCGGGCGGCTGGCTCGCGGATAACTGGCTCGGGCAGCAACGCGCGGTGTGGTACGGCTCGATCCTGATCGCGCTCGGCCATCTGTCGATTGCCCTGTCGGCCTGGATGGGCGACAACCTGTTTTTCATCGGTTTGATGTTTATCGTGCTGGGGTCGGGTCTGTTCAAAACCTGTATCTCGGTTATGGTGGGAACCCTCTATAAGAAAGGCGATGCCCGCCGCGATGGCGGTTTTTCGTTGTTCTACATGGGGATTAACATGGGGTCATTCATTGCCCCGTTGATCTCTGGCTGGTTAATCAAATCTCACGGCTGGCACTGGGGCTTTGGTATCGGTGGGATCGGGATGCTGGTCGCGCTGATTATCTTCCGCGTGTTTGCCGTTCCTTCCATGAAACGCTATGACCGCGAAGTGGGGCTTGATTCGACCTGGAACAGCCCGGTGGTGAAGAGAAACGGCGTGGGACGCTGGTTGCTGGCGCTGGCCGTTGGTGTTGCTATCATTGTGACGCTGATTGCCCAGGGCGTGATTGTCATTAATCCGGTCGCCGTTGCCAGCATGCTGGTCTACGTTATTGCCGCGTCTGTGGCGCTCTACTTTATCTATCTGTTCGTGTTTGCCGGGTTGACCCGCAAAGAGCGCGCCAGACTGTTGGTCTGCTTTATTTTACTGGTTTCTGCGGCCTTTTTCTGGTCGGCGTTTGAGCAGAAACCAACCTCGTTCAACCTGTTCGCGAACGACTACACCAACCGCATGATCGGTGATTTCGAAATTCCAGCCGTCTGGTTCCAGTCGATCAACGCCCTGTTTATCATCCTGCTGGCTCCGGTCTTTAGCTGGGCCTGGCCGGCACTGGCGCGCCGAAATGTGCGCCCGAGCAGTATCACCAAGTTTGTTATCGGTATTCTGTGCGCGGCAGCGGGCTTTGGCCTGATGATGATGGCGGCGCAGAATGTCCTGAGCAACGGTGGAGCAGGCGTATCGCCGTTCTGGCTGGTGGGCAGCATCCTGATGCTGACGCTGGGTGAGCTGTGTCTGAGCCCGATTGGTCTGGCGACCATGACGCTGTTAGCGCCCGAAAGAATGCGGGGTCAGATGATGGGCCTGTGGTTCTGCGCCAGCGCTTTAGGTAACCTGGCGGCGGGTCTGATTGGTGGGCACGTTAAGGCTGACCAACTGGACATGCTGCCTGATCTCTTCGCCCGCTGCTCCATTGCATTGCTGATTTGTGCGGCAGTACTGATTGTGCTGATTGTTCCGGTGCGTCGGATGCTGGAAAACGCGCAAACGAAAACGGAGCAAAAACCGGCGTAAAATGCCTGACCGATAATTAACACTCGCAGATAAAACCGGTGCCTGATGCGCCGGTTTTATTTTTTCTTGCCAGGTAAAATCTTGATTCTGACGAACAAACGCCCGTCTCATAATCGTTAATGCTATTCCCACCAGAACATGCTTCAGGCTGAAAAAACGTCGGCCTGTTGTCGCTATGTTGCCGGAGATGATCGGCGAAATACCGTCACTCTTCCTCACAAAATGAGGTTTCACATGATCCTTTATGTCTGATTAATGAGGAAAGATCTTAAGTGGAGATTAATTATTCTTAAACACCTCATTTCTGAACTGCATTTAATGAAATAATATGCTGTATATAATGTCATTTAAGGAATTATATTCTTTTGTTGTTTTGTTCTTAAGATGATTGAATTGTCATCATGGCTAAGATCATTTCATTTGTTCTCACGCCTGATATCTGGAAAATATTGCCTAAATACCGCAATGAGACTCAGGGCGTTTGGGTCGGAAGAACATACGTTACATTGCCGTGACTTTTACTTAACGCATTCACAAATACACTGCATTTAATCATGCGATGTATAACGTGCTGTTATTTCGATACAGTGGAATTGATATGAAGAGAAAAGAATTTAAATTAACAACCATGGCGTTGTTAATCAGTAGTCTGTTAATGGCAAATAATGTCTGTGCTGCCATTCATGATGTAGATGGTATTATTAGCGGAAGCGGGATCATCGCTAAAGATCAGGAATATAAAATCATTAGCACCGCAGGGGAAAACAATACGATCTCCGTGGCGAATAATGGTGGTGTAACCATTACCAACCCAGGCGGAACGCCCACGGTCTCGGGTGGGGGCGAATTTGAAAACGGTGACTTTTTAATTTCCAACGGGACAGTGATTGTTGCCAACAGCGGAACCATTAATTTAGGTTCAGGGACTACCGTGAATCATATCATCGGCGATGTCATTCCAGGCACCGTCGAGGGGCGACCAGATATTCCGCTGGATAATGATTATCAGTTCATGTATGCGGTGGGTATCGTTCAGGTTGGTGGTAACAGTGCAGCCTATCTCGCGCAAAAAGGCTCGATCGTTGCCGATAATTTGACGATAAATATGAGTCAAAAGCGTGATGGCAAAGATATTGCGGGCATTCTGGGCAATAAACACAATGGCGTCTTTACCTTAACCGGCACCACCACGGTTAATTCTGCGGTGACCGGGGCGAATGGGAAGAATTTCGCGATCTATGCAAAGTCGGGATCGAAAATCAACGCTGAAAATTTGATCGTCAATAGTAAGGGGACATTCTACGCCGTCGGCCTCGATTCGGAATCCAGTGTGGATGCCGACCGTTCACTGATTCGTTATAAAAATGCCACGATTACATCCGTCGCCGATCAGTATGCGGACGGTATCAGTTCTAACGGGGCTGACGTTGAAGCGTTGGGCGACACCGCTATTGATGTCACCGTGAACGATGCGAATGGCGTGATTTCCGGGATCTGGGTTTCAGATGGTCTCACCGGCGTTGATCTGGATGCACATGTGACCATGGCAGGAAAGACGAGCCTGCTGCTGAAGTCAGGCGCGGAGAGTACGGTTCTCAGTGGTGTCGAGTCCGTGGGCGCTTCGCAGTTTACCAGTAACGACCTGAATATCACGCTGGATACTCAGGGGCATCAGCAAACAACCGGTACCGGCATTCGGGCCAGTAAAGAAGATGCGCTCACGGCGGGTAAAATCGACATTAATGGTCGTCTGAACATTGATGTTGTCGATACCACCCGCAGCGGGAGCTGGAACTACGTCCGTGCGGACAAGGGCGGCGAAATCACGCTGAACGGTGGGGTACAGATGGGGGTTAACTACAACGACCCGGATGCCACTGCCATTCTGGCGGAAAACGCCGACTCCCGCGTGACGATTAACCCGCAGAAAATCGACGTTGTCGGGACGATTGAAGCCCTGGATTCCGCCGTGGTTGATGTGAATGCGATTAACCAGTCGCGTTTCGTCGGCGGGATGGTCACCCGCGGCAATGCAGTGAATAACCTGTCGCTGGCCGACGGCTCGGCCTGGAACATGACCAAAAGTTCTCAGCTCACCAACCTGACGCTGAATGACTCCACGCTGACCTTTATGCCAGCCGCCACAAAGCGTCGTATGCTGACGCGTGATACCGCGAGCTTCAAAACCCTGACAGTGGACGGTGATTACACAGGCACTAACGGTAATCTCGTGATGAACACCCAACTGGGCGATGACAGCTCACCGACTGACCGGATGATCGTTGCGGGCAACACCTCCGGCAGCACGAACGTTAAAGTACTGAACGCCGGGGGCGCGGGCGGTCTGACGACGTCGGGCATCGAACTGATTAGCGTTGGCGGCAATTCTGACGGTGTGTTTA
>NZ_LIFT01000025.1:0-91431 GCF_001297795.1 Citrobacter sp. CtB7.12 | reverse complement strand
ATATTTCAGATAAGAGCCGGTACTTATGTATCGGCTCTTTTCTTTTATATTCCCCAATGGGGGGGATGAGAATCCCCGACCAGGGGTCGACAACGAGCGAAGTCAGTCAATCCCCCTCACCACCCTATGTGACATTCGCCTAAAAAACAAAGCCCGGTTTTCCCGGGCTCTGAGCGCAAAGATTGCTAACTTAACTGTACGCATTCAGCGTTCGTTGGCAGAGCGCCGAGCGAACGCAATCATCTTTATTGAAGCGAACAATCCCTATCATTTCATCTTCTTTAAAGCGGGCCAGCGCGTCACTGAGCCCTGACTGAACATAAGGGGGTAAATCGCACTGGGTAATGTCCCCGTTGACGATAACCGTCACATTCTCCCCGAGGCGCGTTAAGAACATCTTCATTTGCGCAGCAGTGACGTTCTGAGCCTCGTCAAGAATGACCACTGCATTTTCAAATGTACGTCCGCGCATGTAGGCGAACGGCGCGATTTCCACCTTACCGATTTCAGGTCGCAGGCAATACTGCATAAAAGATGCCCCGAGTCGTTTAACCAGCACGTCATAAACCGGCCGGAAATAGGGAGCAAACTTCTCCGATACATCTCCAGGTAAGAAGCCGAGATCTTCATCAGCCTGCAGAACTGGACGGGTGACAATGATCCTGTCTACATCTTTATGTATCAGGGCCTCTGCTGCTTTTGCCGCACTGATCCAGGTTTTACCACACCCGGCTTCGCCCGTAGCGAAAATCAGTTGTTTACTCTCGATAGCATTCAGGTAGTGCGATTGAGCCTCATTGCGCGCCATGATTGGCGTGGCGTCGCGACTGTCGCGCGCCATGCCAATCGCTTCTACGCCACTCATCTGCACAAGCGAGGTGACCGATTCTTCTTCACGCTGTTTATGACTGCGTGAGTCCCGTCTCAGCACACGTTTTGCTTCACGACGAGCTTTGATCACTGCTTTTTGTCTTCCCATGGATAGCACCTTGAGTTGTTGGTATTCATCACACGCGCCGTTGGCAGCGCGATTATGCGCACGAACATCTGCGGGTTGGCTTCCTTGTAAGCCATTGCTTGCCTTTCGAATAGACGCCACACACGGCTACGCGCACCGAATATGGCGTCAGTAACACGAAGAAGAGGGGAAAATGAGAGAAATTTAGCGGTGACGAGATGGCTACCGGAGGAGAGACTTCCGCGTAATAGGCTGCAAAAACTGTCAGAAACGTGTCCACGAGAGGACTTTACCATTCGCGATCTCCATAGTGAATAACCATCACTGCCGGGAACTACCGCTATTACGTATAATTACATCAGAACTTAGCAATAACGCAACAATATTTTTACCTGACGTTAACTAAATTCTCATTTCTGTTGGCAACAGTCTCTTACGGAGATATTACAAAATTATTTCAAAAAACGGATCATATAAAAAAAGAATATTTTCAGCCGCGTGAGACGCAACATACCCCGCCCACAGACGGGGTATCACTGTCAGGCTTCAAGCAGAGACTGGCCCAGATAGCGATCGGCCTGCTTGATTCCCGGTAGCGCGAAGAAATAGCCGCCGCCAATCGGCTTAACGTACTCCTCCAGCGCTTCGCCGTTTAGCCGCTTCTGCACGGTCAGGAACCCTTTTTCCAGGTCGTGTTGATAGCAGACAAACAGCAATCCCATATCAAGCTGTCCGGATGGCGTCACGCCAAGGGAGTAGCTGTATCCACGACGCATCATCAGGCTCGACTGCGTCTGCGCCGTGCGTGGATTCGCCAGACGAATGTGGCTGTCCAGCGCAATGACGTTGCCGTCCGGGTCGCTGGCGTAATCCGGCACATCATGTTCGTGCTGCATCCCCAACGGAGCGCCGGTGTGCTTATCGCGGCCAAAAATGGTTTGCTGCTCTTTGAGCGGCGTGCGATCCCAGAATTCGACGCGAAACTGAATCAGACGAACAGCCTGATAAGATCCGCCAATGGCCCACGCCGGTTCCCCCTGCTCCGCCGTCACCCACACCACGTCCTGCATCAGCTTTACATCGCTGCTGTCCGGATTCGCCGTACCGTCTTTAAAGCCCAGTAAATTGACCGGAGTCTCTTTACCCTTACTGCGCGCCGCATGGTCGGATATAAACCCTTCTCGCTTCCAGCGAACGCTCAGCAAATCCGGCGTATGTTTGATGATATCGCGCAGGGCATGGATCACCGTGTCCTGGGTGTTAGCGCAAATCTGTAGTAACACATCGCCATGGCATAACGCCGCATCCAGAGAGTCATTCGGGAAACGGGTCATTTTCTGCAACGTCTTTGGCATCTGCGCCTGTAGGCCAAAGCGCGTATCGAACAGCGAATGCCCCACCGACAGCGTCATGGTCAGGTTATCCGGCGCGATGAAGGCGCCGAGGATCCCGGAGTCCATTGGTGGCATACGCGGGTTCGGCGTTTCCGGTGCCGGGCCGCCAGTGGTCAGGAAAGCAATACGTTTCGTCAGCAGGCGAAACAATCGTTCGAGCTCACCTTTATCCGATGCCAGAACGTCAAATGCCACCAGCATCATTGAAGCCTGCTGCGGCGTCAAAATACCCGCCTGATGGGGACCGTAAAAAGGCTGAGTCTCGCTACGAGCATCCGGCGACAAGGTTCCCGGCGCGCTTTGCGGCTTTTGCGCATGGGCGACCGGACAACCGCCGGCCAACGCCAGCGCGCCGCCGAGCGCGCCCATTCCTTTCAACAAACGTCTGCGTGACGGTTCGCTCACGCCGTTTTTATTATCATGCTGCATGGTGCTTAATCCAGACCCAGTACACCGCGTAATTGCGCGAGATCTTCCGCCAGCGTCGTAATCGGGCCTTTCAGCGCGTTGCGATCTGCATCGGTTAGTTTATCGTAAGTCTCAAAACCGTCTTTGGTGCGATATTTCGCGAGGATGGTATCCACTTTTTTGAAGTTCGCATCCACTTTTGCTAACAGCTCGCTGTTCTCTTTTTGCAGTTGCGGACGCAGCAGGTCTACGATCTTCTGCGCTCCGTCAACGTTCGCCTGGAAATCCCACAGATCGGTATGGCTGTAGCGATCTTCCTCGCCGCTGATTTTACTGGCCGCCACTTCTTCAATCAGTCCTGCTGCACCGCCAACCACTTTTGACGGTGGGAATGCCAGTTCACTGATGCGTTTTTGCAGATCCAGAACGTCGGTATTTAACTGATCGGCGTAGTTCTCCATCCCTTTGACCGAGTTATCGCCAAACAGCGCTTTTTCCAGACGGTGGAAGCCGGTAAATTTCGGATCGGCGGCTTTTTGTTCGTAATCGTCTTCACGGGCATCGATGCTGCCGTCAAGATCGGAGAACAGCTCAGCAATCGGCTCGATACGTTCGTAATGCTGACGAGTTGGCGCATACAGTGACTTCGCTTTCTCCAGATCGCCCGCCTTAATGGCATCGGTGAAGGCTTTAGTTCCCGCCACCAGTTGCGCGGTCTCTTCGGTCACATAGGCTTTATAGTTGGTGATAGCGCCACCCAGACTCAGTAAAGCGTTACTCTGCGCGGCATCGGCCGTCGCGCTGCCCTTAACAATCAACTTCCCTTTCGGGTTAGTCAGCAGGCCACAGGTCATGTCATATTCGCCCGGTTGCAGATTGGCAGTCATCTTCTGGCTGAATCCCGGCGCGATGTTTTCGCGTTCTTCAACCACCATCACCCCCTTCAGGATCTCCCATTCCAGCGCTTTCTGACTGTGGTTTTGAATGATGAACTGGGTTTTGCCGGCATTAACCGTAATGCTCATCGGCTCACATTGTTTATCCGTTACCGTGACGTTAACCTGCGGAATATCCGCAGCATGGGCAGTAAAAGCAGAAGCAAACAGTGCAGCCATGCCAAGCTGCAGCGCACTACGGCGAAAGTGATTCGTCATGACCATCCCTTTTAATAAGTATGTTGTAACTACATAAGAGTTTGCGTCGCGAAGCGTCAAGGCGCTGCGCGGGACGCGGTTGTGCCTGTGCGCAGCGGCAATGCAAACACCACCAGCGCCGGTATCAGATAGATAAACCAGACCGCAACTTCACTGACGCTCGGAGCTTCCTGGTAGCCAAAAATGCCTTCCATCAAAGTGCCAAACAGCGAGTGCGTCGAAAGAATAGCGCTCATATCAAATGCTACGTCCTGGAAGTGATTCCACAATCCCGCTTCGTGGAAGGCGCGAATCGCGCCTGCAGCAAGACCGGCCGCCACCAGCAAAATGAACAGGCTGGTCCACTTAAAGAAAGCGCCCAGGTTCAGACGGATACCGCCCCAGTAGAGTAAGAAACCGAGAACAATCGCAGTCGCCAGCCCCATCATGGCCCCCACCGGCGGCCAGATCCCGACATCCTGTTGAAAGGCCGCCAGCAGGAAAAAAACGGATTCCAGCCCTTCACGCGCCACGGCGAAAAAGACCATCATGATCAGTGCCCAGCCGTGGTGATTACCGCGCTGTAATGCGCTGTCGACCGCCTGCTCCAGTTGGACTTTGACGTTGCGCGAAACCTTACGCATCCAGAACACCATCCAGGTGAGGATCACCACAGCAATCACCGCAACGATACCCTCAAACAGTTCCTGCTCCTTCTGCGGAAACTCACCGGTGGTCTCGTTGATGAAGATCCCAAGGCCCAGACACAGCGCCGCCGCCAGAAATACACCAATCCACATCACGCCAATCCAACGGCCTCGTTGGGTACGCTTCAGATAACTGGCTATCAGGCTGACTATCAGCGCGGCTTCCAGCCCTTCACGCAACATAATTAGAAACGGAACAAACATGCCAGACACCCTTAAACGTTATTCTTAGTCAACTGATGCAAAGAAAGGTAAATTACAGTGATAGTGATTATCATTACGGCAAGAGAAAACTCAAGCAGAATGTAATGATAATGATGTCAGAATGTAAACACTTAGCGGGTTAATGATTGTGGCAGGAAGCGATAGCTGAAAAAGACAAAAAAGCCCGCACGAAGCGGGCCTGATTAGTCAGTGAACTGAGACGTTAGCCTTCCTGCAAACGCGATGGCGGTGCGGAATGATAGTGCGCGTCAGCCTCAGCAAAGCGTTTGAGCATCGCCGATGATGGCGCTTTACCCAACAGACTGAAGACGACGATACCGACGCTGCCGAAGATAAAGCCCGGAATGATTTCGTACAGATCCAGCCAACCGAAATGTTTCCAGACGATCACCGTCACGGCACCGATAATCATCCCGGCCAGTGCGCCGTTGCGAGTCATACGCGACCACATCACCGAGAACAGTACCACCGGACCAAACGCGGCGCCGAAACCAGCCCAGGCGTAGCTCACCAGACCCAGCACCCGGTTATCCGGGTTCGCCGCCAGGGCAATCGCCACCAGCGCGACCACCAGCACCATAATGCGCCCTACCCAAACCAGCTCCTGTTGGCTGGCACCTTTGCGCAGGAACGCTTTGTACAGATCTTCGGTAATGGCGCTGGAACATACCAGCAACTGACAGCTCAGCGTTGACATTACCGCCGCGAGAATCGCAGACAGCAGGATACCGGCAATCCACGGGTTAAACAGGATTTGCGCCAGTTCGATGAACACGCGCTCCGCGTTCTGATTCACCGAACCCGCCAGCGCCGGATTGTTGTTGAAGTAAGCGATGCCGAAGAAACCGACCGCGACCGCACCTGCCAGACAGAGGATCATCCAGGCCATGCTGATACGGCGGGCATGAACGATGCTGTGGTGGGAATCCGCCGCCATAAAACGTGCCAGAATGTGTGGCTGACCGAAGTAGCCCAGGCCCCAGCCCATCAGGGAAATGATGGCGACGAAATTCAGCCCTTTGAGCATATCAACGTTCTCAATGCTCTTCTGTTTAATGACTTCCAGCGAATCGCCAAAGCCCCCAACGCTGATGATGACAATCACCGGCGTCAGGATCAGTGCAAAAATCATCAGACTGGCTTGTACGGTATCCGTCCAGCTTACCGCGAGGAATCCGCCAATAAAGGTATAGAGGATGGTGGCCGCCGCGCCTGCCCACAGTGCGGTTTCGTAGCTCATGCCAAAGGTGCTTTCAAACAGACGCGCCCCTGCCACGATGCCGGATGCACAATAAATAGTGAAGAACAGCAGAATTACCAGCGCGGAGATAATGCGCAGAACCCGGCTCTTGTCTTCAAAGCGCCCGGTGAAGTAGTCCGGCAGCGTCAGGGCGTTATTATTATGTTCGGTGTGCACGCGAAGGCGCCCGGCCACCAGCTTCCAGTTGATCCACGCCCCTAACGTCAGGCCGATGGCAATCCAGCTTTCTGAAATCCCGGAAATGAAAATCGCGCCCGGTAAGCCCATCAGCAGCCAGCCGCTCATATCCGACGCGCCCGCAGATAATGCGGTGACAAATGGCCCGAGACTGCGGCCCCCCAAAATATAATCATCAAAGTTCTTGGTTGAACGCCAGGCGATAAAACCAATCAGTATCATGCCAAAAATATAGACACAGAACGTCACCAGCATCGGTGTGCTAATTGCCATAAAATCTCCAGACTCTTCTGTTTTATTGCTCTGCCGGAACGTGGCAAAGCCTGTTGTATTTCCCGGGCGACCGTATCCTGCCGGAAGCGCGGTTTATTCACAATCGATTTAACACATCATTTACATCAAATTTAAATGCAGATGAACACTATTTTCTGGCAGGTTGCACTCTCTCACATTTTTCGCGGTTGCACCTTTTAAAAGTGTTAACTGCCGCAGAGAAAAAGATAGCGTTATTATTTTTCCCAACGTCATACATCTTTCTTTTATTAACATTTCATTCATTTTTAAGCTTGTTATACAGGTCACATTTAACGTGGTTGCACAAAGTTGCAACATAGTAGATATTTCTCGATAACGATAAGCAGTACCTCACCGAACAACAGGAGCAGATGGCATGGGAACCACCACGATGGGGGTTAAACTGGATGACGCAACGCGCGAGCGCATTAAGTCAGCGGCAACGCGAATTGATCGCACCCCGCACTGGTTGATTAAGCAGGCAATCTTTAATTACCTGGAAAAACTGGAAAACGATGACACGCTGCCAGAAATTCCTGCGCTATTGGCTGGAGCCGCCAACGAAGGCGATGAATCCACGGTGCCGCAGGAAGAGATCCATCAACCTTTCCTGGAATTTGCCGAGCAGATCCTCCCACAGTCGGTCTCGCGTTCCGCCATTACCGCCGCGTATCGTCGCTCTGAAACTGACGCGGTCTCGATGCTGATGGAACAGGCGCGTCTGCCGCAGCCGGTAGCCGAACAGGCCCATAAGCTGGCTTACCAACTGGCGGATAAACTGCGTAATCAGAAAACAGCCAGCGGCCGTGCCGGTATGGTGCAAGGCTTGCTGCAGGAGTTTTCTCTCTCTTCGCAGGAAGGGGTGGCGCTGATGTGTCTGGCGGAAGCGCTGCTGCGTATTCCGGATAAAGCCACGCGCGATGCCTTAATCCGCGACAAAATCAGCAACGGTAACTGGCAGTCGCACATTGGTCGTAGTCCGTCGTTGTTCGTCAACGCGGCGACCTGGGGTCTGCTGTTCACCGGTCGTCTGGTCTCCACCCATAACGAAGCCAGCCTTTCGCGCTCCCTGAACCGCATTATCGGTAAGAGCGGTGAGCCGCTGATCCGTAAAGGCGTCGATATGGCGATGCGTCTGATGGGCGAACAGTTCGTGACCGGAGAAACCATTGCCGAAGCGCTGGCGAATGCCCGTAAGCTGGAAGAAAAAGGCTTCCGCTACTCTTACGATATGCTGGGTGAAGCCGCGCTGACCGCAGCCGATGCGCAGGCCTATATGGTCTCCTATCAGCAGGCAATTCATGCAATTGGTAAAGCGTCGAACGGACGCGGGATTTATGAAGGTCCGGGGATCTCTATCAAGCTCTCCGCCCTGCACCCGCGTTACAGCCGTGCCCAGTACGATAGAGTGATGGAAGAGCTCTATCCGCGCCTGAAGTCGTTGACGCTGCTGGCGCGCCAGTATGATATCGGCATCAATATCGATGCCGAAGAGGCCGACCGTCTGGAGATCTCCCTCGATCTGCTGGAAAAACTGTGTTTTGAACCTGAACTGTCTGGCTGGAACGGTATTGGTTTCGTCATTCAGGCGTACCAGAAACGTTGCCCGTTCGTCATCGATTACCTGATCGATCTGGCCACCCGCAGCCGTCGCCGCCTGATGATCCGCCTGGTCAAAGGCGCCTACTGGGATAGCGAGATCAAACGCGCCCAGATGGACGGTCTGGAAGGCTACCCGGTTTACACGCGCAAGGTCTACACCGATGTCTCTTATCTCGCCTGCGCGAAAAAGCTGCTCGCCGTACCGAATTTGATCTACCCACAATTTGCGACCCACAACGCCCATACGCTGGCAGCCATTTATCAGCTGGCCGGGCAGAACTACTATCCAGGTCAGTATGAGTTCCAGTGCCTGCACGGAATGGGTGAGCCGCTGTACGAACAGGTCACCGGTAAAGTGACGGATGGCAAACTTAACCGTCCGTGCCGCATTTATGCACCGGTTGGCACCCATGAAACGCTGCTGGCGTACCTGGTGCGTCGTCTGCTGGAAAACGGGGCGAACACCTCCTTTGTTAACCGTATCGCGGATACCACGCTGCCGCTGGACGAACTGGTGGCCGATCCGGTCGAGGCCGTTGAAAAACTGGCGCAGCAGGAAGGTCAGACCGGTCTGCCGCATCCGAAAATTCCGCTGCCGCGCGATTTGTACGGCAAAGGGCGCGAAAACTCTGCCGGTCTGGATCTTTCCAACGAACATCGTCTGGCCTCACTCTCCTCTGCCCTGCTCAACAGCGCGCTGCAAAAATGGCGAGCGTTGCCGATGCTCGAGACACCGGTTGCCGAGGGCGAAATGAGCCCGGTGGTCAACCCGGCAGAACCGAAAGACATCGTCGGTTATGTCCGTGAAGCCAGTGAAACTGAAGTCGAACAGGCGCTGCAAAGCGCGGTGAACAATGCTCCTATCTGGTTTGCGACGCCGCCGCATGAACGTGCCGCCATCCTCCATCGCGCTGCCGTGTTGATGGAAGGCCAGATGCAACAGCTGATCGGCATTCTGGTGCGTGAAGCCGGTAAGAGCTTCGCCAACGCCATTGCCGAAGTGCGTGAAGCAGTAGACTTCCTGCATTATTACGCCGGTCAGGTGCGTGACGATTTTGATAATGAGACCCACCGCCCGCTCGGTCCGGTTGTTTGCATCAGCCCGTGGAACTTCCCGCTGGCCATTTTCAGCGGACAAATCGCCGCCGCGCTGGCTGCAGGCAACAGCGTACTGGCAAAACCCGCGGAACAGACGCCGCTTATCGCAGCCCAGGGCATTGCCATCTTGCTGGAAGCTGGCGTACCGCCGGGCGTGGTGCAACTGCTGCCTGGCCGGGGTGAAACAGTGGGCGCGCAATTGACCGCCGACAGCCGCGTGCGCGGCGTGATGTTTACCGGTTCTACCGAAGTAGCGACGCTGCTGCAACGTAACATCGCGACGCGTCTGGATGCACAGGGACGTCCGATTCCCCTGATCGCCGAAACGGGCGGCATGAACGCGATGATCGTTGACTCGTCTGCCCTCACCGAACAGGTGGTGGTCGACGTACTGTCCTCGGCATTTGACAGCGCCGGACAGCGCTGCTCCGCGCTGCGCATACTCTGTCTACAGGATGATATCGCCGACCACACGCTGAAAATGCTGCGCGGCGCGATGGCCGAATGCCGGATGGGCAACCCGGGGCGTCTGACCACCGATATCGGTCCGGTGATCGACAGTGAAGCCAAATCCAATATTGAACAGCATATTCAGGCTATGCGGGCGAAAGGTCGTCCGGTATTCCAGGCGGCGCGTGAAAACAGTGAAGATGTCCGTGAATGGCAAAGCGGTACATTCGTTGCGCCAACGCTGATCGAACTGGAAAGCATTGACGAGCTGCAAAAAGAGGTCTTTGGTCCGGTTCTGCACGTTGTACGCTACAACCGCAACAACCTGGACGCGCTGATTGACCAAATCAACGCCTCCGGCTACGGTCTGACGCTGGGCGTCCACACCCGTATTGATGAAACCATTGCCCAGGTCACCGGTTCGGCGCACGTAGGCAACCTGTACGTTAACCGGAATATGGTGGGGGCGGTCGTCGGCGTACAGCCGTTCGGCGGCGAAGGACTCTCGGGGACCGGCCCAAAAGCCGGTGGGCCGCTCTATCTCTACCGTCTGCTGGCAAATCGTCCGGAAAATGCGCTGGCCATCACTCTGGCGCGTCAGGATGCGGACTATCCGGTAGACGCCCAGTTGAAAGCCGCGCTGATCCAGCCGCTGGAAGCGCTCAGCGAGTGGGCGGCCGATCGCCCTGTGTTACGTCAACTTTGCCAACAGTTTGGCGAACTGGCGCAGGCCGGTACGCAGCGTCTGCTGCCTGGCCCTACCGGGGAGCGTAACACCTGGACGCTGTTACCGCGTGAGCGCGTACTGTGTATCGCGGATGATGAACAGGATGCGCTGGTGCAACTTGCCGCCGTCACTTCGGTCGGGAGTCAGATTTTGTGGACTGACGATGCTTTCCACCGTGATCTGGCGAAACGCCTGCCGGCAGCGGTTTCTGCCCGCATTGCGTTTGCGAAAACCGACAGCCTGACAACGCAGCCTTTTGATGCGGTGATCTTCCACGGCGATTCCGATCAGCTTCGTGCCCTGTGTGAAACGGTAGCAGCCCGTGAAGGCGCGATTGTCTCGGTACAAGGTTTCGCCCGTGGTGAAAGCAATATTCTGCTGGAGCGACTGTACGTCGAGCGTTCGTTAAGCGTGAACACGGCAGCCGCCGGAGGTAACGCAAGCCTGATGACAATTGGCTAAGGCTGTGGTTAATTAAGGCTCCGGAAACGGGGCCTTTTTTTATGGAGCCAGAGGGAATGATGAAACGAATACTACTCACCTGCGCTACGCTGCTGCTCAGCGGTCAGGCGCTGGCCGATGACTGCGCAAATGCCAGTACGCAAGCGGAAATGAATACCTGTGCCGTCACCCAGTATCAGACGGCAGACAAAGAACTGAATGAAACGTATCAGAATGCGCTGAAACGCGCAGTCCCGCCACAGCAGGAACTGCTGAAAAAGGCGCAGACCGCGTGGATCGCCATGCGCGATGCCGACTGCGCGCTTATCAGCTCCGGCACCGAGGGGGGAAGTGCTCAGGTGATGATCGCCAATCAGTGTCTGGCGGATAAAACCGCCGAGCGTGAAGCGTTTCTCGCCTCGCTGCTACAGTGCGAAGAAGGCGATATGAGCTGCCCACTGCCGCCTGCCAATTAACGAACGCGAATTCCCTCAATAATCATGCGTTGAACGTTTTCAACCGTCTGATTAAAAAAGGTTTCGTCACGCAGCGTTGCGCCCGTCACCGCCTCAACCTGAGGCGCAAAATCGGCGTAATGCTGTGTTGAAGCCCAAATCATGAAGATCAGATGATGCGGGTCGATCGGCGCCAGTTTGCCGCTCTTCACCCAACCGGCAATCAGGGCGGACTTTTCATCAATCAGCGTTTTCAGATCGCCGGTCAATTCATCCATCAACAGCGGCGCACCGGCCAGCATCTCCATGCAAAAAAGACGCGAGGCCTGCGGGTAATCACGGGACACTTCCAGCTTCAGCCGGATGTACTCTTTAATGGCAGCCAATGGCGCAAAATCTTCCCGAAACGCTTTTAAGGGCGCCAGCCAGATATCCAGAATTTGACGTAGCACGGCGACATACAGCGCCTCTTTTGACGGGTAGTAATAAAGAAGATTGGTTTTGGAGACGCCGGCCTGCTCGGCAATGTGTTCAATACGGGTGCCGTGAAAACCATATTGTGAAAACGTATTTAATGCGGCTGTCAGAATCGCTTCGCGTTTCGCGCTGACCGCCTGCGAGCGTTTACCTGTTTTTTTCTCAGCACGTTCGGCCATGCCCTTTCCTTGTTCGGTGAATCTGTCAGTGGCGCATAGTCTGCGTGGCGTTTCCTTTCAGTGCAACCTGACGGGCAAAAAAAACCGCCGGAGTATCCGGCGGCGGTGGCGTCATCACGTAGTTAGGGGAGGCTGAACATGATGATCGACAAGTGCGGCAATGCTAGCTGTTACGGCTACCACCACTGCTCTTGCCCCCTTTTTTACCTGCTTCAGAGGCACGCTGCGGGTCATTTTTAAAATTCCCCCCGCTGTGCTGACCACCTTTCTTACCTGCTTCTGATGCTCTTTCACGGTCTTCGGCAAAATTACCGGAACCGCCTCGATGGTTTGCCATTACTGACCTCCGTCATTGATTAGACATCATATTGCATAGGTACTGAGGAGTGACTCCTCACGCCACGGATGGCGGATGCCATTCACCTCGCGACGTGAAACTAAGCTTAGGCAATACAGAGCGTTCGGCCCGCCGCTGGTAATATCCTGCAACAGCTTAAGTCCGTGTTGAGAAATAATTGCCTCAGTTTATCAATAAGCCTTTCTTATGATTAGCAAAATTTAGCGGCGAGAAAATGTATCATTTTGCTACAAAACAGGCTGTCCTAAAATTTGTTATAAATCAAAGAAATGGTCGTGATATTTGCACTCTCAGCGCCACGTCATATCTTTAAAGAGGGTAGCGAATCGCTACAGACACGGTTAATACGAGGAGTAGTACAAATGGCTAAAGTTCTGGTGCTTTATTATTCCATGTACGGACACATCGAAACGATGGCGCACGCGGTAGCGGAAGGGGCAAACAAAGTGGACGGCGCAGAGGTCGTGATTAAGCGTGTACCGGAAACCATGCCAGCTGAAATTTTTGCCAAAGCCGGAGGCAAGACGCAAAACGCGCCCGTCGCCACCCCGCAAGAACTGGCGGATTACGACGCCATTATTTTTGGTACGCCAACGCGCTTTGGCAATATGTCAGGCCAGATGCGTACCTTCCTCGATCAGACGGGCGGATTGTGGGCGTCCGGCGCGCTGTATGGCAAACTCGCCAGCGTTTTCAGTTCTACCGGGACAGGCGGCGGTCAGGAACAAACAATTACGTCTACATGGACTACACTTGCCCATCATGGGATGGTGATTGTGCCCATCGGCTACGCCGCACAGGAACTGTTCGATGTTTCGCAAGTTCGCGGTGGTACGCCTTATGGCGCAACGACCATTGCCGGTGGTGACGGTTCACGCCAGCCCAGTCAGGAAGAGCTCTCTATCGCACGTTATCAGGGCGAATACGTTGCCGGTCTGGCAGTGAAGCTCAACGGCTAATCTTCAACGGGAGGATAAGAATGCCAACTCAAGAAGCGAAGGCTCATCACGTCGGTGAGTGGGCAAGTCTGCGCAATACATCGCCGGAAATAGCCGAAGCCATATTTGAAGTTGCCGGATATGACGAAAAGCTGGCAGAAAAAATTTGGGAAGAAGGCAGCGATGAAGTGCTCATTAAAGCCTTTGATAAGACAGATAAAGACGCGCTCTTCTGGGGCGAACAGACCATCGAACGTAAAAACGTTTAAGCCGTTAAATCCCCCGCTTGCGCGGGGGAACCTCATTTATTTCGCCGCCTCATTCAGCAGCGCGTCAAACTTGTCGATCGGACAGAAACCGTTCGCATCAATCGGGCATCCTTTCAACTCCAGGGTCACGCGTTGCGCCGGGGCTTTCAGCGTCAGCACATCCGCATTACGCAGTTGCTCTGAACTCTGATACACATACTCAATTTTCATCAGATCGCGGTTGGCCTTCGTGTCATGCCAGCGCTGGAAGACAATTTTGCCGCCAATCGGCGTGCGTTCGTTTTGATCATGTAACTGATAGGGTTTGAATTCCAGTGCGGTAAGCAGTGAGGCGATGTTTGAGTCATGCCCCACCAGCACGGTAATTTTCGGCGCTTTCGCCTGTTCGGTTACCAGCGCTTTGTCGATGTATTTCACCAGCGGTTTCGCCACGTTACGTGCGACCTCCGCAGAGGTAAACAGGCTGTCCTGATAGCCATTTTTCAGTTTCGACAACACCTTCCACTGCTGATCGGATTTAATTTCGCCCCAGGCCACCTGATCCATCGGGAATCCTTCGTAGTATTGCAGCGTGAAAGCGTCCACCAGCGAGTTCCCCACTTTCAGCGGTCCGGAGACACCGGGCTCCTGCTCATAGTTCGCGCTAAAGGTATCTTTAGCGTCAGTCAGCGAACACTGCTGTTTTTCCTTGCACGATGGCGAGTCTTTGTAGTTGATCATCTGTTCCAGCAACTTGTAGCTGTCATCAAGTTGCATCTGGCCGCGCTCTTTTTCCATCGCCTGTACGGCTTTCTCGCGGAAAGCCGCCGAATCATCGGTGATCACCGGGTTAAAGGTGGGGTCCATGGTGCCCATTTTTTCCTGGTGATGCACCGGAACATCGCAGCCAGGGAATGCGCCGGTGATAAAGAACTGGGCGGTCGCGACCGTACGCTGCAGACTGTTGGCATAGGTATAGACCGTATCCGGTGCCGGGCACTCGCCGGATTTCACCATCCCCTGCTCTGCCAGCCATTCACGCATGTAATGGCCCATATACACTTCCAGCACGCCACCTTTGGTGGTGAGCTGTCCGCCCGGCACATCCCATTCAGGCCATTTATTCGGAGTGGACTGCTCCAGCACGCTGCCATTGTTCGCCAGCGGCGCACGTAAGTTATGTCGACTCATCATCAATACTTGCTGTAGCTGATAGCCTTCCGGTGCCGTTTGTGCCTGCGCGGCAGAAGACACCATCACAACCCCTGCGACAGCGGCGGCAATTAACGATTTGTTCATCCCTACGACCTCGTGTTGTTATTCGTCATTCATAAGTGTGACAGATATATGACACATTTTTGGGAACGAGACCGCAAAAACAGGGATTCAGCGCATCATATTGATGCCAAATATCATTTGCAGCTTGCGGATCCCGGAGGGCGTGAAGGTGACCTGGCGGCTTCCCGGTGCTGTTTTTATCCACCGCTGCCCGGTAAGCCAGGTCAGTAGCGCCGCGCCAAGTACACCACCCAGATGATAACGTCGCTCGCTCCAGTCCAGACAGCCGCAGCTAAATTTGCGTCGCGACACGCTGGCCTGTACGACAATGCCCAGATCCGCCAGTTTCTCCTCACCCAGAGGCGTCAAGGTTTCGCCATCTGCCGTCAGCCACTGTCGGGAAACCAGCGTATCAAACAGTCTCACCGCCACTTCTCCGGCCAGATGGTCATAACAGGTCCGCGCATGACGCAAACTCAAAGGCGTAGTGATTTTCCGCGATGCCGTTGATGTCCAGGCGACGCCCATCAGACGCTCCAGCAGTTCCGCAATGTCTGCGCTTGCAAGGCGAAAATAGCGGTGCCGCCCCTGGGCGAGAGAAACCACGAACCGCTGCTCGCACAGACGGGCCAGGTGCGCACTGGCGGTAGACGGCGAGATATCCGCCACCGCGCTCAGTTCCGTCGCCGTCCATGCCCGGCCATCCATCAGCGCACACAGCATCCGGGATCGCGATTTGTCCGCCATCACCGCCGCCGTCAGCGCCATTCGTGATTCGAGTTCGCCGTCTTCTTCATTTACGACTATTGACGTCATACTGACCTCTCAGCCTCGGGGAGGGGTTAACCATGGCACGATTTTGTCATTAAGTCACAGCACGGAGCATCATTTCGATACTTAGCCCCATCAGACAAAACAGAAAGCAACGTTTAAAGACAACGGGTGAGATGACCCGTCGGATACGAGTGCCTGCCCACTGGCCGAGCAGCGCCGGAACGATGGCGAATGCCGATAAGCTCAGCGACTGCACGGGGAGCGCGTCGTGCCACCACAGACCCAGTGCTAACGCCAGCGTGGAAAAGGTAAAAGAGATACCGAGCGCCTGAACCAGTTCATCCTTCTCAAAGCCCAGCGACTGGATCCACGGCACCGCCGGCATCACAAAGACGCCCGTTCCGCCGGTCAACAAGCCGGTAGCGAATCCGACAACCAGTGAGAGCGGTTTTTCACGCCGCGGTGCGATCGCAATTCGTTTTCCCGCCAGGGTCCAGAGCGCATACACCATTAGCGCCAGCCCGAGCGCAAACTGTGTGCGGGAAGTCTCGCCACCGGTGATCCAGACGCTGGCCAACAGTGTGGCAATCACCACCGTTAGCAGCATAGGCCAGAGTCGCTTCAGCAACATCCGGGTATTTCCACCGCCGCCAAACTGAAACAGATTGCTGATAAGCGAAGGTAACAACAGCATAGCCGCCGCCGCAACCGGAGAGATCAGCGAGCCGAGGATCCCCATTGCCACAGTAGGCAACCCCATGCCGGTGACGCCTTTCACCATCCCAGCAAGAACAAAGGTTAAGGCAATCATCACAACCTGGTCGGGGTCGAATGCAAAAAGAAGGGTCATGCTTCAGCGTCCTGTAAGGAGAAGATGACCTATCCTGAATGCTTGCGACGATGCTTGCTTCGTCAGCGAACGAAATGTGGTTTCCGCTATTCAGAGATAATGACTTCATGGCGGATGTTACGAGCGCAGTAGGCTGTCCCGTCTTTGAGATACAGTTCCTGAAAACGGCTGTTATCCATCGGTTGTTGCAGTCGCGTACGCTCGGTATCGACAAACTCTTTTTGCACGCGGTAATGCACCGCATCCTGTGTTTCGAACGCGATAAACTCGCGGGTGGCATAGGGCTTATGTTTCAGTTTGACATAGACGATGTACTGCACCGTGCTGAACGTAAGCCCGGTTCGCACGGCAATCTCCTTCATGGTCAGCGGTTCATCGGATTCATACAATGCCTGAACCTGTTGAATTCTCTTCTGGCTATACGCCGACACACGCAAACTGAGTTTCAGCCGGTAAGCCATATTGCGCACCACCGTCACATTGGTGCACAGCATCTGCGCAATGTGTTGCGTCGAGAGGACGCCCGCGTTTTCACGCAGGAGAGCCAGGCTCTCGTCGTTCCAGATAAATGCCATCAGCGGTATCCCTCCACCGAAAACTTATTGCCCCGCGAGACGGGCGAACGTGGCGGCTAATTCCGCCGGTTTACGCATTCCCTGATGACACTCCAGCACCCGGCCTTGTGGATCAATCAGGACCGAGGTCGGTGTGCCGATGACCTGGTATCGTTCCTGAGTGATTTTCATCTGATCGCGAAGGACCGGATACGACACCTGGTGCTTCGCCAGAAGCGCATCCAGGTTGACCGTACCCGGATCGGTATTCACCGCCACCACTACCACGCTATCGCCCCATTTCTGGCTGAGCGTTTCCAGCGAATCCATCTCCGCCAGACAACTACCGCAGCCTGCCGACCAGAAATTGAGGTAGATGGATTTTCCCTGCCAGCGATCCAGTCCGGACTCCTGGCCTTGTAAATCGAAGGCCGCCAGCGCCGGAGCCGTTTCGCCGACAGCCAGCTTTTCCTCTTTACAGCCACTGAGCAATACCGCCAGTGAGAGAATGAAAACGTTAAGCCAGCGCATGTTGCATCGCCTCCTCTCCCAGATACTTTCCGTGTTGCAGACGCAAAATGCGATCGGCAAACTGCCCAAGCGCCGGGTTATGCGTCACCATGACTATCGTGCGCCCCTGGCGGTGCAAATCGGTAAGCAAATCCAACACCCGCTGTTCATTCTCTTCATCGAGGTTGCCTGTCGGTTCATCCGCGAAAATGACCGGCGGCTCATTCACCAGCGCCCGCGCAATACAGACACGCTGCTGCTCCCCACCGGAAAGCTGGCTGGGTAAATGGGTGACGCGGTGCCCAAGGCCGACCTGTTCCAGTACTTTTCTGGCTGCTGCCTCGTCCACCACGCTGTGGTAGTGCTGCGCCAGCATGATATTTTCCAGCGCGGTTAAAAAGGGAATGAGATGGAATTGCTGGAACACCAGGCCAATCTTCTCGGCGCGAAAACGACGCCGTCCCTCTTCATCCAGCGCGGCGGCGTCCGTACCCTCAAGAAACACCTGACCTTCCGTTGCGGTATCCAGACAGGTGAGGATGTTCATCAGCGTCGTTTTCCCGGAGCCGGAGGCCCCCATGATGGCGACAAACTCCCCTTGCGTAATTCGCAGGTTAATATCATCCAGGGCGGTAACGTCGCCAAACCGTTTATAGAGGTGACGTGTTTCGATCGCCACCTGTGGAATCTGCGTCACGGACATGGCGCTACTCTCCTTTCAGCACGTTAGCGGGTTCGACGCTGACTGCACGCCGTACCGGAACAATCGCCGCCAGAATGGCGACCAGTAAAGACAATACGAGGGTGATGGGCAGCACCGGCAGACGCAGCGAGATCGCCGCGTTGAATACCGTCAGTCCCAACAGTTGCGCCAGCAAATACCCCAACAACCAGCCGCACACTACGGCCGCAAGGGCGATAATGCAGGTTTCCAGCAAGATTTGCCGTACGATGTCGCCATTGCTGGCACCCAGCGCTTTTTGCAGAGCGAACTCGCGGGCACGCTCGCCGACTATCGCCATCAGGGTGGTATTCACGCACAGGGAAGAGAGCGCCAGAATCACCAGCGATACCAGTCCCATCAGCCCTTTGATCTTATCCAGCACCTGTCCTTCTGAGGCGGAGACTTTACGCACCGGGCGAATCTCCAGATCCGGATACTGGCTTTGCAACCGGCTGGCATAGCGATCAACCTGGCCAACATCATTACTGACGCTCAACAGGCCGTGGCTGATTTTCCCCGGCTGATGCAGCCAGGCTTGCGCCACGTCGAGGCTGACGATCAGCATGTTGTCCGTGGCGTCACCGGCTTCGACAATGCCTTTAATCTGCAGGTTTTTCCGCTGGTTATGATCGACCAGCGTGACGTTATCGCCGGGCTGAACGTTGAGGCGCTCCGCCAGCTTGATGCCAATCATCGCGTTGCGATCGTCGAAGCTGACGCCAATCCAGCTCCCCTGAACCTGCCAGTAAGGCACCAGTTTTTGCAACGATTCAAACCAGACGCCGACGATCACCACTTTTTCCAGTTCGGTACGCGCCATGCCGTATAACCACGGACTGGCACCGTGAACCAGCCCCGCTGGCGCATCATCCAGAAGGGTCTGTAGCTCCCGCTGTGGCATACTCGCGCCGTGCCCCGGCCCGATGTAGAAGTTGGCGCCGAAGGTGCGTAACTCTTCACTCATTTTAGTATTGATGTCGAACCATACCGCGCTCAGCGCCGTCACGATGGTCGCCCCCACCATCAGCGCGGCAAAAACCACGCTGACCCGCTGAAAACGCAGGCGCAGCGCCCGCCACACCAGCAGCCAGAGCATTGTCCGTTTAGCGGCCATACAGCACCTCCACGGGATACAGTCGCGCAATGCGCCGCGCCGGGAACCAGGTTCCGATCAGGGCAATCAACATCGCAACCACCAGTACACACGGCACCACAATCCACGCGAATTCAAGCGGTGCGTCGAACAGCATCACGCCAATCGCTTTCGCCAGCCCCCATCCGGCAACGCATCCCAGCGCCCCGCCTGCCAGCCCACTGGAAGCGGCTTCGAGGTAGAACAGCAGCATGATCTGCCACTGACGCGCGCCAAGCGCCTTCATCAGACCGATCTCTTTGGCGCGTTCCATAATGGTGCTGGTCATCAGCGAAGCGATCCCCATTGCCGATGCCGCCAGCGCAGCAATCGTCACCACCGCCATCAGCAGCTGAATTTTGTCAATCACCACCCCTTCAGAGGCGGCGACTTGCCAGACCGGGCGCACCTCCGCCCCGGAGATCGCCTCCTCCAGTTGGTGGGCGATAGAAGAAACATAAGCAGTGCAGTACCAGAGGTCGTACTCTTCCGCATTAAGCGCATCCAGATTTTCCCGCGCGCGACGTGAAAGCTCATTTTCCGGTACCGTCAGCGCCGAAACACGAATGGCCTGCACCTTGCCGGGCAACCCCAATAGCGTCTGCGCTATCGCGAGCGGCATCACCAGTTGGTTATCTTCCTCGCCGCCGCTGGAGAGGATCCCGCTGACGGTGACAGGCACTGTTGTATCCGCGTTGTTTAATACCAGCGTATCACCCGCTTTCCATCCTGTTTGTCGCGCCAGCGCATGCCCCACGAGCGTTTGCGGTGGACTGTTCTCGCCTTCCTGCGGCCAGTCGCCGGTCACCTGCCAGAACGGGCTAACCGTTTTCTGTCCGGTTTCATATCCCTCTTCATCCGGAATATCGACCGGTTGGCTGAAGAACGTCCCGAGAATGCGCACCGCGTTATCGTTCACGGTGACTTCACCGCCCAGCATCGGCGCAAAACCGACAATGTTATTGCGCCAGAAAATATCTTTGATATTCGGCAATTCAGCTTCATCAAGGAAATCCTGCCCAGAGAGCGGATTACTGCTTTCGCTAAACAGCGCAGGCAATGCCGCTTGTCCGGCAGGCTCAATCAGGATGTTTGCGCCGTAGGATTTGAGCTCCCTCGACATTTTGTCACCGATATCGATCGACACCGCCAGCAGCGCCGAGATCAGGCTGGCTGCAAGAAAGACCGTGATAATCGCCAGCCCTTTACGCCGCAGGTTGCGTCCCCAGGATTGTCGTAACATTCGCCACAGCATCGTTACTCCTCCCTCAGTTCAGCAGGAACAAACTGTTCCGGCGTTTGACGAAAACGGTCATAGTTCTCTTCGGAGGAAAAGAACCAGGTCTTACCGCCGTAGCTGTACTTGAAGTCCGCCGAGGTATTGGTCAGCGTTGAACCATCAACCGGATCGGTCACCTGAATGGTCATCACCGTCGAGAAGTAGTTCACGCCAGCGGCCAGTTCTTTACCGGGGATCACTAACTCTTTTTCATCGTTGTGCCAGTTTTCAATCGGTACCGGATTGCAACCGCCGGGTTTGCCAATGGAAGGGATAAAAATATGTACCCCACAGGCGACGCAAATGACCTGATTGCCTTCCATCACATAGCCCTGATCGCCGCACAATAGACAGGCATCAAACACCACGCCAAAGCGCAGTTTGTCGGGATAACGGTTGATGATGAAAAAGCGCACGGCTTTGCCATCGTCAGCCACCCAGACAAAGCGATGCAACTTACCGTCCCGCAGTTGTTCAACCGGCAGATGAATACTGCCGTCGCTGGCGAGCGTTACCGGGATGGCTTGCGAAAGCTGCGGCGGCTGAGACGCGACGTTGTCCCACCACAGTTGCCCGGCAATCACCACCACGGCACAGCCGAGGGTGACCAGCCAAAGCCGTAGCGCATTACGCCGCTGCGCCAGCGCCAGGCGATGTGCAATCGGTTCTTCTGTTGCCCGCGTCTGACGATGGGCGCTCAGCAACGACGGCAGCCAGCACAGCGCCAGGAGCAGCAGTAATCCCACCGCCATCCAGTTATAGGCTGGCGCATTATTGGTCACTTTCGCCACAAAGCTCAGCAGCGATTTCGCCAGCGGCAGTACCTGTAGCTTCATCAACAGCAACAGCAAATTACCGCTTAACGGCAGCCACAGCATGACCAGCAGAATGAGGGTGAATGGCCAGTACAGCACGCGGATTCGGCGCAGCAGCATGGCGCAAAGCACGCCAGCCAGACAAAGGATCGCGAAGGCGAGCACCACTGCCGTCAAATTCAGCAGCAGTTCAGTATTCAGGACATGCGTGCTGGTTAAGCCACCGAGATTCGGATCGAGCGCCCAGTGACGCGCTGCGCCAAAGACCAGAATCCCTTGCCACAAATAGCGCACACGGTTTCCCGCCCACCAGAAGCTGAGCACAAACAGCAACGTGACCATCACTTCCGTTCCGACCAGTAACAGCTGTACCGGTTGTGAACCGCGCAGCGTCAGTCCTGCCAGCACGCCGGCCGCCAGACCAATAAGCAGCGTCCAGCCCAGAGGGCGTAAGGAAGGGGGATCGTTTCGACTCCAGAGAACGCCGGAGAGTAACGCGATGCAGAAAAAGACCTGTAACGTGGTGACGAAAAAGTAACTCATGACATCGACTCAGAACAGCGGATTGACTCGGCCGGGATGAGTTAGCATCCCGGCGCATCGGTTTTCTTAGTTCAGACCGACGTATTTAAATTCGTAGCTCACATCAAACGGTTTCCACCAGCGACCGACACCAGTGTCACTGTCGGTGTGACGGTGCATCCCCGCTTTTGACGGCGGTTCAATGTGGTAAGTCACTTTGTAGTTGCCCACGCCCATCATCTTGACGTTCGCGCCATAGTGAGGGCCATCGCTGGCGACCATCGGCATAAACGTTCCTTCCTGTTTTTCACCGGTATCGCTGTTGACCAGGGTGTAGCTGATGGTCAGATAGGGGATCCACTCTCCTGCGCCAAAGCCGTTTTTGCTGCCTTCGACCGCGTGAATATCCGCCTCAAGGTGAATATCGGCTTTGGCTGCCGGTAAGCCCATGCCGCGCGGCTCCATATCAATCGGCTGCAGATAAACGGCGGCCAGCTCCATTTCATTCATCACGACAGGCTCGCCCGCCGGGTACTCTTTAAAGGCGAACGCTGCCGGTGCGGTGAAAATTCCGGCCATCACTGCGCTGGCAATCAGGGTTTTCTTCATGGTCATCAGACATATCCTCTCGTCTAAAATCACAACTACAGAGTGTTTTTTATTGTTTCCCCAGGAACGGCGCTTTTTCGCCGCATAACCCACAGCGCAACCAGCGCAGCGAGCAGCAATACTGCCTGCGGTAACAGCGTTTCCACATAGGGATAAATCCCCAGCCAGCTGATTTCCGGGAAACCGTTAATCAACGTTGGCTGGAACAGTTTGCCTTCCACCAGCTCCAGTACACCTTTGCCCGCAAACACGAAGGCCATCAGATACATGAAACTGCCGGTAAACATAAAGAAGGGTTTCAGCGGCAAACGCACCACCGAATAACGCATGACCAGCCACGCCGCCAGTAACACGACACAGCCAATAACAAAGCCCGCGCCAATCGCCATGTGTCCGGCGACATCTTTGGCATCGCCGATCAGGGCGTAGTAGAACAGAACCGTTTCGGCGCCTTCGCGATAGACCGCGAGGAAACTAGTCAGCCAAAGCCCCACCAGCGACCCTGTCGTCAGCGAGTGGGACAGCTTGCCTTCCAGCCAGGCCTTCCAGTGTCGGGCTTCCACTTTGGACAGCAGCCAGTAGCTCATGAAGAACAGCATCACGACCGCAATCAACATCGTGATGCCTTCCAGCAGTTCCCGACTGGCGCCCGAGTTGGTGAACAGCAACTGGAAAATCACTGCGGTGATTACGCTGGCGACCAGGGCTACGATCACTGACTGGCGAATCAGCGGCAGCTTATCCTGATGATTGTTTTTCACCATGTAGGCGACAATCGCCGCCACGATCAGCAGGGCTTCCAACCCTTCACGGACGATGATCATCAGGCTGTAAAGCAGCAGACTCCATTGCGTCTCTTCTCCTTCGCCAAGCATCGTCACCGCTTTTTGCAGATCCTGCTCGAGCGCGCTCGCTTCTGACTGGAGTCTTTCTGCCGGTTGACCAGCCTTCATCAAGCTGACCAGACGGGTGAAGTAGGCTTCCAGCGTGGTTTTGAACGCCGAATCACGGGAGCCGATTTTGTTTTCCATGCCGCTGGCTTCGAAGCGATCGAAATAGCTGTCCTGAACATCCAGAATGGCATTCTGCGTCTCGCCGCGTTGATACCGCGCAATAGCGTCCTGAATGCTCTGATTGATTCCGCCCGCCACTTCACCCCAGTTTGTCCGCGTACTCTCCTCCGCCGCCGGACCGTTGTCTGCGGTTTGTGGGGCTGCAATCAGCTGATCGTCGCGGGTTGTCGGTAAGCCTGGCAGAATATCCTCAATATCCTGTAACAGCGTGGTGACCTGATAAGAGACGTCGTTGAGGCGATCGGGTTGAGCGGCAAGTGCAATCAGCGCGGAAAACTGTTGGTTGATGGCTGCGGCATCTTTGGCCGAGCGATTCTGCCTGACCGACATTTCCATCTCAGAGTTTTTGAATCCCTGATAGTGCGCCTGCTGGACATGCTGACTGGCCGTAGCGTAGTTCCCGGCCTGATAGTCATTCACCGCCTGGGCCAGCAGATCGTCGATAATACGGACGCTCTCTTGCCAGTGAACAGCGATATCCGTTCGGGTGAGCGCGCTGTGCTGCTCTTCCGCCACCAGTCGGTGTCCGCCGTCCAGCACCGGTTCGACTTCTCGTAGCGATGCCTTCAGCCAGTCGATTTTCGACTGCACATCAGCGAGCGGTTTTTTCTCGCCAATCATCCGCCGGATTTCACCGAAGGCGCTCTCCATTTCGTAACTTTTACTGGCGGAGATGTTGATGCGGATGGGGCCTTCGAGATTTTCAAACACCTCAAAGTAGGCCATTTGTACCGTGCGGCGCGCCTCATCGGTGCGCTGTTGAGAATAAAGTTCTGCTGTTTTATCAAGGCGTTGCTCAATATCCTCAATAAACGGAGCATAGTTTGTCGCGGCCCATACGCTAACGCTTATGAGCAGACTGAAGAGAGTTACCAGCAGTGAGAGGCAAAACTTACGCACGATACGCACCAAATAACACAAATGATAATTATTATCATTATCGATTTTTGCTGGCGTTGTACATGACCTGGATCATAAAAATGTCAACGGGTGACAAGTTATGTAAATTTATTTCATTGATATGTGATGGAGGGCGAAATCTGACGGCGGGTAATATACGCCCCCGACCGTCAGGAATTAAATGTTACGTTGCGTAAATCCGTAAAAAATGAGTGATACTGCGCCTACAGGCTTAAAGTAAATTATCCGCAGGTACACTTGATTCAGCGATACAACATCTCCGAGTCTTGTTTCAGTCGCTGCAAAAATGGGCCATAACCCTGCTCACTGATCCAGTAGTTAATACTCTTTTCAACGCCCGTTGACGTCAGCGTCGCACCAGAAATACCATCAACGGTATATTCATTATACTTCCCTGATTTCTCCTGAACTATTTTCAACGCCGGCGTTCCATTATCATCAGCCACCTTTTTCCCCGGCCATTGTTGACGCCAGCTTTCATCTTTCACTCTGGCCCCCAGAAATGGCGTCTCCCGCTGCTGATAATAATACAGATTGTTCACCGTACGACCGTCCAGTCCCAAAGAGAGAAATGCATGCATCATCGATTTCGCTCCTTTGCCCGAAACAGGAATGATAACCTGATGAATCTTATTATACTTATCTTTTACCAGATAAACTTCCGCCAGCGAACAGCGTTGACGAATCTGTGCAGGGTCCTGCTCCGGAGCGAGTTTTTTACATCCTTGTGCGGCCGTTTTATCCGTCACCCACTCGCCGGAATCGAGATTCACCGTGCGCACGATAATCGCACGCTGATATAAACTCTCAATCGATTTTTTATCCTGAGCATCCGTCTTAAGTAAGCCCGCAGCCTGTAAAACAGCAGTTTTTTTTTCTTCTTCCGTCGGCGCCGTCATTTCCCCCTGAAACAACATAAACCAGGCGATCGCAATCAGAAAAATAAGAACACAAAGCACCATCATTGATGCAATAATAACTTTACCCTTGCGCATTTATTTATAATCCCTGTAAGCATTAACATCGTTATATCGCTATATGATATGCCATTACTCCTTGTCATTTGCAATGATAAAAACCGCGAAAATATAGATTCAACCCGTTTACTTTCTGCCTTAAATATTTAAATCACATAGTGTTACGGCTATTTTATGGTGTAAAAAAACCGGGTTTCCCCGGTTTTGACTCAACTGATTTTCGCCCACCCTAGCCGCAGGCGCATCCCCCAGTAGCTGGTCCAGCCGCTGGTCGTAGAAACCACCTGCCCTTTTGACAACACAATCAGCGTGGGGGTGACGCTGATATCCCAACTGCGGGAAAGTGCGCCATTAGCATCGTTGACCACGGGAAAAGAGATCCCTTTACGCGCCAGCCAGCGCGCAATCGTCTGTTCATCTCCCGAACGCAGCGCGATGGTCAGCACCTTCTCCCCTTGTGCCTGCAAGCGGGCAACGTCCGGTGTGGTATAGCGGCAAACGCCACACCAGGTGGCCCAAAAATAGATCAGTAGCGGCTCTTCCTCACTTAATGCCGCCAGCGTTACCCGTTCTCCATCCAGCGTGTAAAGCGGTGTACTGTCGAAAGCCGTTGGTGCCTGTGGCGCGCGCCAGGCATCCATTAGCCACATTCCACCAGCCAACAGGAGCAAAAAAAACACACCTTCGCGCAGCCATCGCCGCAACTTACTGACCATTTGCCACCGCCAGTTTTTCTTTAACGACTTCTTCAAGCACCTCCCAGGAGACGGCCCCCGGGATCAGCTCATCACCAACGATCGTCGCGGGTGTTCCCTGAACGCCGACGAGTCGCGCCAGTTGCAGATTGGTACGTAGCGTTTCATTGCTTTTTTCATCCAGTATGACCGGGCTGGCCGCCGATTTTTCCTGCGCCTGTTTAATGCTGACGTCAGTGTGGTATCCCTTCTTTTGCATCAGCTTTTCATGCAGCGCGAGGAACTGCTGTGGATGCTCACGCCAGGTGGTGAGCGCCGTCCGCGCAGAGAGCACCGAGCTTTCGCCTTTAAACGGCAGCGGTTTGATAATCACCGCCACGTCAGGGTATTTCGCCACCAGTTTCTCCAGCAGCGGATCAAGCTGTTTGCAGTACGGACAGTTGTAGTCGGTAAAATTCACCAGCGTCAGTTTTGCCTGTTTTGCGCCAAAGCGCGGACTGGCCGGATCGTTAAACAACGCCTTCTGAATGAGGGCTTCGATCTGTTTTTCTTGCTCCGGGGTAAACGGCGCGGCGTCTTTGGCAAGGCTGAACGCGCTAAACAGGGTAAATAACAGGATGATCAGGGATTTCATGGCGTTTCTCCTTTCGCTTTAGCCAGTGTTTCTAACAGACCGTCGCGCGTTAATAACGTCGGCAGCGCCTGACCTTTCGGTAAGCCGGGGCCATAGATTTGGTTATACGGTACGGCAACCTGGCCGCGTGATTTCAGAAATGCCGTAATGTCATCAGACGGCAGCGTCCAGTCGCCGCGAAGGGCCACGACATCCGGTTGCTGTAGCGCCGCCTGCACCGCGTCGGTGTTCAGCACGTTATATTTATTGACCTTGCAGGTAATGCACCAGTCGGCGGTCACATCGATAAATACGCGCTTATTTTGCGCAAGCGCGTCGGTGATCGCCTGCTCGCTAAGCGGCTGCCAGCGGACACTCTCTTTCGCCGCACTTTGGGAGGTAAAACCCAGATGAGGCAAAAGTAGCGTTGCCAGCCAGAGTGCAGAACCGAGCATCATTAAGCCGAGCAAGCGTCGCAGTCCGTTCATCCAGCGTCCCGGTCGCGGCAGACGAAGCGCCAGACCCGGACGCAGGGCGACCAGCAACCACGGCAGACTCATCCCAACGCCGAGGGCGAAGAAAAGCCCCCACAGCACGGGCAGCGATGCCGTCAGCGCCACCGCCACGGCTGTACCGAGAAACGGTGCGCTGCACGGTGTCGCCAGCAGCGTGGCAAACGCGCCCTGCCAGAAATGTCCCGCCAGGCCGTTACCACCGTAAGTCGCCAGTCGGGTGGTCATTGATGACGGCAGGCGAAATTCAAACAGGCCGAACAGACTGGCGCTGAAGGTCAGCATCACCAGCACCATCGCGCCAATAAACCACGGATTCTGGAACTGGATACCCCAACCAAGCGCCTGATTGCTCAGTCTTAGCACGGTCATCAGTAATGCCAGCGCCATGAAGGAGATCAAAATCCCCCCGACCGACGCGAGGAACTGCCGTCGTATCTGGTGGCGGTTTTTCTCCTCAACGAGCAAAATCGAACCCAGCTTCATCCCCAGCACCGGCAATACGCAAGGCATCAGATTAAGGATCACGCCTCCCATCAGCGCCATAAGAACCACCTGCCAGAGCGGGAGTCTGGCGGATTCTGTCACCAGCGCATCACCCACGATAAGCTGACTCTCCTGCGCCACACCGTTATCCGCCAGCACCAGCGTGAGCGATTTGCCGCGTAAATTCGGCGCCCCTTCCCCCCAGCTATCGTGAACCGGAACCGTCGCGTGCAATCTGTCGCCATCGACCCGGATCAGCGGTTTAGCAAAATCCGTGTCCTCTACGCTATCGAGGAACAGCTCGGGTGCGGTCCAGCCACCGCGGCGCTGCGCCTCGATCACCAACTCGCCGTCACGCGCACCGGCGATCAGGGTTTGTGTCAGACCCTGCGTCAGGGGCACACGTCCCATCGCCTGAGCATAATCATGCGCAAATCCGGCATCCTGTTGAGAGGCCGTAAGCGAAAACGGGTAGTCGGTCAGCAGACACACGTTGCTACAGGTAGAGAGCGTCAGCACACCGGCAATGCGGTCGGGAGTGTGTCCCCGGACGGCCAGCGGAAACGTGACCTGTTGGTGATAGCCCTGGGTGGTCATACCGGCGACGTCAAAACGGTCCGGTGTCGGCCAGAACCAGTCCACCACGGGCATCTCTCCTTGCCAGGCAATGGCAGGTGCAACGCCGCCTTCCCCCGGCGAACGCCAGTATGTCTTCCAGCCGTTTTCCAGTTTGACGTCGATCAGCAGACGGGTTTCCCCCTGTGCTGACGTATCGGCGCGCAGTCGTACGCTGGCATGATCGTTCTGCGGGGAACGCAGCCAGCCGCTCTCTGCCGCCCACGATGCGGGCAGCCAGAGTAATAACAGGCAGATCAGTCCCTGCCTGAAGGCATACATCATAATTTTTCTCCATGAATGATTAACTTACTGTACGAAACAGCCGGTCTGTCATTCGCGGAAAACGCAGAATCTGAGATGGACCCGAAGTCTGGGGGGAGAAATAACGCGTTGTGGGAAGAACGGTAAGCGTACCGTCCTGAACGGCGTTAACAAGGCAAGGAGTAAACAGAGCGCGAGGATCGCGCCTTCAAAAACGACCGGAGGCGCGGCAAGCAGCGATTTCGCACTGAGCTCGCACGGAGTCACGGGAGATGCTTCCTCTGTCACGGACGTCGGCGACGCCGTCGCCGCGATCGCGGTGGTCTCCATCTGCAACGCATGCAGGCCCGCCATGCGCTGCGCGGTACAGACCATCACCACGACACATGCCAGGCAGAGGAACCACCATCCCATCCGTTGACGTTTCGCCATCACACCCTCACTCATTGACGCGAGTTATCTTAACGGCTGGCGTGTTTTACGCAACCTTTGGGCTGTAAAGATATGTTGTTTCGCTGGTTGGCATTCATCCTCGACAGGATTACCCTACACTTATCGATGACACCTTTTAAGGGATCCCTTTAGCCTGTATTGATTAACCCGAGAGAACGCTATGGAATTAAAGGATTATTACGCCATCATGGGCGTGAAACCGACGGACGATCTCAAGACTATCAAGACCGCTTACCGCCGACTGGCCCGCAAATATCATCCCGATGTCAGTAAAGAACCCGATGCTGAAGCCCGCTTTAAAGAGGTCGCTGAAGCCTGGGAAGTGCTGAGTGATGAGCAGCGACGCACGGAGTACGATCAGCTCTGGCAACACCGCAATGACCCGCAATTCAACCGTCAGTACCAGCAGGGAGAGAACCAGAGTTACAACGCCGAAGACTTCGACGATATCTTCTCCTCTATTTTTGGTCAGCACGCGCGTCAGTCTCGCCAGCGCCATGCCAGCCGTGGACATGATATTGAAATTGAAGTCGCGGTTTTTCTTGAAGAAACACTCGCTGAACACAACCGAACCATTAGCTATAACCTGCCGGTCTACAATGCGTTTGGCATGATTGAACGTGAAATTCCAAAAACCCTGAATGTGAAAATTCCGGCGGGTGTCGGCAATGGTCAGCGTATTCGTCTGAAAGGCCAGGGGACGCCGGGTGAAAACGGTGGACCGAATGGCGATTTATGGCTGGTAATCCACATCGCGCCACATCCCCTGTTTGATATCGTTAACCAGGATCTGGAAATTGTGGTCCCGCTCGCCCCATGGGAAGCCGCGCTGGGCGCAAAGATTGCCGTCCCCACGCTGAAAGAGAGCATTCTGGTCACCATTCCCCCCGGCAGCCAGGCCGGACAACGTTTACGCATCAAAGGTAAAGGTCTGGTCAGTAAAAAACAGACCGGTGATTTGTATGTCGTGCTGAAGATCGTGATGCCGCCTAAACCGGATGAACGTGCGACTGCGCTGTGGCAGCAACTGGCAGAGGCACAGTCAGGATTTGATCCGCGCAAAGATTGGGGGAAAGCATAATGGCTAACGTCACCATCACTTTTACGGTTACCGAATTTTGCCTGCGCACCGGCGTGACGGAGGAAGACCTGAACGAGATCGTGGGTCTGGGCGTCATCGAACCTTACACCGAAACGGCGGACAGCTGGCAGTTCGACGATCATGCCGCCACTGTGGTACAGCGCGCCCTGCGGTTACGTGAAGAACTGGCGCTTGACTGGCCGGGGATCGCCGTGGCGCTCACGCTACTGGAAGAGAACGCACGTTTACGACAGGAAAACCGCCTGCTACGACAGCGGCTCGCGCGTTTTATTACTCATCTATAAATATTGGGCAGCGTAAGCTGCCCAATTATCAGGCAATGATATAAATCAACGCTGGCTCAACGGGATAGCCGTACGATAGTAGCATTCAAAATGCCACTTTATGGACGTCAGAAGGCAATGAGCGAAAAAAGCAGAAAGCGCTGGCAACGCCGCCCCGGAACAACGGGCGGTAAACTGCCATGGAACGACTGGCGTAATGCCTCTACCTGGCGCAAAGCTACGCAGTGGCTGCTGATGGCGATCAATATTTATATTGGCGTGACGTTTTACTACTGGGTGCGTTATTACGAAACCGGCGGCACCAGTCTGTACGTTTCCCGACCTGGCGGCATTGAAGGCTGGCTGCCCATCGCAGGCCTGATGAACCTGCGCTATACGCTGGAAACCGGCATCCTTCCCCCTGTTCACGCCGCCGCCATGCTGCTGCTGGCCGCGTTTATGCTGGTAAGTCTGTTGCTCAAAAAGTCGTTCTGCTCGTGGCTGTGCCCGGTAGGTACGTTGTCTGAACTCATCGCCGATGTGGGTAAGAGATTGTTTGGTCGCAATTTTACGTTGCGCCGTTGGCTGGATATCCCTCTGCGCAGCCTGAAATATCTGCTGCTGGCCTTTTTTCTCTACATTTCGCTGTCGATGCCAGCGCAGGGCATTCAGTATTTTTTAATGTCGGCCTACGGGATTATTATCGATGTGAAGATGCTCGATTTCTTTCGCAATATCGGCACGATCACCCTGCTGAGCATCGCCCTTCTGGTGGTCATAAGCTTGTTCATTCGCAACGCGTGGTGCCGTTATCTGTGTCCCTATGGCGCCTTGCTCGGGCTGCTTTCCCTGCTCTCACCATTCAAAATCCGCCGCAATGCGCAAAGCTGTATTGATTGCGGGAAATGTGCCAAAAACTGCCCGTCGCAAATCCCGGTGGATAAGCTGATTCAGGTGCGAACGGTTGAATGCACTGGCTGTATGACCTGTGTGGAATCCTGTCCGGTGGCTTCAACGCTGACATTTTCCCTGCGGACACCAACGGGAAACGCTGAAATACGGCGAGGAACATTATCGGGTATGGCGATGACGCTGCTGGTACTCGGCATAATGTTTGCCCTTATCGCATTCGCGATGCTAATGGACGTCTGGAACAGCCCAGTGCCGGATCACCTCTACTTCCGGTTGATCCCGGAAGCGAGAATGATTGGTCATTAATGGATACCGGATGGGGCATCTGCCGCCATCCGGATTTGCATCACTCGGCTTTATTATCCTCAGCGATGCCATCCTCAATAAAATCTTTATCGAGTTCTTCGGTATTCCCCGCGTGATCGCGCCCGGAAAGAATGTTCCAGCAGGCGATAAACAGCGCGGCAACGAGTGGACCAATGACGAAACCATTGATGCCATAAATCTCCATTCCGCCCACCGTGGTGATAAGAATCAGGTAATCAGGCATTTTGGTATCTTTGCCGACCAGAATGGGGCGCAGAATATTATCCACCAGCCCTACCACCACCACGAAGAAACCGACGATGAAAAAGCCCTGCCACAGTTGCTGCGTCGAAAAAAGATAAATGGCGGCTGGCACCCAGACGATCGCGGAACCCACTGCCGGGATCAGGGACAGAAACGCCATCAGCGCCCCCCACAGAATGCTGCCATCAATCCCCACAATGTAAAACGCAATTCCGCCCAACGTCCCCTGCACGATCGCCACCACAACCGTGCCTTTTACCGTCGCCCGGGAGACCGCCGCAAACTTTGCAAACAGATGTTGCTTAACGAAATTCGACAACGGTAGCGAGTCGAGGATCTGCCGAACCAGAAACGGGCCATCCTTGAGCAGGAAAAAGAGCAGGTAGAGCATGATGCCGAAACTGATCGCGAAACCAAAGGTGCCTTTGCCAATCAGGAAGGCGCTCCCGGCCAGATATTGCCCGCCCTTTAGCACCACATCCGACAGCTTCTGCTGGATTTTTGCGGCGTTATCAAGGGAGTGATCGGCAAGAAACGAACGCGCCCACTCCGGCATATGCGCAAACAAGCTCGCCACCACTTCCGGGAACTGAGCGTCGTTATGCTGCAGCTTGGTGTACACCACATTCAGTTCAACGGCGAGTGATGAGAGGATCAGCATTAACGGGATGAATACGATCAGGCAGATGATACCCAGCGTCAGCAGAGACGCTACCCCGTTACGCTCCCCTAACGCCGAACGCAGCCTATTTTTTACCGGGTAGAAGATAACCGTCAGAATCGCAGCCCATAAAATGGCGGAAAAGTATGGCGACAGCACGTCGAAGAAAGCCCATGTCACCATGGCGAGAAGAAAGAGGAAAAACCCTTTATTCAGTCCGTTAAAACGCATTAGAGGATCCTGTAAACAAAGAAACTCTGTGGACTATAGGACTGATTGCGGATTTTACAAAGCCGACAAGACGAAAACCGCCAGCCAATACTTCACATTCAAAATGTGATAGTGCTTATTGTTTCACCAAAAGGGTTGGCATTTCGCTCAAGGGTTGCTGAATGCGGCACACACGAAGGGAGTGCCGCTGTCTCCCCGTCTTTCTTGAATACACCTGTTTCGCCTCTCTGGACGGACGCCAGGTCAGTTTAGGGAAGCGTCTGCAACCGTCTGCCAGCAGGATGACCTATGGCAGACGTCGCGCGTTACTGATAACGCGCCACCAGGTCCTTAACCATTGCGGCATACGTTTGTTGCTTAAGTTGCACAATCTGCTGTTCCGTCACCGTCTCTACGGATGCCTTCTGTCCAGGCTGCGGGGTTAGTATTTTGGTCTCATAATTAAACGGTGACCAGGTCGCCCAATCGCCACTCGCGACATCCACCAGCGTGAAACGCACCAGATAGCGTAGCGATGTGCTGTCAGGCTGTTTCCCTGCTTTAAAATCCGACCAGACCATGCTTTTGGTCGCGGCATCAAATCTACCGGACTGCAACGTCTCCTGATAAACGATAATCGCTTTCTGATGCCCTTTCGCCGCAATGTAGCGTAGCGCCTGCATCCAGTTGGTATTCTCAGCAACCGCCGCGTCCTGGTTCTCGTCTTTGATTTTGTCTTTATTACAGATCGCTTTTTTTTGCCTGTCCGGAATGCCGGAAAACGTCGCAACCGTGTAATAGCGGCTCATTTCCTGCTGCATGACCGTCTCTGGCGCCCGATTGCCAGACTGTACCAGAATGACGGGTGAGTTCAGCGGTACGCGAAAATTGTCTTCTGCCAGTGCCGCCTGAATATCGTCTTCAGAGATCGCCAGCGTGGTTTCATTACCAAAAATATCTTTATCCGTCAGCCAGGAAGGTGACATCGTATTTCGGCCAGAACTCTCCACCTGCGATGTGGTTTTCTTCGCATCAATGGGGGAATGCGTGACACAACCCACCAAAATAGAGAGGGTTACACATGACAATATTACTGACCTGAAATCCATTTTACCCGGTTCCTTATCTAATCCGATATATTCCTGCATAGCAAAAATAATTATATACCTGAAGGAGCTCACCACAAAACAGGATTTACCCTTTTTCAATCATTCATAAAATAAATATTTATAAATCATTTATAGATTCCGTTTTTATATTGTTGAGAATATATTCAGATTCGCCTAATGACTCAATCGACACTCACTCCATTATTAAAACCAGAAAAGCATGCCTCTCCTTTCTAAATTATCGCCTACCCCGTTGAATTAGATAAAAATAATCATCCAAAAAATAATGCGATACGGATGTCATATCAAAAAAAGGTGATATTTCACTTTGCCCGAATCACGAAAGTCACTGATAATGCGCCCGTTCGTCTCTTCAAAATGGCGGTATATCCCCTATGCTACATTTATTTTCTGGTCTGGATTTATATACCGGCTTGATGCTTTTACTTGCGCTGGTCTTTGTCCTGTTTTACGAAGCCATAAACGGATTTCACGACACCGCCAATGCGGTCGCGACCGTCATTTATACCCGAGCCATGCAACCCCATCTGGCAGTGATGATGGCGGCGGTTTTCAACTTCTTTGGCGTCCTGCTGGGCGGACTCAGCGTTGCCTATGCCATTGTGCATATGCTACCCACGGATTTACTGCTCAATATGGGGTCGTCACGTGGCCTCGCGATGATTTTTTCCCTGTTACTGGCGGCGATTATCTGGAACCTTGGAACCTGGTATTTCGGGTTACCGGCCTCCAGTTCTCATACCCTAATAGGCGCAATTATTGGGATTGGGCTCACCAACGCACTGATGAACGGGACTTCGGTAGTCGATGCGTTAAACATCCCGGCGGTGGTCAATATCTTTGCGTCGTTGATTGCGTCTCCCGTCGTCGGAATGGTGATCGCAGGCGGCCTGATCTTCCTGCTACGCCGCTACTGGAGCGGCACTAAAAAACGCGATCGCATCCACCGTCTTCCTGAAGAACGGAAAAAGAAAGGCGGTAAAAAGAAACCCCCATTCTGGACGCGTATTTCGCTCATCTCCTCAGCGGCGGGCGTGGCCTTCTCTCACGGCGCAAACGATGGTCAGAAAGGGATCGGCCTGGTGATGCTGGTACTGGTGGGGATTGCGCCTGCCGGTTTCGTGGTGAACATGAGCGCTTCAGGCTACGAAATCACCCGCACGCGTGATGCTGTCAGCAATCTTGAAATCTACTTTCAGCAGCACCCTGACGTGATAAAACAGGTAGTGGATAAGGCTCAACCGCTTACTGTACCGACAGCGAATTCCTCCTCAACCACCGAATTTCATTGCCATCCGGCGAATACGATGGATGCCCTGGGTCGCGTGAAAACACTGTTACCAGCAAACCTGGAGAGTTACGACACATTAAGCGTGCCGCAACGCGGTCAGTTACGACGCATCATGCTGTGCATCTCCGATACGGCAGATAAAGTGGCAAAACTAGCGGATATCAGTCGTAGCGACGTGCATCTGTTGAAAAAACTGAAAACCGACATGCTGAGCACCATTGAATATGCGCCGATCTGGATAATCATGGCGGTCGCGCTGGCGTTGGGTATGGGGACAATGATCGGTTGGCGGCGCGTGGCCACCACAATTGGCGAGAAGATTGGCAAAAAAGGGATGACCTATGCCCAGGGAATGTCCGCACAGATCACGGCGGCGATCTCCATTGGTCTTGCCAGCTATATCGGGATGCCGGTTTCTACTACGCATGTGCTCTCTTCCGCCGTCGCAGGAACGATGATCGTCGACGGCGGCGGATTACAGCGGAAAACCGTCACCAGCATCGCGATGGCCTGGGTATTCACGTTACCAGCGGCGATTTTGCTGTCCGGGTTTCTGTATTGGGCTTCCCTGCTACTTATCTAAGTCAACTGCCGGCTTAGCGAAACGGAATATACCTGAGAATGCCCAGTTCGCCAGACTGGGCATCAATACTTACTGAGGATGAAAGCTAACGGCGGGCTGATTACCGTCAGTGTGATGATAGCCACGAGCAGCCATAAACGCGGTTATCGCTTTTTCCGCATCCGCCAGCACTTCATCCAGCGGATGATTAGCATCGATATCAACCAGAGGCGCGCCGCCAAAGGTCAGTTGTGGTGTTATCGCGATTTTTCTTGCCAGCGCTTCTCTACGGTGATCGGGTTTACGTACACAAGCAACGTCGAGATCAACATTCAGTTTTATCACTAAATCCGGCTTATGGCTGGCCATCCAGTGAAACGCCGAGCGTTCTTGTTCGGCCAACCAACTCACGAAGCGACTCCCCTCTGTATTGACGGGAAATACGGTACCATCATAAGCGCCGGGGATTTGTATCTGAGGGTAGCGATCGGCTAACACAATGAGGCCCTGCCGACGACACGTCAGCATATGGCGAAACCGCAATAACCGACGCGCAACGAAAAACATAATCACTAATGCAGGTACCACTCCAGGTAATTTTTTTGCAGTTTTAACTTTATTACGTTCGATAACGTTACCTAATGAATTACCCATTAACGGTAATTTAACCACGGCGCGCCCTACATTTCCTGCCTGTTTACCCAGATGAACTTTTTCAGTCGGGCCATATTTCTGCAAACAGATAACAAGATGTTCGCAGACCGTTGTTTTCCCCGAACCATCGCTGCCAATAACGGCTATTAGCGGAGGTTTAATTGATTGCATAAATACACCCTTAGACAAAAATACCCACCATGAATAATTTATTATCCGACTCTCCTTCCGGATATAATTGTTAATACTAAAACGACAATTACCCATTGTCACAACTTTATTGAACAGATATTCTTGGCACACAACCGCCGCCCTCAATTAATTATTTAAACTGGATCTTTCGTGAGTCAATATACTATTCCCACTATACCTCCCCCATTCGCACGGGTGATTGCTATAGTCGGTTGCGATGGTTCAGGTAAATCAACCCTGGCAGCCAGCCTGACGTCGCATCTGGCCCTACAGTTGCCAACAAAACAGCTTTATCTCGGGCAGTCCTCTGGTCGTATTGGCGAATGGATTGAACATTTGCCTGTTGTCGGGGCGTTGTTGGGGCGTTATCTGCGAAAAAAAGCGGCACACGTACACCAGATTCCTTCTGCACCGCCAGGAAACATCACGGCGCTGGTGATCTTCCTGCTCTCTTGCTGGAGAGCATACAAATTCCGCAGCATGCTAATTCAGAGTCGGCAAGGCACGCTGTTCATCGTCGATCGTTATCCCCAGGCGGAAGTGCCCGGTTTTCGCTTCGACGGGCCACAACTGGCCAAAACGGCTGGCGGTAATCGGTGGGTACGACTCCTGAAAGCCCGTGAACTCCAGTTGTACCAGTGAATGGCCTCCTGGCGGCCTCTGCTGTTGATCCGGCTGGATATCGATGAAGAAACCGCCTTCTCACGTAAGCCTGATCATCCCCTTGCCGTGCTCCACGAGAAGATCGCGGTCACGCCGCATCTGACGTTCAACGGAGCACCAATCCTCGAACTGAACGGTCGGGAGTCGGCGGATAAAATTCTTACTGAGTCATTACGCTCAATTCAGACCTCTCTTCGCGATCACCGGATCGGATTTGCGAGTCCTTTTTAAGACGGAACGACATGGACACTGAGAACTTAAGCCCCCAGAACGGGCCATTACCGGAATATATTCCGGGACTGATTGCCGTGGTGGGCTGTGATGGCACCGGTAAATCCACGCTGACGGCGGATTTGGTAAAAAACCTGCAGCAAAAGTGGGTAACTGAACGCCGCTATCTGGGACTTGTTTCCGGAGAAGATGGCGACAAAATCAAACGTCTGCCGCTTATCGGGACATGGCTTGAACGACGACTGGCGACCAAGTCGTCAAAAACGCAGAGCATGAGTACCCGGGCTCCCGCACTTTGGGCGGCGTTAATTATGTACGGGTTCTCGCTACGCCGGATGGCTAACTTACGCAAGGTCCGGCAACTGGCGCAAAGCGGCGTGCTGGTGATTAGCGATCGATACCCTCAGGCCGAAATTTCCGGTTTTCATTATGACGGACCGGGGATTGGCGTCGAACGCGCAACGGGCTGGGTGAAAACCCGCATGGCCAAGCGCGAATCCCGCCTGTATCAGGAAATGGCGTTATATCGTCCTGAACTCATCATTCGTCTTGATATCGATATTGGTACCGCATTTTCCCGTAAGCCCGACCACGACTACAACGAGTTGCGCGACAAAATCGACGTCATGATGAAGCTCACCTACAACGGCTCGAGAATTCTCGATCTGGATTCCAGAGCGCCCTACCGCGAGGTGCTGGAAAAAGCGCTGGCAGCCGCCTCCGTTACGGCCCGGGATTCTCAGCGCAGGCGCGTTTTATCACAACACGCCAGCGTCCTGCCCGAAATCGGGGAGCACCCATAGCAAAAGAATCTCTGGACTCAGGCACGTACGCGTCACTGGCCTGAGATTTTATGCTGGGCGGGTTTGCTCCTGCTGAGTGATCATTAACAGGTCTGGCGGGTTTTTATCCCATGAAAAAGTGGTTTGCTGATGGCGCGTTTCGCACCATCATTCGTAACAGCGCCTATTTAGGCTCCAGCAATGTGGTGAGCGCCCTGCTGGGGTTACTGGCGCTTTCCTGCGCCGGTAAAGGGATGACGCCTGCGATGTTCGGCGTGCTGGTCATTGTTCAGTCGTACACCAAAGCCATTAGCGATTTTGCCAAATTCCAGACCTGGCAACTGGTCGTTCAGTACGGCACACCCGCGCTGGAAAATAATAATCAGCAGCAGTTCCGCGATGTGATCTCTTTTTCCTTTAGCCTGGATATCGCCAGCGGTGCTGCGGCGATCCTTTGCGGGATGGGGTTACTGCCGTTTCTTTCGCATTCATTAGGCCTCGATGCCGACAGCTTCTGGCTGGCAATGCTGTACTGCACGCTGATCCCTTCAATGGCCTCATCAACCCCAACGGGGATTTTGCGGACGGTAAACCGTTTTGATTTGATTGCCGTACAGCAGGCCACCAAACCTTTCCTGCGCGCGCTGGGCAGCGTTATCGCGTATTTCGGCGATTTTGGGTTTGCCGGTTTTGTGATCACCTGGTACGCCTCCAGCCTGGTCGGCGGCACAATGTACTGGTGGTTTGCCGCGCGCGAACTGCGTAGCCGGAATATTCACGGTGCGCTACGCCCACGACTGTTTGAGTCGGCGCGCCGCCTTGAAGGCGCTTGGAATTTTGTCTGGGCAACCAACTTTGCCCACACGATCTGGTCTGCTCGCAACTCCTGCAGCACGGTATTGGTGGGTGTCGTTCTCGGCCCTGCTGCAGCCGGGCTGTTTAAAATTGCGATGACTTTTTTCGATGCGACAGGAACGCCAGCGCAGCTGCTTGCAAAGAGCTTTTATCCCGAAGTGATGCGCTTAGATCCGCGCAGCAAAAAGCCGTGGCAACTGGGAATGAAATCCGCGTTGCTGGCCGGCGGGATTGGAATCGTCGTAGCACTTGCGGTGGTGATTGTTGGTAAGCCGCTTATTTCGCTGGTTTTTGGCGTCAAATACCTCCAGGCGTATGACCTCATCCAGATTATGCTTGGTGCAATTATCGTCTCAATGTTGGGGTTTCCTCAGGAATCGCTGCTGCTTATGTCCGGCAAACAGCGGGCTTTTCTGACCGCACAGACCCTGGCTTCTATCGCCTACATAGTCCTGCTACCAGGGCTGTCGCATCTCTTTGGCGTAATCGGCGCGGCATTTGCTTATTTCGCCGGACAATGCCTGGATGTGCTGCTTTCCCTGATCCCGACATTACACGCCTATCGCCATCGTCAGCGCTTGCCATTTACCGCAGGCAAAGAGACTCACTCATGACACACGAAAAATTCTCGCCAGACGTTCTTCAACGCCTCTTTGCGGCGGTGGAAGAAGACGACATCGTTGATCGCCATGCCGCGCTACCGGAACATATTCATACCTACTGCACCGAGGACAATATCCGTCGCTGTTATGATTTGTGCCTGCAGTTTTGGGAGGAGGGTTTTACCCGAACGGACTTACTGCATTTGGTACTGAAACAATTACGCGGCGGCGAGCTGTCAGATAACGAACGGATGCAGTACAAATACATTCGCGCGCGTTATAAGCATTTACGTTTCGCGCTGCGTCTCTATCGCAAGAACCACCAGGCAGGCCGTTTATTTAGCAAAACCACCGTTTTTCTCGGCCACTTCCAGGACGGGTTTCGTAACGGAAATAAAACGATTATTGCCACCTATGGAAAGCGCTTGCGTCTTTTCCTGAGCCTTCCCGTCTGGTGGGTTGTCCAGTATTCCTTGCACCACAGTCAGCCAGAAACGGCCAACGGATTTACCACCTATTGTCAGGCGCAAATGCGCACGCTACGGGACCTGCTGGCCCAACCGCAACTGACAGGACGTGAATTCCACACTATGCGAAAAATCATCAGTCAGCAGGTTTCTTATTTCGATACGTTACGCTCTCTCGAACCTGACAATCACGATGCTCGCGCCATCTCCCGCTTTCTGGCTGCTATTAACGGTCTGATGGGAGACCGGCATGATGAGATGGTGGCCGATGCAATGGAAATGCGAACACCGTACGACGAGCCCTGCGCACTGAATGGCGATATTCGTGGCCGTATAGAGCAATGGCTCGCCCGTTATCCTCTGTAGATTGCCCGACACAGGATTCTCCATCCCGACTCAGCGAAATAAAGGATTTGCGATGCTGATACGTCGATTATTGATGATTTCACTTCTGCTCTCGCCATGGCTGGCGTCAGCACATAACTTTGTCGGTGGCCAGCCGGTTAAGCCCATTGTCATTACGGATCGCGGCGAATTACTGCTGGATAATCGCGATACGTTTAGCTACCGAACCTGGAATAGCGGTGAACTGGCAGGAAAGGTGCGCATTGTTCAGTATATTGCCGGGCGAAAATCGGCAAAAAAGAAAAACGCAATGTTGATAAAAGCCGTTAAGGCCGCCCATTTCCCTCTGGACCGCTTTCAACCGACCACCATCGTGAATACCGATGATGTGATCTTTGGTTCTGGTTTCTTTGTCCTCGGCAAGATAGAAAAAAACAAACGTCGCTACCCGTGGGCACAATTTATCATCGACAGCAGCGGACTGGGACGCAAAACCTGGCAACTCAATGAGATGAGTTCAACCATTCTGGTGCTGGATAAAGAGGGCCGCGTCTCGTGGGCTAAGGATGGTGATCTGACGCCGAAAGAGGTGCATCAGGTCATCGCGATGGTACAAAAGATGGTTAACGAATCGCCAGGCCTGTGATGAAATTAATTGAACACTACATCATGACAGGCATTTGTCGACTGGTGGTGACACTTGTGGGCTTTCTGATTTTTATTTTCGCCTGCTATTGCGCACAGCGCTACCTGACCGAAGCGGCCAACGGGACATTAGCCCTCGGCGTTGTGCTGAATGTTGTCTTCTATAAAGTTTTGATTGCGCTGGAGATGTTGCTTCCGGTCGGTCTGTATGTTTCCGTCGGCGTCACCCTTGGCCAGATGTATACCGATTCGGAAATGACGGCGATAGCCGCCGCTGGTGCCACGCCTTCACGTCTTTATCGCGCCGTGATGTTCCTCGCCATTCCATTGAGTATTCTGGTGTTGCTCCTGTCTCTGTACGGCAGACCCTGGGCTTACGCGCAAATTTATCAGTTAGAACAACAGTCGCAGTCAGAGCTGGATGTCCGTCACCTGCAGGCAAGAAAGTTTAACGTCAACAACAATGGACGGATGATCCTCGCCCGTCAGATTGACCCCGACGCAGCTCATTTGAATGATGCGCTGATTTACACCGCCTCTGCCAGTAAAACCAGTATCTTCAGGGCCAACAGCGTGGACGTTGTTGATCCCTCCTCCACGACGCCCTCAGTGATGTTGCACTCCGGTACCGGCTATGTCCTGGATCATCAGGGCAGTGATGATAACGAGCAAATTTTCCGCAATCTCAAACTGAATATGAAACCGTTCGACCAGAATGACGAGGTCAAACGCAAGGCGAAATCCATACAGACGCTCGCTCGTTCCTCTGCACCGGCGGATACCGCTGAACTGCAATGGCGGGAAAGTCGCGGAGTCTGCGCGTTGTTCATGGGGCTGCTGGCAGTCCCGTTAAGCCGCGTCAGGCCGCGCCAGGGACGGTTTTCCACACTGCTCCCGCTCACGCTCTTATTCGTCATCATTTTTTATGGCGGTAATATATGCCGTACGCTGGTTGCCAACGGTGCGTTGCCCGTCACGCCGGGACTATGGCTGGTCCCCCTGCTCATGCTGTCAGGTCTGGTGATTCTGTTGATTCGCGACGGCACGCTGCGATGGAAAACGTATAAATGAAAATCTTCAGTCGCTATATCATACGCAATCTCTTTTTAGGATTTGCGGCGGCTGCAGGGTTACTGCTTCCCCTGTTTACCACCTTTAATCTGATCGGCGAACTCGATGATGTGAGTCCAGACGGATACCGCTGGACGCAGGCGGTGATGGTCGTGTTGATGACATTGCCGAGGACCCTTATCGATCTTGGTCCGTTTATCGCTTTGCTCGGTGGCATTATCGGATTGGGACAGTTGTCGAAAAGCGGGGAATTAACCGCCATACGCACCACGGGATGCTCAATTTTCAAAATCGCCATAGTGACGCTAAGCGCGGGACTGATGCTAATCGTTGCCCTCGGCGTCATTGATGAATGGATTGCCTCGCCGATGCAACAACAGGCGTTGCAGATTAAAACGCGCTACAGCAATCACGATACGGCAGGAAACATTCTGTGGGCCCGGCGCGGCAATGTGTTTGTGACGGTAAAATCGCTGGATGCGCATCGCCAGCCAGAAGGCATTGAGCTCTTTTACTACCGGGCGGACCACTCTCTGCAACGGTATATCTATGCGCGAACCGCCACCATTTCAGATAACGGCGTCTGGCGGCTTGAGGGCGTCAATCAAAAAGCGTGGGCCAACGGTAAGGAGACAACCGAGACGAAAGAGAACGTCGAGTGGTCATCTTTGTTCGCGGACATGAGTCTTGAGGAACTCACCCTGCCCAGCAGCAGTTTTTCAGTTAAACAACTCAGCCATTATATTTCCTACCTGAAGAGTACAGGTCAACCCAGTCTCGAATTTACGCTGGCGTTGTGGCTAAAGCTGGGACATCCGCTTTTAATCCTGGCGATGATTTTACTGGCGATCCCTTTCACCTTTAGCACCCCCCGCGCTCCCGGACTCGGGAGTCGACTGTCCGTCGGTGTGATCGTTGGTCTACTTACTTACGTCTGTGACCAGATCATCGTCAACCTGGGACTGCTCTATTCCCTGAACGTGCAAATGACAACGCTGGCACCGCCAATATTGCTCCTGGCGGTGGCATTAATACTGGTTTATCGATTCGATCGCCAACCCTGATATCGCAACATTCATCAGACGGCGTGATGGACAGGAGTAAGACATCGCAGCAGATATTCTCAGGAACAATATCTGCTGCGCAGAGCAGATTATTTTTTCAGCTGTGCAAATGCCTGAATAATCGCGTCAATCTGCTCGTAGGTATGCGCGGCATTAACACTGCAACGCAGCAACGTAATCCCGGCGGGGGCAGCCGGTGGCAAAATGAGATTAACATAAACGCCAGCGGCGATCAGTTCTCGCCAGATACGCAGTCCCTCTTCTTTTGCGCCAATAATCACCGGCACCACAGGGCTAATGTGCGAACTCAGCTCATAGCCCAGTTTCTCAAGCCCTTCATACAGTCGCGCTGCGTTATCCCACAGCTTTTGGCGCAGCTCCGGTTGTGTTGCGATCGTTTTCAACGCAGAGCGGACGGTTGCAATGCTCGATGGCGATGGGGATGCGGTAAAAATGTAGGGACGACTGGCGTAACGCAGGACATCCATGCCCTGATCGCCGACGGCAAAACCACCAATAGAAGCCAGGCTCTTACTGAAGGTTCCCACAATAATATCGACATCCTGCTCCACACCGGCGGCTTCCGCCAGTCCCCGTCCCTTCGCGCCCATCACGCCGAAGGAATGGGCTTCATCGACAATTAAAAAGCCACCCAACCGTTTTTTGATCTCGACAATATCGACCAGTGGCGCAATGTCGCCCAGCATGCTGTAAATGCCTTCGACAATGATGATCGCGTCTTTGGCGCGCTCACCAAGGCGCATCATGCGCCGCTCGAGATCTTTCGCGTCATTATGACGAAAGCGGATAATTTCAGCTCCACCTAACGCGCAGGCATCATAAATGCTGGCGTGGCTGTCAGCATCCAGCAATACCACGGCATTGTGACTGGCAAGCGTGCTGATTATCCCCAAATTCGCGGTATAGCCTGTGGAGAATACGATGGCTGATGGCCGCTCAAAAAACTCGGCAATCTCCTTTTCTAAGGCTAAATGTGGTCCATAGCTGCCATTCGCCATTCGTGAACCGGTCGTGCCTGTCCCCTGACTGGCTAAAGCGGCCTGCCCCTCGGCAATCGCCTGTGGATTAAAGGTGAGCCCCAGATAGTTATTCGTACCTGCCAGAATAATTTTTTGGTTGCCAATCCGTCCTTCCGTTGCGGAAAACACCTCATCGATACAGGTGCCAAATGGGTTAATTCCTGCCATGCTAAATTGTTCTCGCTCGCAGGCCAGGCGCGAAAATTTATCATAGAGACTCATTGATACTCTCCAGATAAGGGATTAACGCTTCCATTAATTGCGCCGGGGTTCTGACATCCAGCAAAATATTAATAGGGATGGAAATGTCGAATTTATCTTCCAGCAACATTAATAAATCCATAACTTTAATCGATTCCAGCCCAAGATCATTAACCAGATCGCTGTCAGGATGGATATCTACGCCGCTTTCGACCATACCCTGTAAACACTCAAGGGTGTAATCAATTACTTCTTCATGATTTAACATAGAAAATAACATACCTGTATTATAAATAATTAAAATAACCCCTGCCGTAACGCATATTCCAGGCTAACCCGGGGAAACCAATTTATTTTCTCGCACAGAGATTTATTATTTGCCGACCAGTCAGAGTGGATTAACTCACAAACTTTACTCCTGGTTAACATCGGTTCTTTTCCGGCAAACCGACTGATTAACGTACTCGCGTCGGCAAACAATGTGAGTAACGGTAACGGAATGGTTACGGTGCGAACCGGTCCGTTGCGCACTACGGCCGCAATTTCCTGAATGCGTTGCCAGTTGTAGCCACCGGCAACACCATCGCAGAGTTCATACGGATAGACCGGCGTCTGGTCGGCCATGAGCCATTGACTGACAGCCTGCGCTAAATCGCTCACGTGCAAAAATGACAAACGGGCTTCGGCAGCGCCAAAACGCGGAAGGTAACCGCGCAGCATCGCGCGAAACAGTGGTGTTAGCTCTTTGTCACCGGGTCCATACACTGCCGTAGGTCGAAAAATCCCCAGCGTAATTTCTGCGGCCATCGTCGTTAGCCGTTGTTCTGCGACATACTTGGAATTTGCATACCATGAGAGTTCCGGGTGACGTGCTGCAAGCGACGAGATAAACAGAAAGCGTCGACAGCTGCCGCTCTCTTTCGCGGCCTGCATCAGCCGTTGGCTGCCTTCAACATTGCAGCGGGTGAAGATCGCTTCTGTGTGTCCGCGAACCTGCCCTGCACAGTGGATGACATGTTCCGCCCCGGCGACCAGTTGCGCCAGTGCCTCACTGTCTTCCAGCGCCCCCCTGATCCAGACAAGATTATCGCGCACGTCGTGGCGAATCGTTCGGGTTAACACCCGAACGGCAAAACCGCGGGACAGCAGGTCATCAATAATATGCTTCCCGATAAAGCCGGTTCCACCTGTCACCGCAACCGTGATGCTCATTGCAAGTATCCCGGCATAGGGATCGGTGAGTTAAGCGACTCAGCAAAGAGATTCAGGTAGCGTTTTTTTGCTTCCGCACGCGCTGGTTTCCCGGATGATGTCCGTGGAATACTGTGCGGCGGCAAGAGTTCGATGCTGACAGAAACCCCAAACTCGCTTTGTACCCGTGCGGTCAGGCTATGGACGATCTGCGCCCGACGTTCTTCACAACTGACCCGGCACTGGATCTGTAAAATAATCCGTTCCTGAGACGTCACAAATGCTATCGCATCGCCGGAATGTATTTCCGGTTCCTGTTCTGCAATATACTCAATATCCTGTGGCCAGATATTCCGACCGCGAATAATGATCAGATCTTTTATACGTCCCGTCACGTACAGGTAGCCATCCAGAAGATAGCCCAGATCCCCGGTATCCAACCATCCCGTTGACTGGATATCCTTCTGCGAAACCGGATCCTGAAAATAACCACTCATCAGACTCGGACCGGAAATGCAGATATGGCCAACGTCTCTTTCAGGCAATGGGCTCCCAACTTCGTTACGAATTTCAATGCGGTGGCCGGGAAGCGCTTTACCGCAATTCACGAAGGTAGATATCGCCCGGGTACTTTTCGTCGGCGCAACCGCTTTACCCTGGCATTCGAGTACGTCGCGATCGACATCGTTCACCTGTGAGCCGGAGGCTTCATCAGAAAAGCTCACCGCCAGCGCATTTTCAGCCAAACCATAGCACGGCATGAATGCTTTGCTGTCAAATCCCGCGCGCTTGAAACATTCGCCAAACTGATTCAGTTGTCCGGCGGAAATGGGTTCTGCCCCCACTCCGGCTACGCGCCAGCAGGAGAGATCCAACCCGGCAAGTTCGTTGTCATTGATACGACGCAGGCATAAATCGTAACCGAAAGGCGGCGCAACGGAGACGGTGCAGCGGTTCTGACTGATTAATTTCAGCCACTGCAGCGGGCGCATAGCAAAATCCTGGGTGCGCAGATAGTCAACGGATAGCTGAGTCGCCACAGGCGTAAGCAGAAAGCCCACCAGCCCCATATCATGATAAAAAGGCAGCCAGGATACGCAGCGGTCACTGTCTCGCAATTTGATTCCATCATGGCTAATCACATGCAGATTCGCCATAACTTCACGGTGAGTAATAATGACGCCACGAGGAAAACGCGTGCTGCCTGAGGTGTACTGAAGGTAAGCAATATCGTCTGGCGACGGTAATGGCAACTCAATATCCTTTTCCGGCAGCGCATTAAATTGCGCATTGCTGAGAATGCGGATTGCCGCACTATGCTCGTTGACCACATTTATCAGCGACAACCATTGGTCACTGCTGATGATAGCCGCAGGCTGACAACTGGCGAGCAGGCCCTGCAATTTCGCGGAATAAGAATCGCGTTGTCCAACCCCCATAGGAATGGCCAGCGGTACCGCCACCAACCCCGCATACTGACACGCAAAAAAGGCTTCGACAAAACCGACGCTGGTTTCCGCAATCAGCGCGACGCGATCGCCCTTGTTGAGATTCAATGAAAGCAACCGTCTGGCTCCGGCTTTAGCCCGCATTTTTAGCTCTCGGTATTCCAGTACCGCTTCAGGCTGAATGCGTCGATCATAAAAATTCATTCCTGCATTTCCCAAAGCGGCATAGTCCAGAGCTTCCACCAGGGTTGAAAAGTCAGCATAACGCATAGGAAGAGAATGAGTTGAGATTCTATTGGACATATACACCATGAAAATGTTTGAATTTAAAATCGATGGATATACAAAACAAATAATCGGCGGGTGATAATATAAATTAAATAGTCATTAAACANCTAAATATTTTATTTCATTCTCCGAAGGGAGAGTTATCATTAAACGCCCTGTCCACCTCCTGTCTTATGTTTTACCGTCCTGTTTTATCACCAACCGCATTAAGTGGTAAAAGAGAGAAAGAAACATTCAGTAATTTATTTCGTTTCGACTGACCAGTTGGCAGTCAGTGTAATTATGTTTATTTCTGCACTTTTTATTTAAGGCTGTTTATGATTCAGATACAAAAAGTCATGAATAAACATGACCTCAACACGTTTATCTCTTTCCCTTCTTCACTTTATTGCGCCGACGACAGCTGGATCGACCCCTTGCACCTTGAACGTGCAGAGCATCTGTCCGCGAAAAATCCGAGTTCTGAACATATTCGTTGGCAGGCATGGATCGCTAAAAAAGCAGGACGGGTCGTCGGACGCATCACGGCACAAATTGACACCCTGCATCGCAAACGGTATGGCAACGACACGGGTCATTTTGGCATGCTCGATGCCATCGACGACCCTGAGGTCTTTAGCGCACTGTTTGCCGCCGCCGAATCATGGCTGAAATCCGCCGGGGCGCAAAAAATCACCGGACCTTTTAGCCTGAACATTAACCAGGAAAGCGGCCTGCTGGTTGATGGCTTTGAGACGCCGCCCTGCGCGCTGATGCCACACGGGAAACCCTATTATGGCGCTCACGTGGAACAACTGGGATACACCAAAGGAATCGATCTGCTTGCCTATTGGATGCAGCGCACAGATTTATCTTTCTCACCGTCGCTGGTCCGACTGATGGATCAGGTGCGTCAAAAGGTCACCATTCGCAGCATCAACCGTAAGCGGTTTAGTGAAGAAATGCAGATTCTGCGTGAAATTTTCAACTCCGGATGGCAGCACAACTGGGGATTTGTCCCCTTCACGGAACACGAATTCGCCTCCATGGGCGAGCAGCTCAAATTCCTTGTTCCGGACGATATGATTCACATTGCTGAAATAGATTCGGTGCCTTGCGCCTTTATCGTTGGCCTGCCGAATATTAATGAGGCGATCGCCGATCTCAACGGTCGGCTGTTGCCTTTCGGCTGGGCCAAACTGCTCTGGCGACTAAAAGTGAGCGGTGTGCGCACCGCGCGGGTGCCTCTGATGGGCGTTCGTCAGGAATATCAGTTCAGCCGCATTGGCCCGGTCATGGCTCTGCTGTTAATAGAGGCATTACGCGACCCGTTTGCCAGACACCATATTGACGCGCTGGAGATGTCCTGGATTCTGGAGTCTAATAGCGGGATGCGCACAATCCTGGAACGCATCGGCGGAGTTGCCTATAAGCGCTATCGCCTGTACGAAAAACAACTCTGACTGCGGTCTGAAGAAGCAAACGCGGGTATCAGTAAGTTCCCTCTCTAAAGCAGGTCTTAGCCCATAACGTATGTTTTTCTGCTAACAGGCGTCGCAGTAAATGTTCGGTTTTAATGGCCCACATCAGGTAGCCAAAGCCATTCAATTCACGAACGTCAATCCTGACGTAACCCGGAAGGGCTTATCATCTGTATAGAATATCAGTCTGATGCGGCAAGGGGTGCCCCCTGCCGGATCTCCCTTGCCATAGACGTGCTGAACAGGACACGCGAAAAAGGAATCCGTAAGGATTCCCTTTTCTGTTACGTTTCAGTGCCCGTTGATCGTTTCATTCACTTCTGAGCCTGGTGGAAAATCCGCCACAGAAAGGACAATATTCAGGCCCTGAGGCCGGAATGTTGTTGAATGAATCAACATATATTTATACCAGCGAAAAAATAACCGCTTATCCCTTACGTTAATACGTTCAAGAATACTGTACAACCTTGAGTATATCGACTTCTGGCTCAACCCCAGATATTGCGAAGCGTCAGCATAGGTATCCAGACAAACAATCGCATTGAGCGTGTGTTTATCCGCCCGATTCATCCTCGCCATAAACTGGCAGAACTCACACGTCTGCTCCCCACTGTTAGCCTGCGCATCCTTAAGTTTTTCAATAATCAGACTAATAGAATCACTATAGTTTATATGTTGTTTCAGGAACAAATTATCTTGTTTATCTGAAATACTCACTAATGTATATTCAGCGACTATGGCGCAACAGCATCGTGTTTGAACCCACATTGCAGGAAGAAAGCAGAATGGTTTCCGATCTGATGGCCTCGCTGCCCAATTTTTTATTTCACTCAGCGCAAGAGCGATCAGTGGAGAAATTTTATCATCGACAACCACGTTATCCCTCCTTGTATCGCTATTCGCAAATATACACTTAACTTAAAAAAAACTGCCAAATGATATAACTGTTCAATCTAATACATCATGATAGGAAAAAACTATCACTATTCTTATTTCTATCGTCACACCAGATCGGAATATTAACAAAAACCAACATATTTATATAAATATCAATTTGTTACAAAAAACAAAAAAGTCATATGGTGTAACAATACAGAAAACAAACAGAAACAATAAATCAACACAACAACGTGTTAAATCATAAAAAAACCAGGATTATTTAATCGCCATCCAGGAAAATAAATAAATATCAGCATCAATCTTAGGAATTATCAAAAATACATTTTAAGAATCTTCTGAAAATACTGAATTATCCTACAAACACAAGAGAAGAGAATGTTAATTATTAACAAGAAATTATTTAACGTATTTAAAAACAGGCCCTAACCTTTTATGGATTATTAAATAATTATTATAACCGCGTCACAGAAACAATCCATTTTCGCTGTTTTAACGATTAATTGTGGACGCACCTGGCCGGACGTCTTTGTGAGACAGAAAGGAAGAAGGTTTCAGGTGTGATAATTATTTAATACGGTCGTTGCTTTCGCCACGACGCTTCTCTTCTGGAGAGAATACGACATAGCCCTCAGGCTATGCCGCATTACTTACTTTATCGTGCGATTAACGCAAATACGCCCCAACCGAAGTATTCCCGGGTGTAGGTGACATGGCGTTCAGGCGCTATCGTCAACTCCGCGCGAACCTCATCGGCAAAATCATCCTCTGCATTAGCTTCTAACCAACGGCGCATTGTCAGCCATTTCGCCGCTTCATATCGGTCCCAGCCCTCCTGGTCTGCCAGCACCATTTCAACAACGTCATAGCCGAGTTCGTTGAAAGAAGAGACGAGCCCAGGAAGGGTGAGAAAATCAACCTTCGACGAAACACCACAGGCCTGGGCGATCTCTTCCGTTGCGGGAACCTGACGCCAGTAAGGTTCACCGATCAGTATCATTCCGCCTGGCTTGAGGCTTTTTGCCAACAGCCCGACGCTTCCGGCTACGCCACCGGCAATCCAGGTCGCGCCAACACAGGCCGCCACGTCGCATTTTTCGTCCGTGACGTAACCCGCCGCGTCGTTATGAATAAAATGGACGCGTTCGCTGACGCCAAGCTCTTCAGCACGCTGTTTTGCCTGGGCGGTAAAAAGCTGGCTCATGTCGATACCGGTACCGTTAATGCCGTGATCGCGCGCCCAGGTGCAGAGCATCTCACCAGAACCACTGCCGAGATCAAGAATGCGCGCTCCCGGCTTCATGCGTAACACCCGGCCCAATGTGGCATACTTTTCCGGCGTAAACGGGTTATGAATGCGATGTTCGCTTTCGCTAATCGTAAAAATACGTGGGATATCCATTAGTTAATTCCTTTCATTGCGTTACGAGTAACAGAGCGTTTAGTCTGATTGTTATTCACGCCAGTGCTCCGGTTTCATTAAGGCCTGCGCACATTGGATGTCGCCGGCACGATCAAAGGGTTGTGCGGAGAGGGACTGCATCATCCAGCAGGCCTTATGTTCCTCCGCAATGGGGTAAGGCGCGGGAAAGCCTTTGTCTCCTGCACAGGGTTCAAATCCATGTCGCGGATAGTAAGTGGCATGACCGAGAACAAAAACGCACTGGCATCCCATCGAGCGTAAGTGTTCTATACCGGTACGAATCAATAATCCGCCCACGCCCCTCCCCTGGTATTCAGGGATGACCGCCAGGGGAGCAAGGATATGCATCAGAGGGGAATCCATTTCTCCTTTGAATGTCGCCCGGGTAAACAGGATATGCCCGACGGCGTTACCTTCCTGTCTGGCCAGCAACGATAACGTTGGACGCGCAGTGTCGTCCTCGAGCAAAGAAGCCACCAGGCAGGCCTCTTTACTGTAGCCAAAGGCGCGGGTTTCGACTTCCCGGATGTCGTTGGTATCACTTTCATCGGTAATATGAATAGTGAAGTTGCGTGTTGTCATAACGCTCTCCTTAGCGGTTATCTGGCTGAGCACGCACGTTGTTCAGCCCGGTGGTATTAATGCGGTACGGCTGACCATTGACGGATTTGATCAGCTTTTTGGTTTTGAGTTTTTTGAAGACGGCAAGTGTACAGTCGGCGAGCAGCAGCCCTTCGCGGCTGTAGCATTCAACGGCGGTGACGCGGCCTGACGCATCGCGGACGTGCGCAATACGTCCACCTTTGGCGAGAACGTGTAAGGTACGTTGTTCCTGACGGGATAAATTCATACTGGAAAACCTGTTTAATCATCATGTGCAAAACGTGCAAACACACAGCGGTGTCCGCATTCGATTTCGGCGCATTGATAATCAGTCCGGCCTGAAAAGGTCGGGGAAACTGATTATCAGATGATTACATTCTCCAGCATCAAAGCCTCGGGTTGAGTTGAAAGGTATTTACGAGATGAATGGTAACACGTAATTTCAGCAGGGATATGCGCAGGTCGGAAAAATGTGATCGCCGTCGAAATCACGCCCGTCGTCGCAGACATTGCCTCATTTACCATCCCAGGCCATATTTGCGAAGATGAGGATGACGGAATTGATCGCCAGATTCAGGGTCGCGTCACCCATTGCCTGCCGCTACCGACAGGCAATAGAAACGTACTTACTGCTGACGCGTTGCCGCTTTCATGCTCATCACAAATGCCTTTAACTCAGCCAGCATCGTTTCCTCATTATCTCTGTTTTTCTCAATGATCCTGACGATGGCAGAGCCTGAAATGGCCCCCGTCGCACCAGCGCTAATTGCATCCGCCACCTGATCGGGCGTGGAAACATCAACCCCCTGCAGTGTTGGTGGAGCCTGTTGCATAAGATATGTTCAGCATTCGTCTGCATAGTAGACAAACGCCAGCTTATTGCCGTCGGGATCTCTGACATAGGCGCTATGAAAGCCTTGTCCATACTGTGGTCTGTGACCCGGCGCGCCTTCATCCGCGCCGCCCAGGCGAAGAGCGAGCGCGTGAAGTTGTTGGATATGTTCGACGGATCGGGCATTCAGCGCCACCATCGTGCCATTACCGACACCTGCGGCCTGGCCATCAAAGGGTTTGCCAACGCACAATCCGGTGGTGTGGTTTTCACTGAACATCCCCCATGATGCGCCCTCTTCGCCGCGGCCTGCTTTCGGGTGCCCAAGCAGCTCCATTAACGGATCGTAGAAACCGATCGCACGTGGCAGATCGTTCGTACCCAGCATGATGTAAGAAAACATATTCCCTCCTCATTTGATGTCGCAGGGATTATCCGCTTGATTCCCCCTGCGGGCGTCACCGTCAGGTTACGTGTGACTAACATACCGAACGGCAGCGAGTCGTTAAGCGCGTCAGATCAATAGAACAGACCTATACCATAATGAAGATTGATTGAACTTATATCCCCGGCGATCGCCGTTTTGCTGGTTTCAACGTATCTCTTGGCCGGTGAGCAGGATGGCAACGCTGGAATTTTTTTTCATGTCCCTTTTCCGCTCAGTACGCCATCCAGTATGTATGGATAAAATAAGATGGATGAGAATGCGGTTCTGACATTGCTCAATGAGCGGGGTATGTATTTGCCGATCGGATTTATTACGGCTGTTGGCTTTTTACGGTCATTTTCCGACAGACATTCAATCTGATGACATACTCCGGTTTAAGCATGATGCGCCTTCATCCTGACTTTGTGAGTTTTGTAGTGACTGGTATCAGTGCTACCTAGCGCAACACAACTTTACCCAGCAGATACGTGGTTGCCTGTCCGCCGATATGTACACGCTCCCCGGCACTCTGACAGCGTAGCTCCCCACCGCGTTCGGCCCCCTGATACGCCAGCATCTCCGTTTTGTTCAGTTTTTCCGCCCAGTAAGGAATGAGCATGCTATGCGCTGAACCGGTAACGGGATCTTCCGCTACGGCTTCTCCTGGACAGAAGAAACGGCTGACAAAATCGTATTTCCCTTCACCCGGTGCGGTGACGCAAACCATTTTCCCTAAAGGGATCATCGCGTGGATATTCGGGTGCAGCGCGTCAACCTGCTGCTGATTATCCAGCACCACCATATAATCCCGCCCGACGCGCATGTCTTTGTATTCCGTGATACCCAACGCCTCCAGCAGAAGAGACGGCGGCGTGACGGACTCGGTTCCCCAGGCAGGAAAATCCAGCGTCAACCATTCACCGCTACGTGCAACAGTCAGCGGGCCAACAAATCGGGTAGTAAAATGGATACTGTCGCGCGGATAATCCAGATGTTCAAAGATGACATGAGCTGCCGCCAGCGTGGCATGCCCACACAGATTGATTTCTCCCTGCGTGGTAAACCAGCGCAGCTCAAAGCCGTTTTCAGCAGGGACAAAATAGGCCGTTTCTGACTGGTTATGTTGTTTAGACATCTTCAGTAACGTCTCATCAGGCAACCATTCGGTTAGCGGACAGACTGCTGCGGCATTGCCGCCAAACGTCGTGGTACTGAAGGCATCAACCATGTAAAAATCAATTTGTTGCATCGCGCAAACCTCGAATGTTCTTTGTGTAATTTACACTTTATCATGCCACGACGACCTGTCGTCTTTCATTTTCAGGTATTCATATTCAGCGTACTGGCAGTGCGATAATTCTGCTATTAAAACTGCGTACAAGATCACATTTAATCATCGCATTACGGTTCAGCATGTTGAACAAGGCATATTTTCAACTGTGCAATGCCGATATTATTTATTCTAACCACAGGAGGGAGCCAGTATGGTTCGCAAAGGGTGTAATTCATTAGTCCGTGCCGAAAAAATATTAACTCATATTGCATGGGTAGGCGTGGCGAGTTATATGGAGCTATTAAAAGAATTCCAGTATCCCAAAAGCAGCCTGCTTAATTTATTAAATGTGATGGTGGAGTGCGGCTTCTTAATTAAAAACAAAAACGGCCATTATTCGCTGGGAATAAAAAACTACGAACTGGGTTGTCAGGCACTGCACCGCCAAAATATCTTTGAGGTGACGAAACGGCCTATGCAGGAGCTGTCGCTGAAAAGCGGCCTGGTTTGTCACCTGGGGGCAATGGAGCGCTATTCTGCTATCTATCTCGACAAGGTTGAAAGCCCGGAATCAGTGCCAACGAGTAAAAGCTGGATTGGCAAAAAACTGGAATTACACATTACCGCGCTGGGTAAAGCGTTATTAGCCTGGAAAACACGGGAAGAACTGGATTATTTTTTAGATGCGATCACGTTAACGCCGCATACGCGCAATACGTTAACCGATAAAAAGTTATTTCTGGAGGAGTTGCAAAAAACACGACTTCGGGGATGGGCCATAGACAGTGAAGAATCAACCTATGGAGCGGTATGTTTAAGTATGCCGGTATTCAATATGTATAACCGGGTCAACTATGCGATCTCGCTGTCAGGCGATCCTGTGGTTTATTCAGGAAATAAGATCGACGGCTATCTGGAACTGCTCCGCAAATGTGCCGGGCAAATATCTTATGGGCTGGGCTACAGAAACGAAAATGAGTATTTACGAAAAGGAAACTGAGGTAATGAGAAAATTCAGCGGCATTATTCCACCGGTATCCAGCACGTTTCATCGTGACGGGACCATTGATAAAACAGCAATGCGTCAGGTTGCCGACTTCCTGATCAATAAGGGAGTCGACGGGCTGTTTTACCTTGGCACCGGGGGTGAATTTAGCCAGATGAATACCGCCCAGCGAATGGCGTTCGCCGAAGAAGCCGTTGCCGTTGTCGGTGGTCGGGTTCCGGTCCTGATTGGCGTCGGTTCGCCTTCTACTGATGAAGCGGTCAAACTGGCACAACATGCCCAGGCCTGCGGCGCTGACGGCGTCGTCGCAATTAACCCCTACTACTGGAAAGTCGCGTCACGCAATCTTGACGACTATTACCAGCAGATCGCCCGTAGCGTCACGCTGCCGGTGATCCTGTACAACTTTCCGGATCTGACCGGTCAGGACTTAACCCCAGAGACCGTGAAACGTCTGGCGCTGCAAAATGAGAACATCGTCGGGATCAAAGACACTATCGACAGCGTCGGCCATCTGCGCACGATGATTAACACCGTTAAGTCAGTGCGCCCGTCATTTTCGGTCTTCTGCGGCTACGACGACCATTTACTCAACACCCTGCTGCTGGGCGGCGATGGCGCAATATCCGCCAGCGCGAACTTTGCTCCGGAGCTCTCTGTCGGTATCTATCACGCCTGGCGCGAGGGCGATCTGGCAACTGCCGCTACCCTGAATCAAAAGCTGCTGCAACTGCCGGCGATTTACGCCCTGGAAACGCCGTTTGTCTCACTGATCAAATACAGCATGCAGTGCGTGGGATTGCCGGTGGAGACGTATTGCTTGCCGCCGATTCTCGATGTGTCAGAAGAAGCCAAAGAAAAAGTCCATGCACTGCTGGTCGCGCAGGGAATTATATCGCTCTGAGGAGAAGATCATGTCTGTTCGCTCTATTTTTGCTGACGAGAGTCACGATATCTACACCGTCAGAACGCACGCCGACGGGCCTGACGGTGAACTGCCGCTGACGGCGGAGATGCTCATCAACCGCCCGAGCGGGGATCTGTTCGGGATGACGATGAATGCCGGAATGGGCTGGTCTCCGGATGAGCTGGATCGCGACGGCATTTTGCTGCTCAGCACGCTGGGAGGGTTACGCGGGGAAGACGGTAAGCCCATCGCACTGGCGCTGCACCAGGGTCACTACGAGCTGGATATCCAGATGAAAGCGGCAGCAGAGGTGATCAAAGCGAACCGCGCCCTACCCTATGCCGTGTATGTTTCCGATCCCTGCGACGGACGAACACAGGGTACAACGGGCATGTTTGATTCACTGCCATACCGTAATGACGCCTCAATGGTGATGCGCCGCCTGATCCGCTCCTTGCCCGATGCGAAAGCCGTTATTGGCGTGGCGAGCTGTGATAAGGGACTCCCGGCCACCATGATGGCCCTCGCCGCGCAGCATGACAAAGCGACAGTGCTGGTGCCTGGTGGCGCGACGCTGCCCGCGAAGGATGGAGAAGATAACGGCAAAGTGCAGACCATCGGCGCACGCTTCGCCAATGGCGAGTTATCGCTACAGGACGCTCGTCGTGCTGGCTGTAAGGCCTGTGCCTCCTCTGGCGGCGGCTGTCAATTTCTGGGTACCGCCGGGACATCGCAGGTGGTGGCCGAAGGTCTTGGGCTGGCGATCCCGCACTCTGCGCTAGCCCCTTCCGGTGAGCCGGTATGGCAAGAGATCGCCAGAGCCTCCGCGCGGGCAGCGTTGAACTTATGTAAAAAAGGTATCACTACCCGGGAAATCCTTACCGACAAAGCGATTGAGAATGCGATGACGGTTCATGCAGCGTTCGGCGGTTCAACAAACCTGCTGCTGCACATCCCGGCGATTGCCCATCAGGCAGGCTGCCATGTCCCGACCGTTGACGACTGGATCCGCATCAATAAGCGTGTGCCCCGACTGGTGAGCGTGCTCCCGAATGGTCCGGTTTATCACCCGACAGTGAATGCATTCATGGCAGGCGGTGTGCCGGAAGTGATGTTGCATCTTCGCAGTCTTGGATTGCTGCATGAAGACGTGATGACCGTAACCGGCAGCACACTGAAGGAGAACCTCGACTGGTGGGAACACTCCGAGCGGCGGCAGCGATTCAAACAGCTGCTGCGCGACCAGGAACAGATCGACGCCGACGAGGTGATCATGTCACCGCAACGCGCACGGGAGCGTGGCCTGACTTCAACGATCACCTTCCCGGTTGGCAATATTGCTCCGGAAGGATCGGTGATCAAATCCACCGCCATTGACCCTTCGGTAATTGATGATCAAGGCATCTATTACCATAAAGGGGTGGCGAAGGTTTATCTGTCCGAGAAAACAGCAATTTACGATATCAAGCACGACAAAATTAAAGCAGGCGATATTCTGGTCATTATCGGCGTTGGCCCTTCCGGTACCGGGATGGAAGAAACCTACCAGGTTACCAGCGCCCTGAAACATCTGTCTTATGGTAAGCATGTCTCCCTGATCACGGATGCGCGTTTCTCGGGCGTTTCCACTGGCGCGTGCATTGGTCACGTGGGACCGGAAGCCCTCGCCGGGGGGCCAATCAGTAAATTACGCACCGGGGATATTATTGAAATCAAAATTGATTGCCGCGAACTTCAGGGCGAAGTCAATTTCCTCGGAACCCGTAACGATGAAAAATTACCCTCACGGGAGGAGGCTACCGCAATATTGAACGCCAGACCCAGCCATCAGGATTTACTTCCTGATCCGGAACTGCCAGACGATACCCGGCTTTGGGCGATGCTTCAGGCAGTGAGCGGTGGGACGTGGACGGGCTGTGTTTACGATGTGAATAAAATCGGTGCGGCCCTGAACGATTATATGAATAACACCTTAAAGCAAAAATAATAATATCCAGACCGCTAAATAACCCGGCTACACATTATTAAAACATTGTGTAGTCGGACTATGACCGGTCGCAACCCTACAATGAGAGGACGTTATGCCACTAATTATCGTTGTGGCAGGGATTGCTTTACTCCTGCTTTTAACCATTAAAATTAAACTCAATACGTTTGTTTCCTTAATTATTGTCTCGATTGTTGTCGCCATTGCCAGTGGAATGGATCTGAATAAAGTCGTCACGTCGGTCGAATCCGGCCTTGGCGGTACGCTGGGCCATATTGGTTTAATCTTTGGCTTCGGCGTGATGCTCGGTCGCTTACTGGCTGACGCGGGTGGCGCACAGCGAATCGCCCTGACCATGCTGAATTATTTCGGTAAAAAGCGGCTTGACTGGGCGGTAGTCTGTTCAGCCTTTATCGTCGGTATCGCACTCTTTTTCGAAGTTGGCTTAATTCTTCTGGTGCCTATTTTATTCGCCATCGCCCGTGAAGCGAAAATATCGCCGATGTTTATGTGTGTGCCCATGCTTTCCGGTTTGCTGGTCGCGCACGGTTTTTTACCCCCGCATCCCGGCCCAACCGTTATTGCCCGTGAATATGGCGCAGATGTGGGACTGGTACTGATCTACGGCATTATTGTCGGCATTCCGACCTTTATTCTTTGCGGGCCGATATTGAACAAATTCTGTCAGCGGATTATTCCTGACGCGTTTAAAAAAGAGGGGAATATTGCCTCCCTCGGTGCGACCCGCCGGTTCAGCGAAAACGAAATGCCCGGCTTTGGCATCAGCTTTCTCACCGCGATGCTGCCGGTGATCCTGATGGCGGTAGTGACAATTATCCAGATGACCCATGCTAAAAACGCCTCGGAGTCAGGCACGTTCTATAACGTATTACTGTTCTTAGGTAACTCGACGATTGCAATGCTGATCTCGTTGCTGTTCGCGATTTATACCATGGGTCTGGGTCGCGGAAAGACAATCCCTGAACTGATGGACTCCTGCGGCAAAGCCATTGCCGGTATCGCAGGACTGTTGCTGATTATCGGCGGTGGTGGCGCATTCAAGCAGGTGCTCATCGATTCTGGCGTGGGTCAGTACATTTCTACTCTGGTCTCAGGCATGGATATTAATCCGATTCTGATGGCCTGGGGCGTTGCCGCGTTCCTGCGTATTTGCCTGGGTTCTGCCACCGTAGCAGCGATCTCGACTGCCGGACTGGTTATCCCACTGCTGGCGGTACATCCCAACACTAACCTGGCGTTGATTACGCTGGCGACCGGAGCGGGTTCCTGTATCTGCTCCCACGTCAACGATGCCAGCTTCTGGATGATTAAAGACTTCTTCGGCCTGACAACCAAAGAGACGCTGCTGTCCTGGACGCTGATGTCAACGCTGTTATCCATCTGCGGACTGATATTTATCCTGCTCGCCAGCATGGTTCTTTAATTCTCCTCTCGCCAGTGGATCGTGTTGTCGACTCACTGGCGCCCCTCACTTCACGTGGTATCAGAAAACAACTGTTAACAGCTTACAAACGTCAGCAATGGGCCGAGCAGCAGTATTGTTACTTTTGTATTCTGTTAACGCGAACCACAGGCGGTTGCGTTTTGGTGTCCAGACTGCCGTTAATACTGATCATTTGATCGGGTTTTACCGTGCGACCATCAAAGACAGAGAGTGGAATCAGCGTATGGATACTGCCGGTTTTATCGCGAAAAACAAATTTATCATCGCCCAGATCGTCAATCAGATTACCACGCAGAGAGATGGTCGCGCCGTCATGCATGGTTTTAGCTTGTTGAACCGTCATGGTTCTCGCATCTTCAACACCACGATACCCCTCATCCAGGGCGTGAGGCGGCGGCGGTGCCGTATCTTTTTTCAGCCCACCATTATCGTCAGCAAACACTGTCGGGATTAAAAAACAACATAGTACTGGTGCCACGGATAATTTCATTTCACCCTCATCTCATTGTCGACTTGACTTATTAAGTCTGATTGCTATTCCTTAATCTGGCAAACTGGAAGAGTCTTAAAAGGTAATAGTGTTACGAATCAGATAACTGACGGGATACAAGCGAAACGGTGAGGTTAAAGATGCCCAGAGAAAACATGAAAGTCCCCGGCATTGAAGAGAGTCAGCGTTTTCTGAATTTTGAAGCGAGATTTCATAAGATTGGGTTTGTTGTTTTACTGTGTATTATTTCCCTGGCCATAGTCGGTGTTTTTTCTGGTGGTTATTTCAGTGATTCGGTGAAGAGGAATACTACCGGGGAGGTGACATTAAATTTTGAACGGTTTGGTCGATTGCAAACAGAATTTAAATTAAAAATCTCTGCTACAGACCAACGATCCGGGAAGAATATTTATCGCATTGGTGGAGATTTCAATTCTTTTTATGAGACAGCGAATATCTGGCCTCAACCTGACAGCATGTACAGCAAGGGAGAGGATCTGTACCTGGTGTATAACACACATGAAAATCAGCAAGATACCTCTATCTGGTTACTCGTTACCCCTGTAAAGCCTGGCAGCGCAAAAAGTGTTATTCAATTAAACTCCGGCCCTGAAATCGATTTCAGGCAATTTATTTATCCGTAGGAGGTCTGTATGGAAATGGTGCTGAGGGCCTTAGCCATTTATCTTATTTTACTGGTCGTGTTTAAGATTGCTGGACGCCGGGCGTTATTACAAATGACCAGTTTCGACCTGATTTTGCTGTTGATTATTAGCGAAGCCACACAGCAGGCATTATTAGGCAATGATTTCTCCGTTACCGGAGCAATGCTCACCATTGTCACGTTGGTGACAATCGACATATTGTTCGGATTCATTAAAAAACAGATGCATGGGGCTGAATCTGCTCTCGATGGATCACCGGTTATTCTGCTGGAACACGGCGAACCATTAATGGAAAAGATGAAAATGGTAGATGTCTCTCTCGACGATATCTTAGTGGCTGCCCGGCAGAGCCAGGGCATTACGGAGCCGGGTAAAATTAAATACGCCATTCTGGAGCGTAATGGGCATATTTCAATTATTCCTGATGAGGATTAAGGAAAAAGAGAATGAAAAAATCGGCATATAGCGAAGCGAAAACCGCTGGCGTGTTAACAAAACAGTTCGCGAAAACGTTTATTGCCAAGGGCTTATCCGCGACCACAGCTGAATAGACATCTGGCTACCGCACTTTGCGCTGAGGCAGATATGTCCGCATTGATGATGCTTCGAATTCATTAAATTTGTTCTACGCTTATTTATGCTTGTCAGAAAGATAGACTGAGGTGAATGAATGGCTAATAAATATAATGAAAAAAGGTGGCTATTATGACAAAGACAGAGCGTTTTCCTGCTCGCCTTGTCCACACCCACAACAACGCTTTGCGGAGCTTGTTGGAAAAATGCAACCACGTCCCGCTGCCCCGATCGTAGTGAAGAAAGCTATCCGGGATAGTGGTCGACTTTTTGGCAGCAAAAAGCAACCTTCAAGACCCATGTCTACTCAATATTATGGATTACCAAAGCGGCGATCGTTGCTTTTACAAAATCGCAGGCAAAGCGACTGGCGCTGATAAATGCTGTTACTGGACGGTTTTACAATGTTGTGGAGACCAACCACAGGAGAACGACTGATGAAAGTACTGACCTGTCAGCGCTCTCAACATGTCAACATCGATACACTCGCGGCGGACGATATCGTTGCTCTGGCTGAATATTTATCCACCCAGGGTTCATATAACCTTGATGTTATACGTATTTAGTTTGAATCCTCTATTCCCAGATACCCAGGAGATTACATGGCTGACGTAAATGAACGCATTGAAATCCTCGAGAAAAACCTTAATGATCTGAGCCTCGATCTGCACGCATCAAAGGTTGCTATTAACGTTTTATCTACGGTGGTAAACACCCTAAGTGGTGAACCTGGTTTACTTGAGAGATCATATGAGCAAACCAGAAGTTCTGCTCCACTTGTAAAGTTCAATCACCCGGTAGAGGAAGGTTATGAGGATAAACTTACGGAGAGAATATTGAATTTACTCTCGACTACCCAACACGAGCTTTAATAATCCACAGCTTCCTCAGAGGATAAGCGGAATATCCTCTCGGGAGGATCGCATCCCGGGCTCCCCAGCCAGGGACAAATCTGCCCCGGAACGGGTGTTCCGATATGCACACTATTCCCCTCAATGGAAAACCTGGGCGCAGTAGTGACGTACGCACTGTCTGCCCATGGCATAGCGTGGACAAGCTGGCAAAACTGAAGGTCCCTATTGAACAAAGAGGAGATGTTTATGTCCATCATCACCGCTGAAGGACGCATAGCATATGGGGGATATCAATCAACGGGGAGTCACTCAACTTAAGCAGGTACATTTGTTTTGTATTAAGATGCTTATCCGGCAGGTGCTTTAAGCTCAAGTCCAGGATCAAGATGGATTTTTCAACATGACCAGAACAGAAAGGCTTCTCGAATTATTACAGATATTAAGGGCACAACGATATCCGATCACAGCTTCCGCTCTCTCAGATCGATTAGGCATAAGTGTACGCTCCCTTTACAGAGATATTAAAACGCTACAACACCAGGGCGTGTCTATTGAAGGAGGCGCAGGAATTGGATATATCATCAGGTCAGACTTTCATTTACCTCCCTTAAATCTTTCTCATGAAGAAATCAATGCTATTATACTTGGGTTAAATTGGGTTTCTCATAATACGGATTATGATTTCAAAAACACCGCAAGGAATGCGCTTGCCAAAATACATGCCGTTATCCCCGGTGAATTAAAAAATCTTATTGAGAGTCAATCCTATCTGACCGGCCCTTCAGAAAAGAATGAGTTATTTTTCGAAGACATTCGTAGTGCTATTAAAAATCAAAAAAGAATCAACATAACGTATCGTGACAAGAAAGATGTTTACTCTTCTCGGGTCATATGGCCCATCGCGTTGATATATATGGAATCATGCTGGCTTTTGGTTGCATGGTGTGAGATGAGAAATGATTTTCGTCATTTCAGAACTGACCAAATCGAAGAGATTGTGCAACTGGATTCCACGTACAGGGAAAGCAGAACGACTTTATTGAAAAAATGGAGAATTAAAGAAGGAATCTGCGTGGGGAAAGAGTACTGACAAAAACTGTCACAGCGAGTTTGTATACTACCCCAGCAGTAAGACTCAATCCTACTTCATAGGGGGAATTATGGATTTTCAGAATAAAGTAGCTGTGATAACAGGAAGTACTACAGGTATAGGTGAAGCCGTCGCAGAGCAATTACACAAACAGGGTGCGAAGGTCGTCATTATATCCCGCTCATCAGAGCAGGCTAAACAAAAAGCGAAACGGTTATCTTCACAGGGACAACAAGCAATAGGGATCGGATGTGATGTGTCGCAGCCTGAACAAGTACGGAAAATGATAGATGACGTTATCAAACATTTTGGCAGGCTTGATTATGCTGTAAATAATGCAGGCTTAACAGGAGAGCATGATAAAAATATTACAGAGCAGACAGTTGAAAACTGGGATAAGGTCATTGCCACCTCATTGAGCGGCATTTTTTACTGCTTAAAATACGAGATACCTCAGATGATAAAGTCTGGTGGCTCTATTGTTAATTTATCTGCAGTAAATGGACTGGTTGGCATTCCTGGGTTGGCACCTTATACCGCGGCTAAGCATGGTATAATCGGCTTAACCCAAACCGCAGCGCTTGAGTTTGCATGTCAAGGCATTCGAATCAATGCGGTCGCGCCGGGCTATGTCCAGACCCCACGAATGAGTGAATTCCCTGAAAATATCGTACGCAGTTTCGCAAATAGTCACCCAATGAAAAGGATGGCAAAAATGCAAGAAATAGCAGACTTCATATTGTTTTTGCTGTCAGACAAATCAGCGTTTTGCACCGGAGGCGTTTATCCCATTGATGGTGGTTATTTAGCTGAGTAAAATTCACTTAACCCTTTTAAATGATAATAATTACCTCACCTGTGTGGTTGGCTAAACGGGAGCGACAGAACACCTGTCGTTCGCGCTTCCGTTGTAGGGCCAATAATAGACACATTATTCGCATGGATTGTCTGCTCTCCATTGGTCATACATCGTGCCATTAACCCTATCTGCGTCTGGCATAACGCGAACAGAATAAAAGATCATTAAGTCTGTTGTGCGCAAGAAGCAGAAATAATGAGCAAGGCTATTGTTTATAGCGGCGCAGGCTGGATGCAGGGTACCGTTGATAGCGCTATTGTGCTTAACGTGCACGAGATAAACACACTCTACAGGCAAAAAATTCGCGCCATGCTGTGGACATGTTCCATTCGGACAGACTGGCCGCACCCTCGACGTTTAAACAGAAATAGAAGCGATGTGCGGTTGAAACGATAAAAATCGTTGGCAAGCGTTATTCGCCTGAGCACCAGGATCGCACAATGATAAGAAAAGATGACTGATTTCATTGGCTGTATGGGGAAATATACCAAGTGAATATACCAACACTATACCAACAGCCAAAAAAACAAAGGGGTTACCTTTCGGTAACCCCTTTTTTTAATCTGGCGGAAGCGCAGAGATTCGAACTCTGGAACCCTTTCGGGTCGCCGGTTTTCAAGACCGATCCCATTAACATGCTTTTCAATGAGTTAAGTTTTAAACATGGTATATCCGTATAACTTTGACTCACAAAAAATCAATGAATTACAGTGTTTCTTCGATTTAATATACCAACAATTTTTACCGAAAATCGTGCACTCAAATACTCATTATTTTTTGTCATGGGGTGTCGGTATTCGGAGGTTCAAATCCTCTCATGTCAACCAAAGCACTCCTTAAGAACCAGCCTGTTACGGCTGGTTCTTAAGGCGGGATATTCCAAGGGAATTGCCCTAATGCGAATTGATGTCGGATCACCGGACAATCATCTTCAATGAGCCTTCTGAGTATATCGAAGGCTAAAAGTCCACTTTGAGCGAAATGCAGACATTGCTAACAGCGTTCTGAGTGAATCAACAGGGATCAGTTCACTGAAGGTACTGCATGACCATTTTCTGCACTTCCCGTTCATCTGAGAATATGTCCAAAGGGAGGGTTACCGTGATGGAGGCTTTCTCATCATCAGAGGTGTGAGATTTAATATTCATCATTAACGCCGCGATCTGGGCTAACCCCTTATCTTTAGTGATAAAACAGGGGATGTAAGCAGACTTATTTTTTTTGTGAAAGGAAATGTAATTCATTAGAACTTCCAGTGCCATAAGATCACAGGCCACATTATAACCATCCTTCACACGGAAAGTTTGTGATTCTTTAATTACCTGTGTTGCCGCAGTTTTTTTCCCTAACATTGTGATACGTAAGAACGCGAGTAACACCGCAATATCGGTGTTCTCCAATCCATTATCCTTTGCTTTAGAGAAAATAAAGGGAACATATTCATTCCTCTTGCTTGGTGTGAACTCACGATTTAAACCTGCAGCAACATCCATGAAAAAATTAGTCCTGTTAATTAATCCTGGCTTAAGCATTTCGAAAAGGTCAAAAAAGTAGTTATCTGCATTAGGGTATATCGCTCTTTTCAGCCCAGGAAGAGAATATCGGAGAATGTCTTTAGCTATGCTGATTTGCTCATCCATAGTTCCCCTGTCGGGAATTTTGCTCTGATTTGATTCTATAGAAAAAAGAGAGATATCAATCTCTATTCCAGCAGGCTGTAAAAAAACGGCATCAAAATCATTAGGAGGAATATCCTTCTTTAAAGTCCCTAGGCTATAACGGTATTGGATTTTTGATATTACATTTCTGTCAGCAAGCAGGAGCGCCTTTCTGCTGATAAGTGATAACGGTATCCATCCCCCATCCACTATCAGAAACGTGTCCTGCTCGCTTAGATACGTAATTTTCAGCTCTAATCTGAAAGGCTCTTGAACACCAATTGCACGAACATTGTACAATCTGATGTCAGCAGTCCCCGTTTCCATCATTTCACGTAGAGAATGATAGTCGTTTGGCATGACAGAAAAATCATGAATCACTATTTCTTTATCATCGACCATTGTGATGATTAGGTTGCCGAGATCATCCCTAGCTGTAAATTTTGCTGCTATATTCAAAGTGCGTCCTTCATTATTCATCGCGTGACCTCTATTTTTTGTATTAATTTATCAGCCTATTAGTATACAGATTTATGAGAAATATAAATTAGCCTACTTTGTATCAGATTGAAGTCAATCTGATGCTTATGAAATAAATCGATTGATCATCATCCGCTCGATTATCGAGTCCTGAGACGGATTACATCGACTGGTCAGCCTCCAGTTGTAACTCAATGGGGTGCAGGTCACTTCCGCTTCTGGCACATAGCAGCCTTCATAACAGTAGCACTCCGTCATGGGGTGTCGGGGGTCGGAGGTTCAAATCCTCTCGTGCCGACCAAAATACTCCTTAAGAACCAGCCTTTTATGGCTGGTTTTTTTATGCCTGAAATTTGTTCGGGGTGAAACTGGGGTGAAATGGGGGAATTACTCCGACATAAGTTGCCCAGGAAACACCAGAACAGCCACTCGCATATCCTCTTCTATACTTTCAGTCTGACCGACTGGAGGTTTCATATGTGTGGACGCTTTGCACAAGCACAGACCCGCGAAGAATACCTGGCATATCTGGCCGATGAAGCCGACCGCGATATCGCTTATGACCCTGAACCTATAGGCCGGTACAACGTGGCGCCCGGTACCAAAGTCCTGCTGCTGAGCGAGCGCGACGAGCAACTGCATCTGGATCCGGTGTTCTGGGGATATGCGCCCGGATGGTGGGATAAACCACCGCTGATTAATGCACGGGTTGAGACTGCAGCCACCAGCAGAATGTTTAAACCCCTATGGCAACATGGCCGGGCTATCGTGTTTGCTGATGGTTGGTTTGAGTGGAAGAAGGAAGGCGACAAGAAGCAGCCATACTTCATCCACCGGGCTGACGGCCAGCCAATATTCATGGCGGCGATCGGCAGCATACCGTTCGAACGCGGTGATGATGCCGAAGGGTTCCTGATTGTCACCGCTGCAGCCGATAAAGGTCTGGTAGACATTCACGACCGCCGCCCTCTCGTTCTGTCACCTGAAGCAGCGCGAGAATGGATGCGGCAGGATATTGGCGGAAAGGAAGCCGGAGAGATAGCAGCAGACGGGGCAGTGCCGGCAGATAAATTTATCTGGCACGCCGTGACGCGCGCCGTTGGCAATGTGAAAAATCAGGGACCAGAGATGATCGAGCCTGTCACTTAACGCGCAGCAGATCGGCAAATCTTGTTGTGTACCGCGGCGAAAGCATCTCACGTTTCATCGCCCATTGCTGCTGGATGCCCTGTCCTGCAAAATACAGCGTCCCCCTCCCGCCTTTGGCGTTAAGTTGATCCAACGCTTCCATCAGCTTCTCGCTGCCGGCGCGCGGCGCACTGTCATCAAACAGATTAAGCTGTGCGACACCCTGGCTAAAGAAATCCCCGAGCATAATGCCAGCCTTTTGGTAGCGGTGCCCATCCTGCCAGATTTTGTCCAGGCACTTTACCGCGGCGTTGATGATGTCGCGGGAATCCTGTGTAGGTGTCAGAAGCTTCATTGACGCACTGTTGCCGTAATATGGCTCATTTAGGGCAAAGGGTGATGTCTTCACGAACGCCGAGATAAAACGGCAATACTGGTGCTCACCACGTAGTTTTTCAGCACCACGGGCAGCATAACTGCAGATAGCCTGGCGCATCTGTTCGTATTCAGTAACGCGTTCTCCGAATGACCGGCTGCAGACGATTTCCTGCTTTGCCGGCGCAAACTCCTCCAGATCGAGACATGGTTCGCCACGCAGCTCCCGGACCGTTCGTTCCAGTACCACATTAAAATGCTTGCGGATAATCCAGGTACTTTGCTCTGAGAGGTCCAGAGCCGTTTTGATGCCCATGGCATTGAGCCTCTTGCTGATACGCCTACCGACACCCCACACATCCTCTACAGGCACGATAGACAACAGCCGACGTTGGCGGTCAATATTAGACAAATCAACGACCCCGCCAGTCTGCCTCTGCCATTTCTTGGCGGCGTGATTGGCCAGCTTAGCAAGTGTTTTAGTCTGGGCAATACCAACACCTACTGTCAGGTGCGTACGCTTTAGAACCGTCGCGCGGATCTCTTTACCAAAATCAGTCAGGTCCCGGCAGTTTCTGACCCCTGTCAGGTCACAAAAGGCCTCGTCAATGCTATAAATTTCGACGCGAGGGCTCATTTCCTCCAGCGTGGTCATAACACGATTGGACATATCAGCGTATAACTCGTAGTTGCTGCTGAAGCAGACAACACCGGCACGCCTGAAAAGTTCTTTCTGCTTGAAGAATGGCTCGCCCATGGTAATTCCGGCAGCCTTGGCTTCTGCCGATCTCGCAATTACACAACCATCGTTATTCGAGAGAACGACAACCGGCCGCCCTCTCAAATCAGGCCTGAACACCATCTCGCATGATGCGTAAAACGAATTCACATCACAGAGCGCAAACATACTCAGCTCGCCGATTTCACTATGAAAGTAACAACTCCGAAAACGTCTAACGTATCTTCGCCGCCAACAATAATCGGACTATAGGCACTATTCATAGGATTGAGCTGTACGGTTGGGCGTAGTTGCAGACGCTTAACAGTAAACTCCCCTTCAACCGCAGCTATGACAATGTCTCCATGTTCAGCAGTGCGCGAGCTGTCAACCACAAGCAGGTCGCCGTCGCTTATCCCGGCCTCTATCATCGAATCACCTGCAGCTTTGACGAAATATGTCGAGCTGGGATGGGACACCAGCAACTCATTTAGATCGATACGTTGTTCAACGTAATCCTGCGCTGGCGAGGGAAAACCGCATGGGACAAGATCACTAAATAAGGGAAGCGCAACTATCTGGCGCAACTCAGCTGGTGAATAAAACTTCATAATAAACTCACTCACATTTATACTGTTTATACATACAGTATATACTGGCGTTAAACACAGTAAAGAGGAGTTAAAGCATGTTCGTGGAACTCGTTTATGACAAAAGGAATTTTGATGGTCTGCCCGGTGCAAAAGATATCATTCTGGGCGAATTGACTAAGAGAGTTCACCGGATTTTCCCCGATGCTGAGGTTCGGGTTAAGCCGATGATGACACTGCCGGCGATCAACACTGACGCCAGCAAGCATGAGAAGGAACAGATAAGCCGCACCGTTCAGGAAATGTTTGAAGAGGCGGATATGTGGCTGGTAAGTGAGTGAATTATGGACTCATTGATCATATCGGGGATCAGAATCTATTTCCCTAAACCCGGTGAGCGCCTCCCTGTTCCACCGGACAATATGCGTAATTTTGCCGTCAAAGGTACGGTAGGCGAGCGTTGCTGCCTCCTGGCATATCTGCGCAAAAATTGGCATGTTCTCTCGCTTCCTGAATATGAACATACTGGAGCGGCCATTATGGAAGCCGTAAGGCAGGGAAAACAAAACTGGAGATAAAGTTCGCGTGGGAAAGGGGCCAACTGGCCCCTTCAGTTAATTAACCCTTCAATGCCGTTTTCAGCATTTCGATCTCTGCCTTCAGGTGCTTCACATACCCCAGTAAGTCCATCACGATCGGGTTGTTGTCTACAGATGGCCGATCACGAGTTTCCGCCCCAATCTTGTTACCGTCGTCATCCATGATATCGGCGATTTCTTCAGAGTTGTGTTTGATGTATTGCGGCGCTACCAGTTCTGCTTCTTCCGCGATAATGCCGAATCGCTCGCGGTTCTGCTCGTCGTCGTTGTACACGAAGTTAACCATGCGAAGTGCATCAATACGGTTTACTGCTTCCGCAAGGTCGGCATCTTTTATGTCGCGCTTATATGCCAGACCCGATGTACCCTGAAGCGCTAATGTGCCGCTTGAGTACGGCATGTTAATAACCAATTGCCCCACGTTCGACTGCGCGCGGTTACGGGCAATAAATTGCAAGCCTGATGTACCATTAAGCGACATTATCCACGTTTTTCCAACGGCATCGGCGTTTGCCGTATTCTGGTCGCGAAGCCCTACGGCAATAAATCGGTCTCCGTTGGAAAATAACCCCCCAGAAAGGCCGATTTCGGCTTGCGTGATGAATTGACCGCTAGGGGTATTAGGCTTTATAAATCCAGCGTGGTTAAATGACCATGAAGCCGAAGCGTCTGTGCTCCATGCTTCTATTACGGCACTCACATCTCTGAAACCGGAAGAATACGTGTTATGCGATACACTCAGTGACCCACGCGCCACTTCTACACCGGCGATTTTATAAGAGCTAATCACATTACCGCCGCGCGTTAATACTCCGGGGCCTGGTGCTTCTGCGTCCTCGTTAATAACGCTCCACAACGTGTTAGCCGCCGTAAACCCGCCGGATGCGCGGATGATCCAGACACCGACAAAAGAGTTAGGCCATACCTGGTTAGCGCTACGCCCATATACAGGGTTACTGTCGGAAGCTTTAAATGATAGCAACTGCAACGCAGTGGCTAGCGTGCCGTTGAGGCTAATAGGTCCGTACTGTCCTGTTGTTCCGGTTGATGTGGAGAACGCGCCACCACTCCCAACCAGGTTATTATTTAATTCTCCCGCTGGCGCTCGAACTTGCCGGAAGTTTAATGTACCGGCAATGTCAGGTGCGGCGCTTTCGTATACATTGCCCGCTGGCAATAATCCACCCTGATCGCCCCGACCAAATAGCCCCGGAATTGACCCGCTTTGAACACCGTTAAAGTCTGGCACCCTGAAAGTAGTCGATCCATCGCCGTTTGAGTAGTTGCCTCGCTTCCCAGGGTTAGCCAACCAATCGGCATCGTCGATCGGCGTGTGCATTTGCGCGTGCACCCATAGTTCAGGCCAGTCGGCACGGTTAAGGATCTGCCCGTCCGACACCACCGCCCACGCCGGAGTAAAGGCGCGACTGGTCCACAAAATCGGCATACCCACGCCGAAGTTTTGTACCCCGTTCATGGTTGGTCCGGTTCCACCTCCGCCAGATACATAGTTCTCCACCCAACGTTGCGTCGTTGCGTCATATGGGTTTACCGGGTCTCCCGCTAACGGGGTTGACCCGATCGGGCGAACGTTAAGCCAGGCGGCGGCACGGTCCGCCAGGTCTGACAGGTTCAGCGATTTAACGAGTGCCTCAGCAGGATTGTGAGATGCCGCTTCTGCTGCGGATTTCTTCGCTTTCTCCGAATAGTGAAGCGCTGAATATTCGTTACCTGTTACCGGGTTATCCTCCGGATTAAGTGCATATTTACGAGCCAGTTCCTTATAGTCTTCGGCATTCGTTTCGCTCTGGGCAGCATCAGTGGCTGAGCCCTGCGCGCCAGTTGCAGCTGTTGACGCAGTCTGCGCATCAGTTGATACCTGTGATGCAGTTTCAACGACAGTGTTTTTATCGGCTTCAACCTGCTGCGCATCCTGTTTGATTTGTGCAGCAAGTTGATCGAGATACTCAACATCCAGTGTGTTCAGAATGTTTGCAATACTTAACCACGAGGGGCCAGAGAAGGAGGAGCCATCCGGTAACATGACGGTGATATGACCGTCCACACTGAATACAGCCTGCCAGTTTTGTTTGTCGTAGTTCAGCCCACGCAATGCCTCGGTGCTCTGCACCACCAACGCCGCCGTAACCTGGTTCTGTGTGGCACGTGGTACTGCATTCCACGCGGAGCCTTGCTGTGTTGGGCCGGGATATTTGCTGATGAGGGTGATTTCAGTATCACCTTCAACGGACTTAACCGGCAGCGTATAAGTTACACCCCCAACGGTAGCAACAACGAAATCACCGGCGGTCAGTTCCGTGGAAAATGAGGTGCCTGCCCCGGAGACCAAATCTGAGTTATTGGTCAGGGTTAATGTTCCTGCTGACATATTATTTCCTCAATACATTGGGGGAAGGACAAGGATTGGCATTGCGATGTTTTGGTTAAAATTATTGTTAAAGCCCTGGTTGTAATAATTACCAACAACCCGACTAAGCCCGGCGCGGATATTACTCCCGGACCGAATCATTCCCTTAAAGCGCACATTATCGTAGTCACCAATCTTGCGGCTATTTGACCCGACAAAACATAATTGCGTAAAGCTGGTTCCGACTGTCTGGTTACTGTCGGACACGGTAAGAAGGCGTTCGTAAATAAACGGACGCTTAAGTGTGGAAAATGTCACCTGCCCCGCTGAGTTGGTCATGGTGATACCGTCCCCACCAACCGGAGCGGTATTATTGAATATAACCAGGTCTAATGTAACGCTCCCTGTAACGTCATCGGCCCCGGTGTAATTAGTATCCCGCACAATAATATTGGTGCCGTCGAATCCTACTGATACACCGCCATTATCCCAGCGGGCGAAGGGTATCCCGCTTACAGGAAGGGCGCGGGACCCGTTCACAACCCACTGCCCAACCCACGCACATGTCATTAATTTAGCGTTGTTTGATATAGCGGTGAAATCGGTAGAGTCAGCCACCAGCAGGCCGGTGTTATAAGTTCCAGCAGGCAATATCTCAAGAACCGTGCCGCGCCAGTCCTGCGGGATGAGGTTGTAACCGAACTGGGGACCGCCGTTGATGATTACTCCGCTATTTCCATTTCTTACAACTGACGCCATTGATACTGGGATTTGAAGAAATACCTGGTTATCGATGATTTCCTGGACTTCTGCCGGCTTCGTTGGTACGACAATAACCTGTGACCCTGGTGTTAGCGGGGTGCTTATTGTCATTTGATTACCGGCCGTACCGCGCCCCGAAAAGTTCGTACAAAAGGACGGGGCACGAAGCCCCGCTGTAATCGCCATCACCGGGCGACCATCGTTATAATCAATCAGAATACCTTCTGGCATAATTCACCTACCATTTACCGACAACGACTCGTCCACCGCCAGACAGATTGACAGTAATTCCATTGCCGTTAATAACGACCGTATTATTCACACCATTAAAAGCAAACTCACCACTGGCTGCGTAAAACTTCCCGTGAAATTCACAGTTCCCATTTTTATCTATATTCCATCCTGTTCCTGTAGGACCTGAAATATAAGATGTGGACCGTATATAGTTCGCAATTTTGGCATTGGTGATCGTTCCGTCCTGGATAAACGCTGAACTGATAAACACCTGACCGTTTACAACGGCAAATGGTGAATACTGAGTCGTTCCACTGCCGCTCATCAGCACAAACTGGTTGGCGTTAAAACCGACACGGGTAATCACGGGCTGACCATCCTGCGCCAGCACTGCAATCGACATCCCGGCGTTGTACATCACGCCGTTGATTCGCACACCAGCCTTCAGCGTGTGAATTGCTGTCGCCCCGTCCGCATCAACTACCGCAGTGAGCTTGTCCTCCAGCGTGGCGGTCACATCCTCGATCTGCGCCTGAACCTGTGTGGACAGTTCAGCCATCGCTTTATCAACATCAGCGATGGTTGTTTTAACAATCAGGATATCTGCACGGACCTCTCCAAACTGCGCCCACTGATGCTCAACGGTTGAATGATTCGCCAGAGCATTTTGCAGTGCAGCTTCCAGACTGGTGTCAATGTCTCCGGTCAGGCGATCGCCATCTTCGGAAGTCAGGAAGCCATCCGCAATATCGCCGAGATAGTCATCGGCGTTATCGTTGGACATGCCGCGGATCCAGTCGGTATATCCCGATTCGTTTCCGGTCTTATCCACCAGTTGCGCGCGGTACCAGAACTCCTGCCCCGCTCTCAAGCCGAGTTGTGTGTATTCCGATGAAGGATAAGGCACATCAGAAAGCAACAACGGATCTGAAAAATCACTGTTCGCGGTGTACTGAATCTCCGTTTTCAGCGTATCAGCAGTGTTTGCCGGGAACCCCCAGTTCAGACGAATACCCCAGTTGATGCCCGTTGCCATAAAACCAACCGGCTTCGGCGGGTTACCGACCTTACCCGTCAGTGTTTTCTCTTCCGAGTAACCCCATCCGGAGGAGATCTCCGCGGCGTTAATGGCACGCACACGCACCAGGTAGCGCCCGGCATAAATCCCCGTAACATCGAAAGACGTGGTGGAACTGCGCGGTACGTTTACCCAGTTGCCATCATTGCGGCGCCACTGTGCCTCATAAGCGATGGCATTGGGTGCCTGGTCCCAGCTGGCACGCATCGTCTCGACGCTGATACCCTGCTGAACAACGGAAAACGAACTGATAATGATGTTTTCCGGCGCATGCTGATTACCCGGAGGAACGACACTGACAGGCCGCTGATCAATGATGGCGCCAGTATCAATGCGGGCATATTTATCCGGATCATGAGAAGCCCCGGAAATCGTGAATGTGCCATCGTTATTATCGGCCACACTCACAACGCGGTACTGCTGCGCATAGAGCTCATCTGATTCAGCAACCCATACACATTCGGCCTGCGGTGTTTCTCCGTAAGCTGTCGTGACTGTAATGGTCCTGCCGTTCACCGCCTGGACTGTTCTGGCCTGCGACACGCCGGACGGCAGGTTCACAATAAGACGATTACCGGGAGCTATATCAGCCACACGATCCAGAGTGAGAACCCTGCCGTTCACCGAACTGATACGACCGCCGGTGACTTTCCCCGACAGCATTTCGTCGGCGACCGCAATGACATAACCCGGCTGCGGGATGTTACCGTCCAGACCAACAGAGAAAGTAACTACCCGATCTTTGTTGTTGGTCAGGATCCCCCACCGCCCCTTACGGTTTGCCTCCGATTGCCGGGTGCAGCCGATTGCAGTGAGCTCGAGCTGATTGAAGCCGTACCGGGCAACCAGCGACTGTTCAAACACCGGCTCCATCGCATCCGCATAAGCATTATCCGGATCGGACCAGGAGACCAGCGCCGTTGTATAGCGGGTCTTGGTTGTGCTGCTTGAATAGACAAACTGCCCGTCAATTACGTTGGCGCGTGTATAGGTGTAATCGATATCGCGGGGCATGTCCGCCAGCGCCACTATCTGATTGCCACCCCAGTAAGTCATGCCACGGAATATGGCCGCGAAATCCCGCAGCACGGTGTATGCCTCATTCCGGTTCTGCACGTAGACGTTGCAGATATAACGGGGCTCGGTACCACTGCCACCCTTACCGTCCGGCACCGGCTGATCGCAATACTGCGCAACCTGGTACAACGTCCATTTATCGATGTTTGCCGCCGTCAGGCGATTACCAAGACCAAACCTATCCGTTACAACCAGATCGTAAAAAATCCAGGCCGGGTTGTCTGTCCACGCCCATTTAAACGCGCCGGTCCATGTACCACCATAGGTCCGGGTTTCGGGGTTGTAATTATCCGGAACACGAATTATGCGCCCGCGCGGCTCGCAGGAAATCTGCGGAATAGAGCCATTAAACTGACTGGAGTCAAATTCAATGTAGAGCAAAGCGGTGTTCGGATAGCGCAACTTGGCATCGATCACCTCGGTGTAGCTTTGCAACGTCATCGCATCGCCAATTTTTGCACTGTTGGCATCGGCGGTGATTTTGCGAAGTCGCACTGTCCATGTTGTTCCTGCCTGCGGCAGAGCAATGCGATGGCTGCGCTCATAACCAGATGTGGTTTTCCCGGTCACGCGCGTGTTGACCACTGTCTGCCATGCGCCGCCGTCGGTCTGCAGATCGATCGCATAATTAATCGAGTACCCGACCAGGTCGCCATCGTCTTCCTGCCTGAAAAGTGAAGGCCATTTCAGACGCAGGCGGATGGCTGAAAGCTGGGTATTTGTGAACGTATGCGTCCATGCCGTACTGCTGGAGATCGCCGTACCCACATTAATTTCATTTTCGGTACCCGGTATCCCCTGAATATATTTTTGTGCCTGAGTACCCGGACGAAACTCCCAGGCCACTCCACCGAAGTTTTTCGAACCGTCAGAGTTTTCAATGGGCGTTCCGTCAAGGTAGATGTCTTTCCCGGTCAACTGTCCCGCAAATTCGCCTTCACCCAGCGCAATCAGGAATTTTGCTTTTGCAACCGACTGCAGGTCATCGGGTTGTTCAGTTGGTGTGCGGGTCTTCGAACTGCCGCCCTTGCGGCCTTTAATCGCAGTTGCAGTTACCATATCGTTCCCATAAAAAAACCACCCGAAGGTGGCCTGGAGGAAAGTGATTTTTTATTGCTGATCTTCGACGTAGATGCCGGCGGAGATGATTGCGCCACCGATGCGACGCTTACCGTAAAGAAGAGGAACGGGGTAACCCTGTGCGGCGGTATTCGTCACGCCACCGAAAGCATAACTGGCCTGATTAGCTGCATCCTGCTTGCTGGCGAGACCAGCTGGTTGCGGAGAAAGCATTTGTATAACCCCACCGAGCATCATTGATGCTCCTGTACCATAAAACCATGGTGCGGCTGCAGCTGCTGGAGTAAAACTTAATACGACACCTACAACGACTAATACAGCTCCAAGTATTGTTTGTAAAACTCCTGATTTTTTGCTTCCTATTACCACAGGTACAATACGAATTATTTCTTTTGTTACAGGAAATGCTAAATCCTCTTTACTTAAATTCTTTTTGCCTCGAAAAACAGCATAAGTTATCCCTCTTTGCTTACTGGTATTCAGGTAATTTTCAAAGCCATTTATAGTACAACATAAAGCTCTAATAGCTTCTGCCGTAGTTGTAACAACACGATTATGTGATTTACCGAAAGTTTTACCTAAAATTCCGCCAAGCACAATAGTAATCATAGTCATGTATTCGAAACCCCCAATAAAAAGGCCGAAATTTTTCGGCCTAAAATACAATATATTACTTGGTTCGCCACATCCTATATTGGCCCCACACGCCTTGTTCAGTAATGTATTCCTGTTCAGCCCCATCAGCAATGATATCAAGCGTCTTACGCATACCCATACTGAGGGTTGCGCAATCATTACTTACTCGTAACTTATGAGGACCTTTATCTAAATAGGCGGTTACGAACTGATTTTGACGGAGAAGAGCTAAATCTCTATCATCGATTGCAATTAAAAATTTACACATTCCCCCACTGCCACCGCCAATAAATTGTTTATTCCTGGTAATGGTAATTTTCGTTTGCTCTTTATTGTTATTAGGTGTCACTAACTCTTGATTTAAAATTTGCTCGGCTGGACCATATGGACGAGCACACCCAATCAATCCCAAAACAGCAACAAATAGAAGAATAGCTCTCATACATACTTACCCTCAATAAAAACGTCAACGTTAAAACAGATTCAAATAAAAAACTTCATATACAACCCAGGGAAGAATTTTTCACACACTTCAATATGTTCAAGAGAAAACTCCTTATATTTCTCCTTAATCGTACCAAAACTATCTGGACATTGGCCTGAATATTTATAGTAATTATATATACACGGATCTGCCTTTACCTTATCAAAAGAGTGAGCTATACCATCAATCACTGTAAGAGAAGAGTTTAGATGTTGAGCAAGTGATAATTGATAGATTAACTCAGAACTAGTGTAAACAGGTCCTAAAGCGCAAGTTTTTGCCGCGTTATTAAAAATAATTGATTTATCACCGCACTTATCGGAAGCATTGTTAAAAGCAATAGTAAGGTCGCTACGAAGATCAATATGCTTGATATCCAGTGCTGTTGACTGATTAACAATCCCTATAACCCCTAAAATAAAAACAGCCACTACAATAATATTGGTAGTATCTAAATTCAATTCTTTGCTAAATATGCGTTCCACAGCTGCCGCCCCCCCAACACCCGCTAATATATAGCTCCCCCCTGTCCATAAATTAACTTTACAGCCTAATATTTCATTAGCACACAGCAAAATTCCAGCGACTATTAACAAAACAATTAATGCTATTTTTACATAATATAAGACATTAGCTATCATTTTAATTAAATTGCCTTTGTGATGATTAATCATCTTGCCATTATCCATCAAATAGACCGACATGACGAACTACTAAAATTGTCCTATCTTGCCAGTATCCACCATACGGGACACGCTGGCTCAAGTGTCCGTAAAGGTGATGCAGCAGCATGTTACCTTCCAGCAGGATCCCGGCATGGTTCCACTTATTCGCCTGTACCTGCATGATCACCATATCACCAGGCTGAGGAGCACCTTTAAACTCCCTGAATCCGCATTCAAACCAGCACTCCTGATAAAAATTATCCGGATACTGATCTTCCCACCACGGATAATCCACGCGGTAATCGTGAAGTTCTATCCCGTGGGTTTGCCGGAAGTAGCTCATCACCAGCCCCCAGCAATCGAAGTGACCAAGAACAAACGGTCGCTCGAGCAGCGGTAGCTCCCCGCGAGGCTGAATGGTCCGTAAATCACCTTCCGGCCAGCTAATGATATGCCAGGGAAGCAACGTTGCGTCACACTGAGCCTTATCCAGTTCACTCGGTTGCGTTGTTGCATCCGGATGGCTGTGAACGATGGCGATCACCGTTCCCCAGTCTTCCGCGGTCGCATAATCCTCCGGTGAAAGATGAAAATGCTCTGTCGGTTCTGCTGCCAGATTGCGGCACGGAAAGTAACGCTCAACACGGCTTTTCTGCGCCACCACACCACAGGATTCCCGAGGATACACGGCAGCGGCATGCGCCATAATGGCACTAATGGTTTTTTGCCGCATATTAACTCCTGATCAAAGAGGTACCGGGGAACCCGCCAAACGGCAATTCGTTACTTTCACCATGTCGCAGTTTGCATGCTGTCAGAGTGCCGTTGCATTCATCCAGGGAAGGATCACTGACGGGCTTGTTGTTTTTGTCGAAATAGCGCGTGCCGGCGTAATCACAACCATCGCCAGAGCGATACTTATTGCGAATGCACCAGGTACACAGAGAATGCAACTGGCGCGTCGGGATCATCAGCCCCTGCAGGTCCATCGGGCTGGTCAGCGTAAATTCAACAACCTCGTTGGTTTCGCTGCTTTTAGCGTCAATGTAGAAAACCTTCAGCTTCTCCTGCGTCGGATCGGCTGTCGGGTTACCGCCAGTATAATTTCTGGCATCAAGATACTTCGCCAGAGTATCGTGGACAGAGACCTTCGCCTGCAGAAGATCATCATAAGCAAGACACAGGGCAGTAATCGAACTGTCGAGATTGGCTATGCTGAGTTTGGGTTGTGGGCTGGTGCCGTCAGTGGTTGCCTCAATGCCTTCGATCTGACATGGCCATGCTTTATATTCATTCCCCTGCCACCAGATCGACTTTGCCGGAAGTTTACTTTCATCACCGCCGGCAGCGTTAATTTCCTCCGGCGTATACGCGACGTTATGCGCGTGAAAATGCATCACGTCAGACACACCAAACGCGGTTCCGTCGACTTCAAAAAGCCGCACCGGATTGCCTGGCTCAAGCTTCTGATAATCTGTGTGCAATGTCATGGTGCAAATGCCTGCTCGAATGTTGCTGTAATGGTCATAACCTTTTTGTTTTTGACCACCTTCCTGAGGCTGTCAGCCTCAACCCGCCACAGGTTTTTATCCTCGTAAGGGGGCGTAAAAATAAAGGACTTCGTTTTATGCCGGCGTAAAAACGCGTAGATTTCCAGCGCTGTTTCCGGGTTTCCTGTATATGAAAACTCATAGGTGAGCACTTCATCATTCAGTCCCGATCCGCTGATTTGTGTATACCCGTCACCAAACTGCACCTTCCGTACAGCATCCCTGCTGCCCGTTGTCGGCTGACTTGCCGCCTGGATACGCCAGGTAAAAGTTTCTATTGCCATAAAACCTACCTGCCTTTTGTCGCATTCCAGATTAGACCGCCAGGCTGGATCGCTTTGGCAATCCCTTCATGCACCGATTTATTAATCACCTGTTGATAGGCTCGTCCCAGCGCTTCCCCGTTGTTCTGCTGCTGTGTACCGGAGGAGGGATTTTCAACTGTCACCGGCGCATAGACACTGACGCCGAAGGGTGCCGCCGGACCAGTTGTACCACCACCGACCAGACCACCAGAGGCATAGCCCTTCATCATCCGGTAAAGGTTGCTGACGCCGATCCGGCTGGTAGCCTCTTTTGTGAAAACAAATTCACCACGGTGAACCACCCCGGCGGGCTCATACTTCCCACCTGAACCAGTAAAACCACCGCCCGCAAACCCCATGGCTGTTGATGCAGAACTGGCCAGACCAACCAGCGCCTGCTTCATGGAAATTTGTGCCAGCATGGACAGGGTAGAGCGGGTGAAGTCAGACCACTTCGCTTTTCCCGATACCAGCATATCGCCGAGATTTTTCGAGAATCCATCAAACGTGGCTGCTGCCGCTGTTTTAACTTGCCCGTATGCATCGGTCGCGGAGTCGACATAGTCAGCCCATGCTGATTTAGCACCAGACAGCCAGTCACCGCGCAGATTGTCCTGCGCTGCGTAGTAGTTTTTCAGTGCGCTCAGTTCATTCTGGTAGCCCTGATCGGTATCAGTACCCCCCGCATTGAGCCATCCCTGACGAAGCTGTGCTTCTTCATTCTGACGTTGCGCTGCCCGGCTACTCATCGCACCACCAGCAACCAGCGCCCGCGTTTTCTCGCCGATCTGCGTGACGTATTTCCGGGAAGTATCCTGCAGCCGGTTCAGGCGCTCCTGCGCCATGATCTGATCACCTAGACGCGCGTTAACCTCTGCGCGGGAAAGGACTTCATCCTTGCTGGCCAGTAAGGATTTTTCCTGAGTGGAAAGGGTTCGTGTTTTCGCGGCTTCTTCAAGGACAGTAAACCGTGACTGCTGGCGCCAGAGCTCCTGCCGCTGCTGGCTAATGGTGTCAGTAATACTGCGGTGCTCCTGAAGTGTTCTCAGTTGCGCCTGCAGTTCAATCGTCTGTGCTCTGGCGGTATCGACGGCCCTGACGCCGGAGGGCGTTTTCACCGCCGGAGCCTTGCCCGGCTTTTTCAGTGAATCCTCGTACTCCTTTTTCGCCGCCGACATATTAATGTTGTAATCTGCCTGAAGAATGCGCCCTTCTTTCAGCGCCTTATTCAGCTCATTCTGCCTTTGTGTGTACTTCTCAAGTGCAGACTGTGTTTTTGTATAGTTAGCCTGTGCCTGGGCGGCATATTTCTGCCTGTCAGACTCAGCAACCGCTTCACGGGAGGCATTCTCCTCATTCGCCCTTGCAACACCCGCTTGCTGCTGTGCCATTTCCAGCGCCATCCTGGCTGTTTCCCTGTCATTCCAGAACCGGTCACGCGCTTCACTGTTCACGTACCCGTCGTTTCTACGCAGGTTCCAGATTTCATCCGCACGCTTAAACGCGGCTTCTGCCTTACTGACCATCTCCTGCGCTGTATCCGGTCGCCCGACGTCCAGCGCCGCATCCCACATCGATTTAAAAGCGCGCTTCAGGGAATCCGCTGCTGACTCAATGGTCCCCATATTGTCGCGCAGGGATTTTGTCTGTTCGTTAAACCCGCTGGTTGCCGCATCATTAGCCGCCTGCAGGGCAGCAGCCTCATCACCGGCACGTTGCAACTGCGCAACATACGCAATCTGCTCAGCCGTCACGTTATGGAACTGCTGGGCCATCGCGATAAGACCGGAGGTAGGATCATTCGTCAGTTTGCCAAACGCTGCAGCAACCTTATCAACCGGAACGCCGGACACTTCAGTAAAGCGGGAAACTGACTGGCTCATCGCATCGAAATTCGCCCCGGCGCGCACGCCGGCATTAACCAGTTCCATCAGCGCCTCACTCGTCTGGCTGAACGTCAGCCCGGCACTCTGTCCGTTTCTTGCCAGAACCAGCATTCTGTCTGCCGTCAGGCCTGCCGAATTACCTGAAAGAACGAGCGTTTTATTGAAATCTGAAAGCGTGGATGAGCCCTGGTACCACGAATAAAATAACGCCCCCGTTGCCACTGACAATGCGCCAACACCCACCATCAGCGGAGATATGGCCCCCGTCAAAGCCCGGAACGTGGGAATAATCCCGCCGAATGAGTCTTTAACCTGCCCGCCCTGCTGCAGCATAATGAGCCACGGACTCTGCCCGCCCGCCAGCTGCGTCGCAATATCTGTAAATTGTGCGGGCAGCATACGCATCGCATTCGAGTACTGCCCCACGGAAAGACCGGCTTTTTTTGCCGCAATTTCCTGACGCGAGAACGCCTGCCGGATACGTAACTCCGTATCATTAGCCGCATCCCCTGTTTGTCTGAACTGTCGCTTAACGTGGGTTATCTGTTCATTAAATTTTGTCGAGTTAACGTCAAGGTTAACAACCAGATCCCCGACTGCCGTCTGGGCCATAGCGAACGCCTCCTGTCATTCCTGACGCCTTCGCCATCAACATATCGTCATCAGGCTCTTCCGGTGGCAAATCGTCGGGAGTCGGTGTCAGTATGCTGAAGATGGCAGGAGTCAAATCCGGGTCACGGAAAAACATCGATGAAAGGGTGTAGAGCAAACCTGAAAAGTGAGCATCAAGCTGCACGTCATGAAAATAATTGTCCCGGTAGAAAATACGCCAGTCGCTGTATTCCGTGGAGGACATGCCAGCCAGCATTGCGCGCCAGTCAGGACGACTGAACTCACGCGCCAGCTTCATGACGAACGTCAGCTCGCTGGCGAGGACTTTTCCGCGGTGACCGGCTCTGCCTGAATGTCGCTTTCAGGTTCAGTAACGTCTTCTGGCGGCGGTAACATACCGGACAGGATTTTTATCCTGTATTCAGCCAGTGCCAGCACCTCGAGAGGCCAGGTAGACAGCACCTCGTCCTGTATTTTTTTAACCTCTTCGGCAGCACCACCAGGCAGCGTGCCTTTCAGTGCATGGGCGTGCCATAGTGACATCGCCACCACAAATGCACTGCCACGCACAGTGGTTTCCATGGCTGTCTGGATATCCCCTTCTTCAACGGCTTCAATTTTTTTCAGGTATTCAAGATGCTCAATACGCTGCAGCGCCGACAGCTCATACAACGTAACGCTCGCACCGTTATGCTTTAGCGGTTCGCTTTTCAGAAACATGATTAACTCCGGGACGGGGCCGAAGCCCCGGTATTCAGGAAACGGTTACGCTGCAGATCGCCACGAAAAGGCCATCATTGGTCATGACCACAATATCTGCGGTACCTGCCGCCGCCCCCGTAATCGTGACGGTGTCATCACTGGCAGTTGCTGTCGCCACTGACGGATCGGATGAGGAAAGGCGGAAGGTTTTATCTGATGCCCCTGCAGGAGTAATCCCGACGACCACTGTGGTCGTGTCACCAATACCCACCGCTGCAGTCTCTTTATCCAGCGTGACGCCGGTTACCGGAACAACCGGCTCGCCGCTTTCTTCTGCCAGTCCAGGTTTGCCGGTGTTGGTGACTTTTGCTGTGCGGGTGATGACTTCTTTGGCAGGGATCGCCTTGCCGAGACTGCTGCACCAGCCGCGGAACACATCAACAGCACCGTTCGGGTATTTGATTTTGTAAGCGCGGACCGAGCCATCATTAAACCAGGTTACCAGGTCTTTCTGACCGGCTTCACCCGGCTTCCAGGCCAGCGTAAAGGACGTATCCCCAGCTGATTTTTCCCCCTGAGCCGTTGCACTCCAGTCTGCATCTTCATCGTCGAGATAGGTATCATCATACGATTCAGCCGTCATTTCTCCCGGTGTCAGATCCTTGATTTTCGCCAGGCGGCTCCAGTCGATATCCGAAAGCGGGTTGGCGAACGGATTCCCCGTGCCGTTATAAATCCACAGCGTGGTGCCTGCACCTTTTACAGGCTCAAGCGGGTTTGGTGTTGGCATAGCATCCTCACATTTCGTAAGTAATGGAATATTTAAGGTCGGCGGAACTCCACAGCGCCAGATCCTCATCGCGCTGGTAGTCATACCCCAGGACATTCATGAGCGTAACGATCCCCTCCAGCGCCGGAATATCCGCCATAGCCGGGTAAACACGGGACTCCATCCACTCATCCAGTTCGGAATCAGGGACCTGGGCAGGCAGAAAAACTTCGATATGCAGGGTGGCCTGCCATTCATTTGCATCCAGGACAGCATCTGTTGGTTCTGCGTCCGTCAGAAAAACAGCCACTGCCGGAAATTCATTTTCTTCAAATGCCACCGGCCGGCCGTCAAAATAAATCGCGCCATGACCGATAGTCCCTTCAAGGGCATCGATAATCGCCTGTCGGATATCACTGTGTTTCATCGTTTCAGAATCAGCCTGAGTTGGTTTTTAAGGGATGCCCGTAGCTCTTTGGGTATATCGGTTTCCATCAGTTTTGGCAGTTCATCCTTAAACGCCGTTGTCAGTGGCACCGCCAGCGGGATGCTGACGACCTCAATCGGGTAGCGGGGTTTTGCCGTTCGCCGCATAACATGCCAGCGACCGTTTTTCAGTTGCTGAATAAATGCGCCCGGAAAACGAAACGGACCAATGCGCAACACACTGTTTGCCCCTCGCCTGTCACGTTTGCGGCGGGAAAGTCTGACACTGGCGGTACCGAGTTTGATCGCCGGCAGGTTACCCCGGTTTACACGGATAAGCGCCCGTGGCTTCTTCACCGTGGCACGCCTTACCCTGGCGCGCTGTTTAACCAGTTTGCGTGGCACACGGGTGTCTTTCGATACGACGGAGACGCTTTTATTGACTGCGCGTGTCGCAACACGGTTAACCGCCTGCGCAGAAGCACGCGGCACAGCGGTAGTACTGATACTGTTCAGGTTTGTGATTGCCTGTTCCAGCCCTTTAATGGACATGCCTCCCCCTTAACGCCGTCGGTTTGATCCCGGCGGCGAACCTTTACCAAGGAAAACATGACAGCTTCCGCAATCATCCGGCCCGATACGATCAGCCCAGTAAGACGAACCGTTGATCACCAGGGTATCGGGGCGCCGCAACTCGCTGACAGAAGATGTCTCCACGAACAATGACGGGCTTGTACCTTCCACCCGGACACCACTGCCCGCATACGCGACACTCTCGGGATCATCAAAAACACCTCGTATCGTTTGCCCCGCCATTTCACCGGAAGTCACTGAGGCTTCAACCCCCATAGCGCAACGAATAACATCATCAGCACGGGACAGAGCAGCATCGAAAATGTTGTCGAAATCAGCCACGTCGCCCCCGGTTATTTTTCGCTGGCAAGCCCACCAGCAATCAATGCTTCGGCTTCATGCGGCAGAACACGGATCGACATCCCTGTCACAGCGATGGCGACAGGCGTATTTTCTGTTTCATGCAGCGCATCGATGTGCAGGGTGGCGCGCGTAATAACCGTCACCAGCCCGGTATCCGTTACCGCGGGTTTCTCCTGCACCTGATCATCATCAGGATTGTCCGTGGCGTTTTCCTGCGCGTTAATCCCGTTATCACCGGACTGTTCGTCATCGTTACCGTCGTCAAGCTCTTCCTCAAGCTCTGCAACCCGCATCGTCAGTTCTTCGACAGTGCCGGTAACGTTCACATCACGCCCAAGTTGTGCGCCAAGCGCTTTCAGGCGCTCAACCAGTTTTTCTTTTGCTGTCATGGATAGTGCTCCAGAGAAATGGCCCCGAAGGGCCATACGAGAGGAATTACGCGAGTTTTACCGACACAAATTCATCAGGATCGGCCAGCAGCATCAGTGGCGCAGACTGGACCATCGTAAACTCACGCGCCGGATCGCCGGTCTGGATCCAGTTTTTCGGATAACGCGTGGAGGAGTTGATACCGGCATTCAGTGCGTCAACGTCCTGAATTGCGCCATAGGTACGCAGACCGCGCGCCAGAGTGTTGCCCAGCACCATAGAAAGATCCGGCAGGTAGTTCTTTTTGGCGTCGCCTTCAATGTACTGCCCGGCGTAAACCACAATCGCGACATCGCCGTACATGCCCTTGAAAGACACCGCTTTGCCCAGGTCCTTGAGCGCGGTTTCCAGCTCGGAGTTTGAGCCACGACGGGTATCCAGTTTCTCTCTTACTGCCTTGAAAGAACGGAACAGTGCCCAGCCTTTCGGGTCAAAAACAATAATATTGACCACGCCGCTGGCATTAAGCGCATACGCTTCGATATCCTCCGTCGGGTCATACGTTTCTTTGTCTTTGCCGGACCATGCCGCCGCGCCAGCCTGGATGATGTTGTTGACAGCACTGCGCCCCATATCCACCTCAACCGGGTCAAACTTATCCCCTGTCATGGTGTATTTACCGTAGAGCACAGCCGAAACCGCCTGCATCTCTTCGACCTGGGCAATCGCCAGCTCTTCATCTTTCATGTTCTGGAGGATGATGCGGCGACGGCGGTATGCCGGATCGGCGAGGTTCTGCGGATCTTCGTCAGGCAGGCGACGAAGCGTCATTTGCGGGTTTACCTCGTGCTTCGGTTACATGAGTCAAATATGAAAGTATATGAATGATTTTATAGGAATTGTTATGTAGAATTAATACTCAAAATTATAAGTTGCAATACACCTAGCAATACAGAGTAATGTTGAAACTGATTAAAAAAGAGGCTCCTATGCGATCACCAAACAGAATACATGAGCGTTCAACATTTTTTAAATATATGTCATTGAATACAGGAAAGATTGTTATTGATACATGCAGCCTTAGATGGAGTTCTCCTATCATCTTCAACGATCCATTTGACGTTCCAAGAGAACTGATGCCAGATATTAATGAAATTAACATAGGGAAAGCCCTTGCATCAAAATTAATACAAGAACTGATTAATCCACGTGAGAACATTGAGGGCCTAAACCATCGAATTACACCACTCTTAGATGTATTCAAAAAACAATTTCCACAAGGTATACCAGCCGAATTAATTGAAGAATTACAAGGTATTTTGAAAAATCCTCCAGTTGGACTAGGTGCACCATTAGCAATACAAGAAATGAAAGAAATCTGGAAAGAATTGCTAAATGAAAGAAGGATTTTATGCTTTTCAGAGAGTGCAACGATCCCGCCTATGTGGAATCATTATGCTGACAACTATAAAGGCATTGTTATTGAATTTGATTGTATAGATTTTCTTGATAGCGCATGGTTAATTGCTAAACCTGTGAACTATACAGATCAAATTCCATTAACATATACCGCAGAAGGCATGGCTGAGTTATTATTCTTACCAGATAAACAATCCATTGAATACATTAACACAGAGGTAACCTATATTAAGACTAAAGATTGGTCTTATGAAAAAGAATGGAGAATATCGACTTACGCCCATCCTAATGACCCAAAATATTTTAGCGACTTTAAATTTCATCCCCTTGAATTGAAGTCTATAATACTTGGGCCTCTTTTTGAGGAAAAAGAGATAGATTATGTACTTATGCAATTAAGAAACTACCCAAGAGCAAAAGTTTATAAAAGTTCATTTGGCAAGAATAGAGAAATATCTATCGAACCACTACTTCAGACATAAAAACAATCATGATAAGTCTATTATCGATATATTTATTTCTCTGGACTTGTTACTTCTGAGCATATTTGCATTAGATTTTTCATGCTCTTACTTCTGCAGGACAGATTGAGGCTCGATTGGCAGAGCCTCAGTTAATTGTATGACTGAGCATTGTAAACTGATGTTCACTGCATGCCAGTCTGCTTTTCATATACTCTGTCCAGCTTTTAAAAAGCGCTTCATCTGTTCCGGGATAAGCGTACAGAAACCCCATAAGGACCTTATCGGAAAGCACATCCTCTTGATCCCATTCCACGATGAACTGACGAAAAAGGCCGAACGATTTAGCCGGATCCGTATTCCTCCACGTTTCCACCACCACTTCAAACGGAGGAACAATAAAGGTAACCATTATGGGGAAATCTTCATAACCAACAGGTTCCACACCGTCCTCTGGTAACCCCGCTCCTGTAGGAATCACCACTTCACGTGTGAAAAGCTCACCTTCCGGCCATAATTGCGCCTTGTCGTTCATTGCTGATCCTCCACATAGATGCCAGCGGAGATGATTGCGCCACCGATACGACGCTTACCGTAAGCCACTGGCACAGGATTACCCTGGGCGGTTGTATTAGTCACTCCACCAAATGCGTATGACGCCTGGTTATCCGGGTCTTGCTTGCTGGCTAACCCTGTGGGCTGAGGAGATAACATCTGCACAATCCCCCCCGCCATCATTGCCGCCCCAATCTTCCAGGATGCCGGCCCCCATACACCACCACCCCATGCTTGCCCGATAGTTGACCCCAGAACGCCAACAACCACCAGGACGGCGCCAAGAATGGTCTGCAGAGCACCAGCACGCTTGCTACCCATAATTACCGGAACAATTCGAATCGTCCGCCCACCATTTGGAAAATCGAGATCATCCTGCGTGACATTATTTTTATCCACGAACACAGCGAAAGTGAGTCCCCGCGCCTTGCTGGTGTTCATGAATTTCTCAAATCCCGGAATAGTGGCTGATAATGCTCTGAATGCTTCACGCGTCGGACCGATAAGGCGCTGATGTTCTCTGCCGAATAAAGAAGCTAAAGATCCACTCAGTTTGATAGTTGTCATGACTTCTGCACATGGATTCATAGTATTCAGCCCTTCTGATTTTCTTCAATGTACCGCTCAGCCATTTCAGGAATAAGGTCAGCAACAGTTGAAGCACGGCTTACCGCCCTGTTTACCTCAACTTTGATAGCATTGGAGTAGCGAGTCTCCATGTCCGGAAATTTACGGTTTATTGTCAGAGGAAGACTATCCATGATTGAACCGATTTCTGCGGCAAGTTTCGCAAGGACATAAGTGGCAAATGCAGTATCAATAACCTCGCCTGTTTCACGGGCATTCTTCAACTCCTGCGCATCTGCCTGGGCGTTCGTCAGGCGAATCCGGGCCTTTAACAGTTCAGCGTCATCAATGTCGCCGCCCTGATCCATAATTTTACTCAGCTCATTTTCAACCCTGTTACTCACCACGCTGGCAACATCATAAAATGCCTCACGCCCGATACGCTGTATCGGTTCGATGCCCCATTTGTCGAAAGCTGTCACACCGACCTTACAGCTTTTTGCCATGTTCTTCTTATTCAGTAGATGCTGAGCCATTTTCCACCTTTATACCGTTTTTTTAATGCTCAGGTGGGTGTATTGAAGTAATAAAAACCATCTAAATCATACTGATACAACGAACAACAACACCACCACCAGCATCTCAGAAAATCTCATAAATAGCGCTATTCTGCGAGGTCGCCGCCCCGTAGTAAGCCGGATCTCCCGAAAGGACCCGCGCCCAATTACCGGGTCAATCGAGCCTGTCCGATCAGCCTACCAGCTTGCTTTTCCCATCACGGACCTGGCGGCGAACTCGTTCAGTCTTGAGGCATAGCGAAGCTTCTGGTTTGACTGGTACAGGGATCTGGCATGTCTCAGAGCAACGGGGAATGTTGTTAATCCACTCAATCACTTCACTCAGATACCAGGCCTTGCGACCCTCAGTGACCTGTACACGCGCCGGAAATTCACCACGAGCCTCGAGGTTCAGTAACGTTCTGCGGCTTAGTGTGGTCAGTTCAATCACCTGATTCATATCAACCAGGCGCTCACTTACGTTCATCTTGTCTGCCAGTTCTTGTAGCTCGCGCACAACAGAATCCGGATAGAGGGCATCGGCAGTTGCCATCAGGCTGTTTTCTTTCATTGTAATCCCCTTACACCAGTGCCAGCGGTTGAACAGAAATACCAGAGCCAACAAAGGCGGCAACCTTAGCAGAGAGGGTCGTCACAGCCTCAGGCCAGTTGAGCACGTCAACATTCATCACGCCCGCTTTATAGACCTGCGCCTGTGTCTGACTGGCGGTATCAACGGCAAAGCACGACACATACACCGCCTGTCCTGCGTTCACGCCATCCCAGACAACAAGAGCGCCAGTGGTGTTATCCTGCATCAGCGGCGTAAGCGCCGGGATAACCCCCTTACCACCAACAAATATCCCCAGAGTAGACACCAGCGCCTCGGTACCAGCCACCAGCTCAGTGTAATGCGTAGTCATGAATGCTCCTTAAGCCACTCGAACGGTGACAAAGCGGTTAATACGAGCCGGAATAGGTTGCGGCGCGGAATGGGTCTGGACGTATTCAATAGCCGGATCGCCAGGCACGATGTAATTTTTAGGCGCGAGTTCTGCTTTGGTGATCCCCATACGGATAAGTTCAGGGTCCTGAATCCCACCATAAGCCACAATCCCCTGCAGGGCCGTATTTCCAAGCACCATCAAATCAGGATCGAGAAAATATTTTTCGGTGCCGTCTTCATCGGTATAGCGACCGCTATAAACCACGATTGCAACGTCTCCCATATATCCCTTAAAGCTCACTGAATCACCCAGGTCTTTAAGTGCCGTTTCCAGTTGAGCATTTGATCCGCGACGAGTATCGAGCACATCCTTAATCGCTTTGAATGAGCGATATTTCTTCCAGACGTTTCCACCCATGATGATGATATTTGTTACCCCTTCACTCAGTTCTGAATAGGCTTCAATATCGTCATTTGGGTCAAATGTTGCCTTGTCTTTACCTGACCAGGCTGCACCACCAGACTGAATGATCATGTTCTGGGTTTTGATATTCCAGTCCAGTTCGTAGCGCTCAATACCTTCCCCTTCAATGATATTTTTCCCGGTAGTGACAGCCTGAACCGCAAGCCATTCAATACGCGCCCGGATAGCAATCGACTGTTTAAGAATGGCCTGCTTAATCTTGATATTGCGGGTGTCGAGCGTGCTGTATTGTTCTGGTGTGACACCAGCCGGGCGAACGGCCAGTTTATTTGGGTCAATACTACTCTTGGGCTTCATGTAACCCGGACGGATGGATTTTGATTCATAGCCCTCATCACGCGCCACCTTACTACCAACCATAGGTGAACAAAACGCTGCGATCGGAATATTTGGGTCGTCGATAGTGTCCAGGATGATATCGCGTGTTTCGAACGTTACCGCGCGGGTAAAGAATAAATCTGTGAAAAGGGTTTTAAGCTGCTTCTGGATATCCTCAGCACTTACAACCCGGACAAGCG
>NZ_LIFT01000024.1:0-52235 GCF_001297795.1 Citrobacter sp. CtB7.12 | reverse complement strand
GCCGATCCGTATTTACGTTTTGCCGCCCGAAGTACCAGTCGCGCCGCCTCCCTGAATTTCTCATCGGGTGCAATGAATCCGCCCGATTTCATCCGCACCAGCATTACCCCCGTATTTTTCGCCAGTTCTTCGGCCTTCTTGGTGGAAATACCGAACTGCGCCGCCAGCGTAGTTACCGGGGTCATACCGGGGGGGATCTCTCCTCCCTGGCTATCAGTAAGTGATTTGATCTGCGCCTCAAGGTGCAAGACCTTCTCCACCAGCACATCAACGCGACTAGTCAGTTCGTTAAATTTGACGTTGCTGATCATGCCTTGCCTCCTTTGTTACGCTGGGTACGTACATAATCCGCAGAATCACTACTCTGATTAAGCGCTTGGGCCATTCTTGGGAGGTGACGCAATACATGGCTTACAAGAACCAGGTCACGCCGGGCATCTTCATCTGCATAATCTTCTGCATTAGTTGCGTCTAGCGCCAGATTGCCAATCAGGGTGAGCGCACTACTGATGGCAAATGCGCCAGCAGCATATAAGTCGCTGGATTCAGCCAAATCCTGATCAGTGAAGTTTTTAAAATCAGGAGTGCTCTTAACAAGCTGATGGTAGATATCACGCATTTTTACGCGCTCCTTCATCTCTGAAAGCCTGGTCAATCTCGCGGATACGAAACAGCGCCTTATCCAGAAGCTCAAAAGAAAGTTCATTCTCGTCCTGATCTTCGCCGTGCAATTCTGCACTGGCAGTAAGGAGGGCGCTCAGGCGGCGGAATTCATCCTCAAAATCCAGATCTGCAATTTTCCTGATCATGGTTGCACCTCCAGCCCGTTAATCGACAGCTCAAACGCGCCGCAGGGGTACTGGTAAAAAGAGCACTCTGAGCGAATCTTTGCAGCGAAGGTAAGATCCCAGCGCGGATACCATGCGCGGGCTTCTTCTTCCGTGTCAGCGGTAGTACGGATAACTACAGGTGTGCAGGTCTGGCCCTTCGGCGTGCCAAGGAAAAGCCAGGTGAATTTATTCAGGCTGTGAGAATCCCGCCCTTGCGGGTGTGTGATATGATCTTTCATAGCTGCCTCGTTATCTACGTTAACGGTGGTGGTTAGACGCCCTGGTACTGCTCTAACAGTCCGGGGCGTTGTTTTTGTAGACTTATACATGTCAATATCTCGAGACAAACAACCTAAGGGAGGCGGCAAGTCACCAATGCTACCAATCCGCATTCCTGCTGAACTACGCAAACAATTTGATGAGCTAGCACAAGCTGAGAGCACCAGTACCAGTAATTGGCTAAAAGAGTTAGGCAGGGCAGAGTTAAGAAGACGGGGCATTGAGCCAAAAGGTTGAACAAAATCAGTGGGCGCAGAATTGCGCTGGCCACGATACACAACAACCATACGGCATTCAAAACTACGGGGCTTGCCCGTATTTCTCTCGCTCTGTATTTGTGCAACTCCATATGAGGTGTGCAAAAATAAACAGCCCCCATTGGGGGAAGTTAATAGCGCCAATGCCGTAGTTCCTGTAATCACAGGAGCGCTCAGGCTTTGACCACCAGCATTACCCCTGGTATGCTGATTCTGTTCTCTGCTTTCGGTACTACACTGGCGGCCCGGCATGGTCGCCTTTGTTTTTTGTGCCATATCCCGCCCCCTATGCCGTCTGCGTTCTGCGAGTTGACGCCAGAAAGGTATCAAGATCGGACTTTAGATAAATGACCTTGCGGCCAACTTTATGAAATGGAATTTTTACCCGGCCAGTGTGAGCCCAATTAGCCAAGGTCTGAGTGGTTACACCAAGTTCAGCAGCAGCTTCACTGCGAGTATATTTTTCTTTATGGCAGGCATTAGATAAATGCATAAGTATCACCGTGTATTATCAGTTAACAACGGCGCTACTCTATTATTGATAAATGTACTTAGGCAGATAGTAGAACCAGATACACATTGCTATATCTGGTTCACTATGGAGGTATCTAGTTATGGGGGTGTTTATCGGGATTTACTCCCCCTCTGGTATAACGATTTTGAATGCTCTATTTTTAGGTTTCACATCAGGATTTAGTCCTGACTCCTTCAGCCACTTCTCGATAGTTCCGACTACAGGAACATCATTCCATTTAATTCGAAGATGCGTGTATATCTCCTGAGACAGTCCCGCCAAGCTTGCATTTGGATATTTACCCCACGTTCTAGTAGCAATTTCTAAAGCTGCGGACTGGTGTCTATTAGTTTTTCCTTTTTTAGCTTTGCTTCTATCAGCGCTTATAATTTTTTTTGCTTTAGCTTCCTCTCTGACTTCTTTCATCATTGTTTCAATCAGAGTTTCAGAATAAAAACGGCGCATATTTTTAGCCAACAGTTCAAACCCAAGCACTTCAAATATGCATGAAGCTTTAATTAGCTCACTGGATTCTTCCGTTTGTAACAGTACTGGATCACCGGGATAAACAGTTTCATTTTCAAAATTAGAACCAAACTTCATTTCATTAATTTGATTTAGAAGGGATATTTTCTCATTAGAATCCAAATTTTCAAATTTAATACCTAGCATTTCACACATGCTTCTTTCTTGGAATAATGAAGAAACACCAGCTCTTATTCTGTCGACTAAAGCATCAAGATCTTTAAAATCCTCATTTCCAATAGAAAACTCCGCCCTAATTCCCGACATTAACGCCTCCAGTATTGTTAGAGTTCAACAATTCAAATAAAATTTTACGCTTATCCTCATCACTTAAACTTTCCATAATGGACAGTAACTGAGCATCTAATCCGCTTTTTCTCTCCACCAAGCCAGCATATTCAAGAATAGTCCGTTCTATACGGGTTGCAGGATCAAGCAGTTCATCGGCACCAAAATGAAGATAGCCCTGAGTAACATCTGCACTACGCATCGTTCGATGGTTCATCAACCGTTTGAGGATATAACTACCAACGCCCACCAGCTCGGCGACAGTACCGAACGTACGACGGGCATCGTGCCATTTGAACGGAATCGGCTGGAGCATATCGGGATTGGGGTCAGGTATAGTGGCAGCACTGATTCGATCAATAACATGGCGATATTCTTTAATGATTCCTTTAGCTCCTGGAAATACTAAAGCCTCATTTCCGCTTTTCATTTTCAGCCGACGACGAAACAAATTAAGCAGAGTATCAGTGATCGGTAGTTCCAGCGGATCGCCGTTCTTGGTGGTATCTATCCAGAAATAGTGACCGCCAACATTCACCCGATCCCAGGTTAGTTCGAATATTTCAGATTTGCGCAGCCCGGTGAACATCGACATTTCTACAGCGTCACATATTGCAGCCGCTACATCGTCCCGTCCTTCTTCGGCCTTATGACGAACCACATCGACGGCATTTAACCAACGAGCAAAGTCATGGGTGCGGATGCGCTCTGTCTTTCTGACCGTTCCATGCCACTGACGTTTAGTGCTAAGCACCAGTGTTGGCGGGTCAGGTAACAACGTTATCCCTTCTTCATCACGATAATGATCATGTGCGAAACGATAAACGGCACGTAGTGCTCTGGCCCACAGGTCAGCCTGTGCCTTACTACCGGCTCCCACGCCAGCACGAAGCGTTTCTTTATCAGCGCCAAACCAGACAGAACCATCAGTCACCGCTTTATGCCGATGTTCAACACGTTCACGCGAAATGGTAGCGAGGGATTGTTTCATCCAGTCGCCGGAGTAATTTTGCAAGATAGCGCGATATTGCTTTTCGGTTGTGGGTTTCAGGCGGTGGCCACGGTTCTTTATATAGGCATCCAGCGCATCGGCAAGTGTGACGGATGCCTTCTCATTGACACGCTTTTCCACATTAGGATTTCTCCCGGTGGTCGCTACGTCGCCAAGCATTTCGAGTGACTTTGCCCTGGCATTATCAATAGTAAGATCCGGGAAACGGCCCAGCGTGGCGCGGATGAATTTTCCGTTTCTCTTACGTGAGATACAGAAGCTTTTCACACCACTGGTGCCAACACGGATGCGCAGGCCATTAACAATGGTGTCGCCGTACTCAACCTGACCACGCTCGGCCGGTGGCAAGCTTTCGAGCTTAGCTTTCGTAAATTTGAATGTTTCCACAAACACCCCATACCAAGCGATCCGGGTATCCTGCATATCGCTTGTTTTGCTCTAGGATACCTATAGGATACCGCAAAGGAGTATTTTAGAGTATTTATGGTTATTTATACAGTGATTGATAATGCAATAACTAATTGAAAATTATAGATAAGTATTTTTAGGTAAGAAGTTGCATTCTAACTCATAATCGCTTGGTCGTTGGTTCAAACCCAACAGGGGCCACCAGACAAAACAAGGAGTTAGATGAGAAATCGTCTGACTCCTTTTTCGTTTTACAAAAATAGAGTTGGGAAAGGCGAGACCTACGGTATTAAACGCGAAATTTTGAAAATGCTCGCCAACAGCAACTTTAGCAATATCCGAAAGCGATGGTTGGGCCTGAATCGCCGCCCAGAACGACTTTCCGTTGCTGGGGCGACATTAGTGAGAAACAGCCCTGCGCATGGGTATTTTGCCCTATCCTCATCAACAGACGAACGGATGCTGGGTTATTTAACACTTTTCTATATCCAGATATTCAGCAGACATATTAAACGATCTTACCAACCTGATATTTAAAGTAACCAATTCCAATGGTTTTTCTGAAACGCCATGGCTGCCACTCTGGCCATAAAACGTCGGCAATCATCGCGATAGCAATCCATCGGAACCAGGTCGCGAAGGTATTACTTAACCCCTGTGGTTCTTTATAGCCTTTAACCCAACCATCGTATCCCCGTTCACCAACAAGTGTGTCAGGGAAGCCGCCATCCGCATTCTGGATATCGAGAAGTTTGACCAACATATTACGTAGCCAGTATTCAATTTCATCCTGACGATGGGGACAGCGCGAATACCCATGCGCCAGAATATCGATAATATCAACATCAATACAGCTACTGCGTATTGCCACGGGTTGTTCCAGACAACGACTCATCGACTGGTTGAAATGAGGAATTGTCTCGTCAAGCGCATAAAAAATATGCAGGTTATGCGTTGCACCACAAAGTGCGAACAGCAATGCTTCCTGACTGAATTGCTGTCCTGGCCCCCAGAATCCGGAGTAGGGCTCGCTCTGCTGGTTGTGCCAACCGATCATATCCTGCAAGCGCTGGCTTGCAGGCCCCTCCGGGTGACGCTGCTTTTCGAGAAGCAGGAAACTGCCAAGGTTAACGATATTGTTTCCTTCAAGCCACGGATCGCGCATATCGCGCTGGCCTAACCATGCCCGGAAAACCAGGGGATCGAGAAAGGGCGCTAAAAAGGGCAGTTCAAGCCTGTCTAACTGTTCCAGAACCTCCAATGCCCCCATACAATAATTTGTTGCATGGAAACGCATATACTGACGTGTTTCTTCGATATCCGGGCGTTTCCATGTTTCATCCCACTGCATACCCGGTAGAAGGAAATAACCATCATCCTGTTGGTGACTTAAAATCCAGTCAGCCAGTAATTCCTTTTCCTCTATATTATCCCCTAATAATGCGCGGGCCATAGTTCCATCATAGGTTCCTGATAATAACATTTGCGGCCATTTTTCTGGCTGATGATAATCGCTGACACGCAATACGCCAGGCGTCATCCCGGCGACGCTCATGCTATTGAGCCAGTTAATACTGTTCTCTTTGGCCTGCAGAATACGTTCTTGTAAAAGACAGTCTGTTAATTTCATAAAATAACCTGTATTCAGGATTAATCGTTGTTCTGAAGGTTGATAATTATTTAAATTTTGCTGCCGACATTGTCGGTGTTAAAACATGCATAATGACAAAACCTAACAGATAAGCAAAACCACCCATCAGGAATATTGACCAATAACTCCCTGTCGCCTGCAAAATATGCCCGGTAGCTTGTGCAAAGAGTATTGAACCTATTGAGCCAATCAGGCAACCAATACCGACAACAGCGCCAACGGCTTCTTTCGGGAACATATCAGAAACACTGGTATAGAGATTGACTGACCATCCCTGATGGGCGGCAACCGCAATACCAATTAAAATAACGGCGACCCACAAATTAGACGCGGTAGAGACCAGCAAGATTGGCAATACACAAATAGCGCACAGCAGTAGTGTTAATTTACGTGCGTTGTTGACGGCTATTCCATGGTTGATCAACCATGCAGGCAAGTATCCACCGGCGAGTCCGCCAATGGTCGCCAGTATATTGATCAGAACCAATGGTGTCGCCATGTGCGCCATATCAATACCGCGACTGTCGTGTAACCATTTAGGCAACCAGAACAGGAAGAACCAGAAAATCGGGTCGGTCAGGAATTTGCACATCGCAAATGCCCAGGTCTGGCGATACTTTAATAACCCAATCCAGCTCACTTTGCATGCTGCTGGTGAGGGTTCAGACATTTCATCCTGATGGATCCACTCCAGTTCCTCCTTATTCACTTTTTTTGCTTTTTCTGGTTTTCCGTATAAGAACAGCCAGAAAACAATCCATATAAAACCGACTGCGCCGGTCACTACAAAAGCTTCACGCCAGCCCCACTGTAATGCAATCCATGGAATAATAATGGGGGCGAAAATATTCCCGACGTTTGAACCGGAGTTGAAAATACCGGTCGCAAAAGCGCGCTCTCTCCTGGGGAACCATTCAGCAGCAACCTTTACCGCTGACGGAAAGTTAGCGCTTTCGCCAACGCCCAGAAAAATCCTTGCATAAATAAACCCTGTAACAGTACTCACTGCACCATGAGCCATGGCGGCCAGGCTCCATATTGCCAGAGCAACGGGCAATATAAGGCGAGCGCCATACAGATCGACAATTCTGCCGCAGATTAATAAACCCACGGCATAGGCTGCCTGGAAGGCAGTGACAATATTGCCATATTCGATTTCTGTCCAGCCGATATCTTTTTGTAGCATGGGGGCTAACAACCCCAGGATAGAGCGATCAAGGTTATTAATAGTGACCGAGAAAAAAAGCAATGCGCAAATTGTCCATCGGTATCGACTTCTGTTTAATTGAGGCTTTGTTGCTTGTTCGCTAATACTGTGTTGTAGCTGGCTCATCTTATTACCTCTCCATGTCTGTGCTCTACAGAATATGAATCTTTCTCGCCGCTACAGTGTAAGTATCTTTAGACCGGGACAGGCAATACTCAAAAAGGAAACTGAGATCTTAACGTTCATTCGGTTTTTATTTGCAAGCAAAGTCACCTTTTTAGCTGGCTAATGTGATGAGGAACACTTCAGCACGAAAGGGAATGTGAGGTTAATCACGATTAAATTTGATGTTTTTTGAGCTACATCACAATTGCTATTTATTCAATATCTGCACACCTTCGAATGTTTTCTTCTTTGATCTGGCGGTCGTTCAGATCCGCTATTCTCCCCCCAACTTTTCTTCACGAGGAATGGCGATGTTAGAAAAATCTGACCTGGCAGATAATGCGGTCGAATGTCTGCATAACGAACACTACGATCGCGCTTATAATGTGCAAAATCTTAACTATCGCACACTCATCTTTAGCGGTGGGCGTCAACGGGAAAGCCTGGCGGGTGACTGGCACTTCACTCTTGATCTGCATGATACGGGGTTAAGGCAAAAATGGTTCTTGATGCAAAAGCAGGATGCTGAAACGCGTAAGGATCCTTACGATTATGATCCCTATTCTGGTCAGACGGTTCCTGTACCCAGCTGCTGGCAAATGTTGAAGGATAAATGGTTTTATTATGAAGGCAGCGCATGGTATACCCGTGAAATCGAGTATGCGAAGCGGGATCCGGATGAGCGTGTATTTCTACGGATAGGTGCAGCGAATTACGATTGCAAAATATTTCTTAACCATGAGTTTATCGGTAACCACTATGGTGGTTCGACGCCTTTCTGTGCTGAGTTAAGCGCAAACTTAAAAGCCGGAAACAACGTATTAATGATCTGTGTGAATAACACCCGGACAACGGACCGCCTTCCATTACGAAATAATGACTGGTTTAACTATGGGGGTATTTATCGTGAGATAGAGCTTATCCGAACACCGCGAAGCTATATTCACGATCTGTTTATCTATCTTGTTCCGGATGGCAACTATAACAGGATTGCTGCGCGCGTCGCGGTTGACGGGCCTGCGGCTGACGTTACCCTTATGATCCCTGAACTTGGGATTAATCAGATATTGCCTGTCGTTGACGGTCAGGCTGAAGTTATTTTATCCGTAAGTCCAGAGTTATGGTCACCCGAAAATCCTAAACGCTATAAAGTCAGGGCTATGCTTGGGCGCGACAGTGTCGAAGATGATGTCGGATTTCGCCAGATTGAGGTGGTGGGTACCGATATTCGGCTGAATGGAAAATCCATTTATCTGCGCGGTGTGAACTGCCATGAAGATGATTTATTCATGGGGAAAGTCACCAGTGAGGATGATATTCGCCAGCGCTTTCGTGATGCGAAGGCACTGAACTGCAACTATATGCGGCTGGCGCATTATCCTCATCATGAACTGGCGGCACGCATTGCGGATGAAGAAGGAATCATGCTGTGGGAAGAAATTCCCAACTATTGGGCAGTCGATTTTACGAATCTGTCGACACAGCGGGATGCGCATAACCAGCTGATGGAACTTATTCTGCGTGATCGTAACCGTGCCAGCGTCATTATCTGGTCCGTTGGCAATGAGAATGCGGATACGGATGAACGTTTAAGCTTCATGACATCGTTAGTGAATGCGGCACGTGATGCTGATCCCAGTCGTCTTATTTCGGCAGCCTGCCTCGTCAACCACGCAAAAATGAAGATTGAAGACAGGCTGACAGAATACCTCGATATCATCGGGTTAAATGAATACTACGGATGGTATGAAGAGAATTTTGATGACTTAATTGTGCTTGGAAAGAACTCATCACCCACAAAACCCGTGGTCATCACCGAAACCGGCGCGGAAGGCGTTCTCAGCGAAGACGCCCCTAAAACCGGTCCCTTCTCTGAGCAATATATGGCCGATGTTTATCGTAAACAAACCGAATATCTGCCAAAACTCACTTACGTTCGTGGCTTTACCCCATGGCTGCTGTATGACTATCGAACAGAGCGTCGACAAAACCCCTGGCAGCAAGGGTTCAACTGTAAAGGCCTGATTACCGCAGATAAGAAAACACGCAAAGCCGCGTTTTATGTTCTGCGGGATTTTTATGAAAATCTCAATAAAGCCGGGTCGTCATCTGACTAATCATGCTGGAGACTATCCGCCAGGGATAACAACCTGGCGGGATCAAAGAGCATTGCCAGATAATGAGGTTGCTGTTGCTCTTCCTTATCCAGCCATTCGCCGAGACGGTTTGCCAGCTGGCGAAGGCTGTGTATTTGCTTATCGAGTTCAAAGTCAGAAACGCCACGACGATTGCCATAGCGTTCCAGGATGAGTTTCATCGCAACGCCCTTCGCAACGTCAGAAAATAAATCGGTATACCATGGCACTCTATCCCAGACACGTTTGAATAACTCCCTTTTACCGTCAGGAAGAGGGGTCTGCTGTAAAAGAAAATGGAGTTGACTACGTGTATTTTGTGCCAGAAAAAGGGCGCGCTGTTTTTCCAGTAACATCAGTTGATATTGTTCAAGCCCGGTGTCGGGATCGTCTGGTGGAAAAAGTGTTGAAAGAGAAAAATCATCTGAACGCCGGGAATGAAGTTGTAAAAGTTTGACGGCCTGCTGATATGTCTTTGGCACCTGACTGTAATGATGCAAAACATGCCCCAGTATGTAAGGGGTTTTTGTCATCCACTCATGGCTGCTGATATAGAGTTGATGGAATGCATCCAGCTCAGCGTTATCGACTTTGTGCTCAAGCATATCGGTAAGCCAGCAGTGAAATGCCTGCTTTTCTGACATCCCCACTTCACGGCCAAACATTGCCAGACCGTGTAAATTTATCGAGTTGACCGAATTGATAAGAGAACTATTGGATATCCACTCCCAGCTTAAGCGACCAGAGACCGCCTCCAGGCGATCGCCTGACATATTTTCAACCCAACTGAGGCGCCCCTTGATCTCCTCCAGTAAATAACAGGGTAGCAGCGTCCAGCCATATTCCAGACCCCATAAATCAAATTCAATCCATTTGATTTTGTCTTCCAGTTGCATCAGAAGTGGATTCGTGGCAAATCCGGGACGATAGCCGTCAGGAACCGCTTTCAGCGAAACACGTACATCTCCGGGAAGCACCTGCAATGCATTAAGAAGCTGCCATGATGCAGACTCATCATCCATATAGTCTCGCAACACTAGTTTTTTCCCAAGACTACGTAGTATTTGATAAAGATAAGGAAGTGTCGATGACCAATTGGCCCGATAAGGAAGATGTTTAGGAAGAGTGACAATAACACCATCTATAGCAGGCAGCTGACTTAAAGATTCAGCGATTTTTAATTGATAGAATTTTTTCCAGAAAGCTTCATCTGCATGGGTATTTTCAATTAATGCATATTCCGGAAATTTTTCCTGAAGTTTTCCCCCAGATGGAAATGCCTCGCCCTGTAACCAGATTCGTATGCCATTTCCGTTACAGATACGGCATAACCTTTGGAGGTATAGCAGTTTCTCCTGCTGTTCACATATCAAATTTTCTTTTCCATTTTGACAATAGTCAGATGGAGAAGTCAATAACGCGAATAAATCTTGCTGATGAATAACAAGACCATTAAAACCGTCTCGTTTCATCATATTAATTACATTTTGCAAATACGGCCAGTGCCATATTAAAGATGAGTTTACTTCCAGTAGACGCAGAGGGGTAAATGCATACATACATAAATCTCATCAATGTTATTAATACAAAAGTGTATCGTTTAAAATAATTTATTATAATAGAGTATAAAGATAACACCAATAAGAAAAATAGTAAAAAACAGGTCCAAAAAGCTTATAAAATTAATCGTTTTATGTTGTTAGTTTTATTTCTGTCATAATAACGTTAACGACAAATGCCGCAAGAGAAACTACTTACCGAAACTATCAATGTGAAACACTATTCTGCCACCAACGGTAACCGAAAGGGATGCTCTTCCCTGGCTGGCAAGAGCATCAAGGCAGGTTGTTGGCTTCACGCGCGCTCAACTTCGACCAGTTCCTGAAGCTGCTCACGCATGTACAATGAAAAATATTCAGGGTCTCTGATCAAAACCCGTTCACCGGCTTCAAACTTCTCAGCCCACTTAACCAGTTTTTGCGTAAATCCAGGGTTCCACCCCTCCCGCTCACCACGCGCAACGATATCCGACGCACTTGCCGGGCAGCCCAGCTCTTTCAAATATTTCAAAATTCCTTTCGCCGTGCTTTCATCCATAGGTTCTGGAGATGAGGCCGAGGTATTCATACCGTTGATGAAATCTAATGCTTTATCAATGACTGCAGGCATACTTTTATCCTTAAAATTTACCATGTAAAACACAAGACTACTCTATGACCTTAAACCGATTTCAGCCTCAAAGAAATCATTAAATTTCATTGTCCCGACGGCGCTCACTTTACTTGTTGTGCCAGTACGCCGCCACACGGACTAACTGCTGATCAAACGGTTCCTGCTCAAAGCGTTGGCTAAGATTTTTCACCACCTTCCCTTCCCCGGTAATCCAGATGAAATAATCTTCTGTCGGCACGTCAATCTGCGCCAGTCGTGCGGCAACCGCCTGCTCATCGTGTCCCAGCCATTCAATGGAAAAATCGCCCAGATGCGCGAGGTAATCCTGATATGCCGGATCGGCGACGCTCACCAGCGCGCTCACCGTCGGTTTTACCGGTAAGCGACTCAGTGCCTCAAGACGACGCCGCAACGCTGGCATACCAGACTCATCACAAACATAGAGTTGGTAAGCGTAGTCTTCCGGCACTACCAGCGAACCACGTGGTCCGCCGATGGTTAGCGTATCGCCTTCGCGCGCTTTCATAGCCCAACGGCTCGCCACACCGCCGTCGTGAATAAAGAAATCCAGCGCCAGCTCATGACGGGCTTCATCGTACAACGGTGTGTAATCGCGAGAAGCCGGACGCACGCCTTCGCCCCAGACAATCCCTTCCTCCGTTACGGTTGGCGGAACAAACCGGCTGCCGGGTTGCGGAAAAAACACCTTGCTATGGTCGTCAAAGCCGCGCGAGTTAAAGCCGTCCAGCGCATCGCCACCGAGGACAATACGCTGAAAACCCGCCCCGATGCGTTCTACGCGCAAAACGGTAAGTTCGCGAAAGCGCAGTTCATTGCGCACGCGCTGAGGGTAACGTGAAGTTTTATCCATCATTTTTGACCTTCGTGTGATAATCAGATATATCTAAATACAGTTTTCAAATGATAATGATTGTTAATAGCCAGAATTGCAAGTCATTTTTTGATAGCATCTGCAGTGTTACTGCCTTTACATATTTATCATTTAAATTCATAGTTTTAGTAAAATTCTCAACACTTCTCTTGTCAAAACCTTCATTTTAGATATAAATTAGATATATCTAAACATAAGGAGATTATTATGCGACATCATCATGAAGGTTGCTGTAAAGGCGAAGGGCATCATCACGGCGGTTGCGAACATCGTCACGGTAGAGGTGGCGGTGGTGGACGGCGTCAGCGCTTTTTTGGCCATGGGGAGCTGCGTCTGGTGATTCTGGATATTCTCTCCCGCGAAGCCAGCCACGGTTATGAGCTAATCAAAGCTATCGAGAATCTGACGCAAGGCAACTATACGCCGAGTCCTGGCGTGATCTACCCAACGCTGGATTTCCTCCAGGATCAGGCCTTTATTGCGGTTAGCGAAGAGGATGGCGGGCGTAAAAAAATCACTCTCACTGACACCGGCGCACAATGGCTGGAAGAGAATCGTGAACATCTCGGCCACATTCAGGAACGCGTCAACGCACGCAATGTCGGCTTTGAACTGCGTAAGAATCCGCAGATGAAACGAGCGCTGGAAAACTTCAAGGCAGTGCTGGATCTGAGAGTGAATCAGGGTGACATCAGCGACGCACAGTTAAAAAAGATCATTGGCGTGATCGACCGTGCGGCGCTGGAAATCACTCAGCTTGATTAAGCAGGCAAGGCGTCGCCGTCACGAACACGGAACACTTTCACCATCTCTTTTAAGTGTAACGCCTGCTCATTCAGTGACGCCGCTGCCGCAACGGACTCCTCGACCAGACAGGAGTTCTGCTGGGTGGTGGCGTCAATCAGGCCAATCGCGCTGTTGATCTGCGAAATCCCCTCGGTTTGCTCACGACTGGCCTGGCCGATCTCCCGCAGGATCACATCCATCTCCTCGACGTTGTTGACCATGCCGTTTATCAGGCCGTTAGCCTTCTCGACCAGTTGCATCCCTTCCTGGGTCTGACCGGTGGAATCCTCAATCAGATGGCGGATCTCGCTGGCAGAAGATGCGCTCTTTTGCGCCAACTGGCGTACTTCCCCTGCCACCACGGCAAACCCACGGCCATGCTCACCGGCTCGCGCGGCTTCAACAGCCGCATTAAGCGCCAGAATATTGGTCTGGAATGCAATGGAGTCAATCAGGTTGATGATGTCCGACATGCGGTTAGATGTTTCATTAATCACCCGCATTTTTTGCGTCACCTGATTCATCATCTCGCCATTGTTCTTCACAACGGTCGCCGCCCCCGCAGAGAGCTTCGTCGCTTCTCCGGTATGTTCGGCCGTGTTTTTTACCGTGGCGGTGATCTGCTCCATTGACGCGGCGGTCTGCTCAACGGAGCTCGCCTGTTCTTCGGTACGTGCAGCCAAATCCTGGTTCCCGGCGACGATCTGCGCTGCCGCGCTGGAGATATTCTCCGACCCGTCCTGGACTTCCTGGACGATCTCCAGCAGGCGAGTTTTCATTACCATCAGCGCATGCAGCAGTTCGCCGGTCTCATCTTTCTGCGTGGTGAGGATATTGCGGGTCAGGTCGCCCTCGGCAATCGCTTCGGCAAACTGCACCGCTTCATTCAGTGGCCGGGTGATGGAACGCACGATATACCAACCCATCATACAACCCGCGGCAATACCGATAAGCGCCAGCGCGATAAGCAACGCCCGGTTCGCGGTAAAGTCGCTTTCCACCTGCGCGCCAGCACGCAACATCTGCGCATCTTCAATGGCGATCAGCGCCTGAACTTTCTCTTTATAGGCCTGCTGTACATTGACCGTCGTGGTCATCATCTCCTGCATTGCCGCCTGTCGGTTATGGTTTTGCAGTTCCTGCAAAATGCGGAATCGGGAGGCGAGATATTGCTCGCGCACATCACGGATCCCGGAGATGACCTTTTTCGATTCGGCATTTAGCGGCGCAGCGTCCAGTTCATCCAGCAACACCGTAATCTGCTGGCTAATGTTGTCGAGCTTTTTCTGGGACGTCTGGGTCCACCGCCCCTCTTCGTCCATCAGCATCAACTGCTGCGTGCTGACAAAATCCTGAAAATGATCGATGAGCTTGTTGGCTTTTACCGTGATGGGATAGTCATTGGTAATGATGTTTTGCATACCGCTGTTGGCGCGGTCCAGGCTAAATAATGAAAGGCCTGAACTCACCATCATCAGTACAATAAACAATCCAAACGCGATAAATAATTTTGAGCGGATCTTCATGTTACGCAAAAACATATATTCTCCCTGGAGATAGTTTTTCTTCAGACAGATTCCTTTATCGGTAACAAACTCACTAACTTTATGATATTGATCGCTTTTTATTATCAATAACTGCCGGTAAATAGTTTTTGACGATGAATAAAGGCAGACCGATCGTTATATAAACGATTTTTTATGATGTCCAAATAGCCCAAAGACAGAAATGAAAAGATGCGAATAAAATAAAAAAACCACCCGTAGGTGGTAATATTTAATATGTTATTAACATTATTATTACAATGACGCTTACCATTACCGGTAAGCGTTGATGCGGATAAAAGAAAGGATTAGTGCAACACCGTCACGGCATCCGCCAGACGGCTGGCACGGTGTTTAACCATGGCGGACACCTGCGCGCTCTCTTCAACCAACTCGGCGTTCTTCTGCGTGATGTCGTTAAGTTCGCCTACCGCACGCGTCAGACTGGTCAATCCGTCGGACTGTTCAAGCGTTGAATGGCTGATCTGCGCAATCAACTGAGTGACGTTTTGTACCTGAGAGACAATATCATCCATCGTACGTCCCGCGGCGTGGACCTGCTGAGAACCCGACTGCACTTTATCCGCACTGGCATCGATTAGCTTACGAATATCATTCGCCGCGCTGGCGCTGCGGCTGGCCAGATGGCGCACTTCACCCGCCACGACGGCAAACCCTTTGCCTTGCTCACCCGCCCTGGCCGCTTCAACTGCGGCGTTCAACGCCAGAATATTGGTCTGGAAAGCGATGTCGTTAATCAGCGTGGTGATGGTGCCAATGCGCTGCGTGCTGTTGGCGATGTCATCCATGGTTTTAATCACGGTGTCCATTGCTTCACCGCCCTGTGCCGCCGCGCTACTGGCGGCAATCGACAGCTTATCGGCGGCGGATGCGGTTTCGGAGTTTTGTTTTACCGACGCAGCCATTTGATTCATGGTGGTCACCGTCTGCTGGACGTTATCGACCGTCTGACGCGTATGCTTATTCAGATCGTCGTTGCCTTTCGCTAAGGCTTCGCTGCCGTTTCTGACGCTCGACACCTGGCTTGAAACGTCGTTAATTAGCCAGCGACACATCAGACCAAGTTGCCCGACAGCGCGTAGCGTCAACCCCAGTTCATCACTGCGATTCAGATGCGCCACGCTGTTTCGCTCACCGGTCGCTACCTTCAGCGCCTGCTTCGCGACGTTCTCAATCGGACGAACAATCTGCCACTCAAACGCCGCTGTACCCAGTAGCATCACCAGCACACACATCAGTTGTGCAAGCCATGGCGCACCAGACAGGTGTAGCACCGCCGCCAATACCACGTAGATCAGCGCCATCACGCTGCGGACCCGCCAACGCACCGGCATTGCCGGTAGTTTCCCGAGCCATCCTTTACGCACAACCAGTCCTTTGTGGATCCGGCGTCGACAACGACCTTCATTGAGCGCCTTGTAAAGCGGCTCAACCGTGGCGATCTCCGCATCCGTCGCGCGGGTGCGAATTGACATGTACCCCGTCACGTTCCCCTCGCGCACCATCGGTACCGCGTTCGCCCGGACCCAATAGTGATCGCCATTTTTACGGCGATTCTTGACGATGCCGCTCCAGGGCTCACCCTGCTGCAGGGTGTACCACATGTCAGCAAAGGCTGCTTTCGGCATGTCCGGGTGACGCACCAGGTTGTGCGGTTGCGCCAGCAATTCATTGAGTGAGTAACCGCTAATATTGACGAACGTATCGTTGGCGTGCGTGATGTAGCTGTAGAGATCGGTTGTCGACATGAGGGTCGTATCGTCATCCAGCGGTGTATTTTGCTGGGTAACGTAGAGCTGAGAAGACATAGTCGCGTCCTGTGCAAGTTATCTGGTTGTTAACTTCTTGTCAGATGTTATTTCGGCGCTAACAGATTTATCTTTAGATGTTAAATTTGATTTAGATCGCAATTTGCGATTAAACCTCATATTTTGTACGAATTCTAATTGATTGATTTAAAATACTTTCACGTTGAAACTATAAAATCACACTGTGGGTCGCGCACTGTTATCGCGCAAATTTTGCACTATTTCTGCGCAATCGCCCCTTCTGACGCCGATCTCACACGGTCTTCATTTTGCACAAAAACCCAGCAAGTGTTAACAAATGAGATTAAATGTTGCGCAATAACAGTTCTCCCTGGTGTTTATCCCGATTTTCATCAGCGCCGCCGGGATGGCGCAATCCCTGCAATACTTAAATCGGTATCATGTGATACGCGATCTCCGGGAGCATATTTTGAACAGGTTACCTTCCAGCGCATCGGCTTTGGCCTGTAGTGCGCACGCACTGAATCTCATTGAGAAGCGAACGCTTGATCATGAGGAGATGAAAGCACTTAACCGAGAGGTGATTGATTACTTCAAAGAACATGTCAATCCGGGATTTTTAGAGTATCGCAAATCTGTTACCGCCGGCGGGGATTACGGAGCCGTAGAGTGGCAAGCGGGAAGTCTGAACACGCTTGTCGACACCCAGGGACAGGAGTTTGTCGACTGCCTGGGAGGTTTTGGAATTTTCAACGTGGGGCACCGTAATCCAGTTGTGGTTTCCGCCGTACAGAATCAACTCGCGAAACAACCTCTGCATAGTCAGGAACTGCTTGACCCACTGCGGGCCATGCTGGCAAAAACCCTTGCTGCCCTGGCGCCCGGAAAACTCAAATACAGCTTCTTTAGCAACAGTGGTACCGAATCGGTCGAAGCGGCGCTGAAACTGGCGAAGGCGTATCAGTCACCACGCGGCAAATTTACCTTTATCGCCACCAGCGGCGCGTTTCACGGTAAGTCGTTGGGCGCGCTGTCCGCCACCGCCAAATCGACGTTCCGCAAGCCGTTTATGCCGCTGCTGCCGGGCTTCCGTCATGTGCCGTTCGGCAATATTGAGGCCATGCGTACCGCGCTCAGCGAGTGCAAAAAAACCGGAGATGATGTGGCTGCGGTGATTCTGGAGCCTATCCAGGGTGAAGGTGGCGTGATCCTGCCACCGCAGGGTTATCTCGCCGCCGTACGTAAACTCTGCGACGAATTTGGCGCGCTGATGATCCTTGATGAAGTCCAGACCGGCATGGGGCGTACCGGCAAGATGTTTGCCTGCGAGCATGAGAACGTGCAGCCCGACATTCTCTGCCTGGCAAAAGCGCTGGGCGGCGGCGTGATGCCGATTGGCGCGACGATCGCCACCGAAGAGGTCTTCTCGGTACTGTTTGATAACCCCTTCCTGCACACCACCACCTTCGGTGGCAATCCGCTGGCCTGTGCGGCCGCGCTGGCCACCATCAATGTGCTGCTGGAGCAGAACTTACCGGCACAAGCGGAACAGAAAGGCGATATCCTGCTGGACGGTTTTCGCCAACTGGCGCGAGAGTTCCCTGACCTGGTGCAGGACGCCCGCGGGAAAGGGATGCTGATGGCAATCGAGTTTGTCGACAATGAAACCGGCTACAATTTCGCCAGCGAGATGTTCCGCCAGCGGGTCCTGGTTGCCGGAACGCTCAACAACTCGAAAACGATCCGCATTGAACCGCCGTTAACGCTGACCATTGAGCAGTGTGAGCAAGTGCTGAAAGCCACGCGTAAAGCGCTGGCGGCGCTGCGGGTGAGCATAGAAGAGGTGTAAACAGCTTGCCGGGTGATGAAACACCATTCTGGCCTGTGAACAAATGCCCCCTGCCCGGGGGCATTTTTTGAATCCCATCACAATCATCGCATTCCCCTTTTCCCTTTTCCCTGCCGACGACTAAATTAGACACTCATCCGACCACATAACAATAATTTTACATACTGGACAATCTTATGCGCTATCCGTCGCTGTTCGCCCCGCTTGATCTTGGTTTTACTCGGCTTAAAAACCGCGTGCTGATGGGTTCAATGCACACGGGACTTGAAGAGTATCCTGATGGCGCGGAACGCCTGGCCGCTTTCTATGCCGAGCGAGCCCGGCACGGCGTCGCACTGATTGTCACGGGTGGCATCGCCCCCGCGTCGTCTGGCGTCACGATGGAAGGCGGCGCGACGCTCAATGACGCCCGTGAGGTGCCGCATCACCGCATCATCACCGACGCGGTTCATCGTGAAGGCGGGAAAATAGCGCTACAGATCCTGCATACCGGGCGCTACAGCTATCAACCACAACTGGTAGCCCCTTCCGCAATTCAGGCCCCCATCAACCGGTTTACCCCGCACGCACTGAGCCACGAAGAAATTCTGCAACTGATAGAAGACTTCGCGCACTGTGCCCAACTGGCACGGGAGGCGGGTTACGACGGCGTGGAGGTCATGGGCTCGGAAGGGTACCTGATTAACGAGTTTCTCGCCCTGCGCACCAATCAGCGCGACGATGAATGGGGCGGTGATTATACCAATCGTATGCGCTTTGCCATTGAAGTGGTACGTGCGGTGCGTCAGCGGGTGGGGAACGACTTTATTATTATCTACCGCCTGTCGATGCTTGATCTGGTGGAAAAAGGCGGCACTTTTGCAGAAACAGTGCAACTGGCGCAGGCCATTGAAGCCGCAGGCGCAACGCTCATCAACACCGGAATTGGCTGGCATGAAGCGCGCATTCCCACTATCGCCACGCCGGTACCGCGCGGCGCCTTCAGTTGGGTAACGCGTAAGCTGAAAGGGCACGTTTCGCTGCCACTGGTCACCACTAACCGGATTAACGATCCGCAGGTTGCCGATGAAATTCTGGCGCGTGGTGATGCCGATATGGTGTCGATGGCGCGCCCGTTTCTCGCGGATGCCGAACTGCTGTCGAAAGCGCAATCGGGGCGTGCCGATGAAATTAACACCTGCATCGGCTGTAATCAGGCGTGCCTGGATCAGATCTTCGTCGGCAAAATCACGTCGTGCCTGGTGAATCCCCGCGCCTGCCATGAAACCAAAATGCCTGTTGTTCCGGCTTCCACAATAAAAAATCTGGCTGTCGTCGGCGCGGGCCCGGCGGGTCTTGCCTTTGCTATCAATGCGGCGGCACGCGGTCATCATGTCACCCTCTTTGATGCGCTGGGCGAGATCGGCGGGCAGTTTAATATTGCCAAACAGATCCCCGGTAAAGAGGAGTTTTATGAAACGCTCCGCTATTACCGTCGGATGATTGACGTCACCGGCGTCACCCTGAAACTCAATCATTATGTTGCAGCAGACGATCTGCAGGCATTCGATGAGGTGATCCTCGCCAGCGGGATCGAGCCGCGCAGGCCGCCGATCGACGGCATCGATCATCCGAAGGTTTTAACCTACCTCGATGTCCTGCGTGACAAAACCCCGGTGGGGAATCGGGTGGCGATCGTTGGCTGCGGCGGGATCGGCTTTGATACCGCAATGTACCTGAGTCAGCCCGGCGAACCCACCAGCCAGAACATTGCCGATTTCTGTGTGGAATGGGGTATCGACACCAGCCTGCAACAGGCCGGCGGATTACGTCCGGAAGGCCCGCATCTGGCTCGCAGCCCGCGTCAGATTGTGATGCTCCAGCGCAAGGCCAGCAAACCCGGCGAGGGACTGGGAAAAACCACCGGTTGGATCCATCGCACCACGTTGCTTTCACGCGGTGTGAAGATGATCCCGGCAGTCAGCTATCAGAAGATCGACGACACCGGTCTGCACGTGTTGATCGGTGGTGAAGCGCAGACGCTGGAAGTCGATAACGTCATTATTTGTGCGGGTCAAGAGCCGCGACGTGAGCTGGCAGAACCGCTGCATGCGGCGGGAAAGACGGTGCACTTAATCGGCGGCTGTGATGTAGCGATGGAACTGGATGCCCGCCGGGCCATTGCCCAGGGCACCCGTCTGGCGCTGGGAATTTAATTCATTGCCCGGTCACATTGTGCGTGCCGGGCATGGGCAGTTCGCTTAGCGACGGCGGCCGACTTTCACCGCTTTGAGCACCACAAACTTATTGTTGGTCGCAACGGTGGCGCAGTTGCCGAAGATCTTCTTCAGCTTGTGGAAATAGTCGAGGTGACGGTTGGCGACGATATACAGCTCGCCGTTGATCTTCAGGCAGCGACGGGCGTGGTGGAACATTTCCCAGGCAATGTTATCCGTCAGCGCATGCTTCTGATGGAACGGCGGGTTGCACAGTACGGCGTTAAAGCGAAAAGGCTCAACCCCGGACAGCGCGTTGTTAATCATAAACTCACAGCGATCGATGGCTTCAGGCAGGTTAGTTTCCACATTCAGACGGCTGGACGCCACCGCCATTGGGGATTCATCGACAAACACCACGCTCGCCTGCGGATTTTTTTCCAGCAGCGTCAGACCAATTACCCCGTTGCCACAGCCGAGATCGACAATCTCCCCTTCCAGATTCTCTGGCAGGTGCTGCATAAAGAAACGGGCGCCAATATCCAGCCCGGTGCGGGAGAAGACGTTGGCATGGTTATGGATGGTCCAGTCGGTGCCTTCCAGTTTCCAGCTCAGCGTTTCCGGCGCATCAGCCAGAGCCGGCTCGCTGAAGGTGCAATTGATGAGACGCGCCTTTTTCCACGCCAGCGTGGTAGTCGTTGGACCGAGCACTTTCTCAAACAGCTCCAGCGTGGAGTTATGGATATCCCGCGCCTTCGCGCCAGCAATGATACGGGTTTGCGGGGTCACCACTTTTCGCAGCGCGCGCAGCTGTTGCTCAAGCAGTGCCAGCGTTTTCGGCACTTTGATCAGCACCACGTCCGGCGCCTGCGGGTACTCTGCCGTGCTGTCGAGAAACTTGACGCTGGACTCCGCGAGGTCGTTATGGCGCAGGTTTTCACGCGTTGCCAGTTCGCTTAAATACGAATCACCAATGCTGTACGGCGACTGCTCCGCCAGCGCACAGCTCAGCGCACCGAAGGTATCATTCAGGATCAGCACCGGGCCGCGAATCTCCGTATCGTCCACCTGTTGCAGCAGATAATCATCGGCCGCTTCCCACGCCAACAGTGGGTTAACGTCGTCCGTTTCCGGGAAACGTTTTAGTGTCAGTGAACGGAAACCGTTGTCTGTGTGGCTCATCGGCCCTCCTGAATGGTAAAATTTCGGCGTATCCCGTAAAAGGGTGCGTGAGTATACACTTTTTATGATTTGCATGGGTGACGATGAGCCAATTAACTTACCTCCAGGGCTACCCGGAGCACCTGCTTTCTCAGGTGCGCACGCTGATTGCCGAGCAACGGCTGGGCGCGGTGCTGGAAAAGCGCTATCCGGGAACGCATGATTTCGCGACGGATAAAGCGCTCTGGCAATACACCCAGGATCTGAAAAATCAATTTCTGCGTAACGCCCCGCCGATCAACAAAGTGATGTATGACAATAAGATCCACGTGCTGAAGAATGCGCTCGGCCTGCACACAGCGGTCTCTCGCGTACAAGGCGGCAAGCTGAAAGCGAAAGCCGAGATCCGCGTCGCCACCGTGTTTCGCAATGCGCCGGAACCCTTTTTGCGAATGATCGTCGTCCACGAACTGGCGCATCTGAAGGAAAAGGAGCACAACAAGGCGTTTTATCAGCTTTGCTGTCACATGGAACCGCACTATCACCAGTTGGAATTTGATACCCGCCTCTGGTTGACGCAGTTGTCGTTAAAGGAAACTGCGCAGTAGCGCACTGGCTTTGTCATAAAGGCGTGCTAAATTGACGACAGAATCCCTTTATGGAGCCTGAAGGCATTTATGATACGTTTCGCAGTGATTGGCACAAACTGGATCACCCGCCAGTTTGTGGATGCCGCCCATGAGACCGGCAAATATAAGTTAACCGCAGTCTATTCCCGCAGCCTCGAACAGGCGCAAACCTTCGCCAATGATTACCTCGTCGAGCATCTGTTTACCTCGCTGGATGCGATGGCGCAAAGCGAGGCGATTGACGCAGTGTACATTGCCAGCCCGAACTCGCTGCACTTTCCCCAGACCCAACTGTTTCTGAGCCATAAAAAGCATGTGATCTGCGAGAAGCCACTGGCGTCGAATCTGGCCGAAGTCGAAGCCGCCATCGCCTGTGCGCGGGAAAATCAAGTGGTGCTTTACGAAGCGTTTAAAACCGCCAGTCTGCCTAACTTCCTGCTGTTACAACAATCGCTGCCGAAAGTCGGTAAAATGCGCAAAGCGTTCCTCAATTACTGTCAGTACTCGTCGCGCTATCAGCGCTATCTTGACGGCGAAAACCCGAACACCTTTAACCCGGCCTTCTCCAATGGCTCGATCATGGACATTGGCTTCTACTGCCTGGCTTCCGCTGTGGCGCTATGGGGCGAACCGCACAGCGTACAGGCCTCTGCCAGTCTGCTGGAGAGCGGTGTCGATGCCCACGGCGTGGTGGTGATGGACTACGGTGATTTCAGCGTCACCCTCCAGCATTCCAAAGTGAGTGATTCCGTTGTCGACAGTGAAATTCAGGGCGAAGCCGGATCGCTGGTGATCGAAAAAATCTCCGAATGCCAGAAGGTTTGTTTTGTTCCGCGCGGCGGGAAAACCCAGGATCTTACCCAACCGCAGCACATCAATACTATGCTGTATGAGGCACAGGCGTTTGCAGCACTGGTGGACGCCAATGAAGTGAATCACCCTGGATTGTCCAACAGTCGCATCACGGCAAAATTGTTAACCGAGATTCGTCGCCAGACCGGCGTCATCTTCCCGGCAGACAATGCCAGCCGCGCAGCGACTGCGTAAAACATTGTAAAACAGATGTTACAGGCCATTGACGGAATGCGTGGCCTGTCATATTTTGTTACCTGCAAAGGGGAGTAACTTCATTGTCGGTCGATCGTCATTACGATGTGTGAAAAACCACATCCGGTCACCGGGCAACGACAAAGGAATGCGCTAACGCATTCTTTTTTTGTTGTAAGTGAGACCTTGCCGGAAGGCGAGGTCTATGCATAAAAAGCAGCGGCTGACGTCTTCCGACGTTGGCCGTTTTTTTTATGTGTAAGGAATGATGATGAATACTGTCGGCACACCGTTGTTATGGGGCGGATTCGCTGTTGTTGTGGTGATCATGCTGGCTATCGACCTCTTTTTGCAGGGGCGTCGTGGCGTACATACGATGACCATGAAGCAAGCGGCTGCCTGGTCCCTGGTCTGGGTCACGCTCTCGCTACTGTTTAACGCTGCATTCTGGTGGTACCTGGTACAAACCGAAGGCCGCGCCGTCGCCGATCCGCAGGCGCTGGCGTTCCTCACGGGTTATCTGATCGAAAAATCCCTCGCCGTCGATAACGTCTTTGTCTGGCTGATGTTGTTCAGCTACTTCTCGGTGCCGCCTGCCCTGCAACGTCGGGTACTGGTCTACGGCGTGCTGGGTGCCATCGTGCTACGTACGATAATGATTTTTGCTGGTACCTGGCTGATTACGCAGTTCGAATGGATGCTGTACGTGTTTGGCGCTTTCCTGCTGTTTACCGGGGTAAAAATGGCGCTGGCGAAAGAAGATGACGCCGGCATTGGCGATAAGCCTCTGGTGCGCTGGCTGCGCGGACATCTGCGCATGACGGATACTATCGAGAACGAACATTTCTTCGTGCGTAAAAAGGGTCTGCTGTATGCCACGCCGCTACTGCTGGTGCTGATCCTGGTGGAACTGAGCGACGTTATTTTTGCGGTCGACAGTATTCCGGCTATTTTTGCTGTTACGACTGACCCGTTCATCGTTCTGACCTCGAACCTGTTCGCGATCCTGGGCCTGCGTGCCATGTACTTCCTGCTGTCGGGAGTTGCAGAGCGGTTCTCTATGCTGAAATACGGTCTGGCGGTGATCCTGGTGTTTATCGGTATAAAGATGCTGATCGTCGACTTCTACCATATCCCGATTGCGATTTCGCTCGGCGTGGTATTTGGCATCCTGGTCGTGACGTTACTGATCAACGCCTGGGTCAACTACCAGCATGATAAGAAACAACAGGCGTAATTCTGTCGTGCCGGGCGACGCTAGCGCGTCCCCGGCCAATAGATAATCTGGCCTCTGCTTTTTGTAGAACATGTCACAATATTGTTAACACCAAGTTACAAAACATGACCGCAGCATGAAATCCAGCATATTTCGCTTCCCGAAGCGTTATCTTTCCTTATACTCAACCAGGCAAACACTTTGTTACATCCGGAAAGCGGCGTCCATAGAACGCGCGAAGGATGAGCAACAACACACTGTAAGGATCAAGAAATGACTACGCAACGTTCATCGGGGCTGCTACAGCGTTTGGCTCAAGGAAGCCTGGTTAAACAAATTTTGGTAGGTCTCGTACTGGGGATCATACTGGCATGGATTTCAAAACCGGCAGCCATTGCCGTTGGCTTGCTCGGCACATTGTTCGTCGGTGCGTTAAAAGCCGTCGCCCCGATTCTGGTTCTGATGCTGGTGATGGCGTCGATCGCCAACCATCAGCACGGGCAAAAAACCAGCATTCGCCCGATTCTGTTTCTCTATCTGTTGGGGACGTTTTCTGCGGCGCTCGCCGCGGTAGTCTTCAGCTTCGCCTTCCCTTCAACGTTGCATCTGGTCACCAGTTCGCATGATATCGTGCCACCGTCAGGCATTGTAGAAGTACTGCGTGGCCTGCTGATGAGCATGGTCTCTAACCCTATTGATGCGCTGCTGAATGCCAACTATATCGGCATCCTGGTGTGGGCGGTCGGCCTTGGTTTTGCCCTGCGTCATGGCAACGACACCACCAAAAATCTGGTCAATGATATGTCGAACGCCGTGACCTTTATGGTGAAACTGGTGATCCGCTTTGCCCCGATTGGTATTTTTGGTCTTGTCGCATCGACCCTCGCCACCACCGGCTTCTCCACGCTGTGGGGCTACGCGCAACTGCTGGTTGTGCTGGTCGGCTGTATGGCTCTGGTCGCGCTGGTGATCAACCCACTGCTGGTATTCTGGAAAATTCGTCGCAATCCGTATCCGCTGGTTTTTGCCTGCCTGCGTGAAAGCGGCGTTTATGCTTTCTTCACCCGCAGTTCAGCAGCGAATATTCCGGTGAATATGGCGCTGTGTGAAAAACTGAATCTGGATCGCGATACCTATTCCGTTTCTATTCCGCTGGGCGCCACCATCAATATGGCGGGCGCGGCGATCACCATTACGGTGTTAACGCTGGCAGCGGTGCATACGCTGGGCGTTCCGGTGGATCTGCCCACCGCGCTGCTGTTGAGCGTGGTCGCCTCGCTGTGCGCCTGCGGCGCATCCGGTGTTGCAGGTGGCTCGCTGCTGCTGATCCCGCTGGCCTGTAATATGTTTGGTATCCCGAACGATATCGCCATGCAGGTGGTTGCTGTCGGCTTTATCATCGGCGTGCTGCAGGATTCCTGTGAGACGGCGCTGAACTCCTCCACTGACGTCCTGTTTACCGCGGCAGCCTGCCAGGCTGAAGACGAACGTCTGGCGAATAACGCGCTGCGTAGCTAAGCCTTAAACCCTTCCGTCATCTGGCGGAAGGGGTCTCTTCCTGTACGCTTTTCTCAATTTTGAATGGATCGATTCCCCGGCGTTTCATACGCCAGAAACGAATAATGTTCAGCCCGTTCATCACCAGAAAACTGCCTTCAATCAGCGTTCCGCCGATCGATCCCAGCCAGAAGTTGTGTACCACCCAACAGGCAGTCGCACACCACATCACGCAGCGCACCGTTAATCCTTTACAGCGGAACAGCGCCCAGGTACTGGCGAGCGTGCCGATGATGGGCAGAATTTCCATCGCATGCTGTAGTTTCGCCAGCCCTAGCACCAGGGTGAGGATAATGAACAGCGCCATCACCCACAGTTTGCGGGTGCGCATCGACACCAGAGTACGCACGGTATTGAGTTCCGCGCTCATCCCGGCGGGCCAGGCGCCCATCAGAAAGAAGTGTACGCCTATCGTGGCGCTATAGACGGCAAGCTGGAGTCGGAAGCGGCGCTCATCGCGGTTGAAAAACGTCGTAATGCCAATCAGAAACGCGAGCACACCGACGCCCTGAGCCAGCCAATACGCGGTCATAAACGACATCAACTCCATTACTGCGCTTATCAGGCCTGCCAGCGTAGGCCTGATAAGGCGTTTTGCCGTCATTCGGCACTTTTTACAACGTTACGCCGCTTTTAAAGATAGCCAGTTCGCGGAAATCATTGCGTTCGTTGCAGGTCTGCTTACCGTTGGCGAAATCGACGATGGTATCAATGAACTCATTCAGCAGTTGCGGCATCGCTTTGCCGTGGATCAACTGGCCCGCATCAAAGTCGATCCAGTGCTTTTTCTTCGCCGCCAGTTCGCTGTTGGTGGCAATTTTCACCGTCGGCACAAATCCGCCGTAAGGAGTACCGCGACCGGTGCTGAACAACACCATGTGACAACCGGCACCCGCCAGCGCACTGGTGGCAACCGCATCATTACCCGGCGCGCTCAGCAGATTCAGACCGTGGGTTTTCAAACGCTCGCCGTAGCGCAGCACGTCAACCACCTGACTGGAACCCGCTTTCTGCGTACAGCCCAACGACTTGTCTTCCAGCGTAGTGATCCCACCGGCTTTGTTACCCGGCGAAGGGTTTTCGTAAATCGGCTGATTGTGGGCGATAAAATACTGCTTGAAGTCATTGACCATGGTGACCAGTTTGCCGAACGTTTCTTCGTCGCGACAGTGACTCATCAGCAATTGCTCCGCCCCGAACATCTCCGGCACTTCGGTCAGCACGGTGGTGCCGCCGTTGGCAATCATGTAGTCAGAGAAGCGACCAAGCATCGGGTTCGCGGTGATCCCGGAAAGCCCGTCTGAACCACCACACTCCAGACCAAACTTCAGCTCGCTCAGTTTCCCCGGCTCGCGTTTGTCGTGGCGCATCACGTCATAAAGCTGATGAAGATGTTCAAGTCCCGCCTCCACTTCATCGTCCTGATGCTGACAAATCATAAAGTGCACACGCTCAGGATTGAAGTCGCCCAGCGTTTCGCGGAAGGCATCGACCTGGTTGTTTTCACATCCCAGGCCAATCACCAGCACCGCGCCGGCGTTCGGATGACGGACCATGTTTTGCAGCATGGTGCGGGTGTTGATGTGATCGTCGCCAAGCTGCGAGCAGCCGTAGGTGTGGCTGAACAGGAAGACACCGTCAGTGCCCTCAGCATCATTCGTCTCTTTCAGGAAACGGCTCTGGATCTGGCGCGCAATCCCGTTGACGCAGCCAACGGTTGGCAGGATCCAGAGTTCGTTTCGTACCCCGACGTCCCCATTAGCGCGACGATAAATCTGCACGTCGCGATCCGCCGGTTGCGCAGGAAGATCCTGAAAATCGGGTTGATAGCGATACTCATCCAAATCGCTCAGATTGGTGCGAGTATTGTGGGCGTGAATATGTTCACCCGCCGCAATGTCCGTCAAAGCATGGCCGATAGGCTGACCATACTTAATCACGTACGCCCCTTTCCTGATGTCACTCAGCGCAAATTTATGTCCGCGAGCAATATCCTGGCGAAGCGTTACGGTGTGGTTGTCCACAGTGACTTCCGTTCCCTGCGCCAAATCAGCCAGCGCGACCGCAACGTTATCCTGCACATGGATTTTGATGTATTGCATATCAACCCCGGACCTTAGTTCAGTTCAATGGCGAAGTAATCACGCGCATTGTTAAAGCAAATGTTTTTCACCATCTCGCCCAGCAGTTGACTATCTGCCGGGGCTTCACCGGCCTGCACCCAGCGGCCAATCATCTGGCAGAGAATGCGACGGAAGTATTCGTGACGGGTATAAGACAGGAAGCTGCGGCTGTCGGTCAGCATGCCGACAAAGCGGCTTAACAGACCCAATTGCGCCAGTTGCGTCATCTGACGTTCCATGCCGTCTTTCTGATCGTTGAACCACCAGCCGGAACCGAACTGCATTTTGCCCGGCATCCCTTCCCCCTGGAAGTTGCCGATCATGGTGCCCAGCACCTCGTTATCGCGCGGGTTCAGGCAGTAGAGAATGGTTTTCGGCAACAGGTTTTCTTCATTCTGTTTGCTGAGCAGTTTTGATAACTCTTCCGCCATCGGACGGTCGTTGATGGAGTCAAAGCCCACATCCGGCCCCAGCAGTTTGAACTGGCGCAGGTTGTTATTGCGCAGGGCGCCAATATGGTATTGCTGTACCCAACCGCGACGCGCATATTCCGCCCCCAGGAACACCAGCACAGCCGTTTTGAACTGCGCCACTTCATGTTCGTTCAGCGTCTCGCCTGCCAGGCGACGTGCCAGAATGCTATCCAGTTCAGCGTCGCTGGACTCTGCGAACAGCACCACATCCAGCGCGTGGTCGGAAACTTTGCAGCCGTGCGCCGCAAAATGATCCAGACGTTTGGTCAGCGCACTTTGCAGATCGGTAAAGCGGCGAATGTCGGTGTCCGACACTTCACCCAGTTTTGCCATGTAATCGTTGAAGGTCGCCTGCTCAATATTGAAGGCTTTATCCGGACGCCAGCTTGGCAAAACTTTCACGGAGAAGCTGCTGTCTTTTGCGACCGTTGCGTGATGCTCCAGCGAATCGATCGGATCGTCAGTCGTGCCGACCATTTTCACGTTCATCTGCTGCATGATGCCGCGTGCGGAGAATTCATCCTGCGCCAGCAGTTCGTTGCACTGATTCCAGATTTCGTCCGCAGTCGACGGAGAAAGCAGCTTACCTGTCACGCCGAATGGGCGACGCAGTTCAAGGTGCGTCCAGTGGTATAACGGGTTGCCGATCGTATGCGGAACCGTCGCCGCCCACGCGTCAAACTTCTCGCGGTCGGAAGCGTCGCCGGTACACAGGCGCTCAGCGACACCGTTAGTGCGCATCGCGCGCCATTTGTAATGGTCGCCTTTCAGCCAGATGTCATACAGATTCTTGAACCGGTAGTCTTCGGCGATTTGCTGTGGCGGCAGATGGCAATGGTAATCGAAGATAGGCTGGTCTTTCGCATAATCATGATACAGACGGCGGGCAAATTCAGTATCAAGTAGAAAATCTTCTGTCATAAACGGGGTCATTATCGTCTTCCTCTCAACGAGTGCGTCTGATTGCTTATGTAGCGATGCTGACAAAGTTATCACACCAATTCCCATAACCTGTAGATATTTTCGTGAGATAGATCAATAAATACCGACAAATTGTTTACCCTCGAAGTGGTAAACATCGCCTCAAGCCGCGCCAGCTCTGGCATCGCCTAATCGAAATAATAACCACGCTAAGATTCATACTTTTGTGATGGCACTCACCTTTTAAAGTTGTATGACAAGTTATCTTTCTGCCGTCGCGATACATAAGCCGACGGAATGCATAGTTACCGATGATTCATCATCGGATTGACCGGTACGGAAACCGAATTAGCAAAATTTATTTATGGCAACGTTCGGGCGTACCGGCTTTTTTTGGTTACCCCGTCGTAAACAGCATCCTCTGCCACAGGCAGGAAGATGACCGCGATCTTTGCGGAAATAACAAAACGATGAGGTTTTACATGCGTAAAATTAAAGGGTTACGTTGGTACATGATTGCGCTGGTGACGCTTGGCACCGTGCTGGGTTACCTGACGCGTAACACTGTGGCGGCAGCTGCGCCAACTCTGATGGAAGAGTTGCACATCTCCACCCAACAGTACTCCTATATCATCGCAGCCTATTCTGCTGCTTACACTGTCATGCAACCTGTTGCCGGCTATGTGCTGGATATACTGGGCACCAAAATAGGCTATGCAATGTTTGCCGTGTTATGGGCCGTTTTCTGTGGCGCAACCGCATTGGCAGGAAGCTGGGGGGGCCTGGCGCTGGCGCGCGGCGCGGTCGGTGCGGCAGAAGCCGCGATGATCCCGGCGGGGCTGAAAGCCAGTTCCGAATGGTTCCCGGCGAAAGAACGCTCCATTGCGGTCGGCTACTTTAACGTCGGCTCCTCTATCGGTGCGATGATTGCCCCGCCGTTGGTTGTCTGGGCGATCGTGATGCACAGCTGGCAGATGGCGTTCATTATCTCTGGTGCCCTGAGCTTCATCTGGGCCATGTCCTGGCTTATCTTCTATAAGCATCCGCGTGATCAGAAAAAACTGACGGACGAAGAGCGCGACTACATTATTAATGGCCAGGAAGCGCAGCACAAAAACAGCACCAAAAAGAAAATGTCACTCGTGCAGATCCTGCGTAACCGCCAGTTCTGGGGTATCGCCCTGCCGCGTTTTCTGGCAGAACCGGCCTGGGGGACGTTTAACGCCTGGATCCCGCTGTTCATGTTCAAAGTCTATGGCTTTAACCTGAAAGAAATTGCAATGTTCGCCTGGATGCCGATGCTGTTTGCTGACCTCGGTTGCATCGTGGGGGGTTACCTGCCGCCGCTGTTCCAGCGCTGGTTTGGCGTCAACCTGATTGTCTCACGAAAAATGGTCGTTACGCTGGGTGCTGTGCTGATGATTGGCCCAGGGATGATCGGTCTGTTCACCAGCCCGTACATCGCCATTATGCTGCTGTGTATTGGTGGTTTTGCTCACCAGGCCCTGTCCGGTGCGCTGATTACACTCTCTTCTGATGTCTTTGGACGTAACGAAGTGGCCACGGCGAACGGTCTGACCGGGATGTCTGCCTGGCTGGCGAGTACGCTGTTCGCCCTGGTGGTCGGTGCGCTGGCAGACACCATTGGCTTCAGCCCGCTGTTCGCAGTACTGGCCGTGTTCGACCTGTTGGGCGCGCTGGTTATCTGGACCGTGCTGCAAAACAAACCGGCCAGTGAAGTTGATTCTGGCCCGCAGTTTGATGAACCGGCAGCGCAAAGTTAGCCTGCCGACGGATAACGCATAAGCAATCTCAGCCGCCTGCTGGCACCCGCAGGCGGCTTTTTCGTTTCTGCGTATAGAGCCAAACTCGCAAAAGTGGTATAACAAATACAGTCTGCCGTATCATGCCTGGAGTGCATATGGAAATCACCGAACCACGACGTTTGTATCAACAACTTGCTGCTGATTTAAAAGAGCGCATCGAACAGGGCGTTTACCTGGTGGGTGATAAATTGCCTGCAGAGCGTTTTATTGCCGATGAAAAAAATGTCAGCCGTACCGTGGTTCGTGAAGCCATCATCATGCTGGAAGTCGAAGGGTATGTTGAGGTCCGTAAGGGGTCCGGGATTCATGTGATTTCCAACCAACCGCGCCACCAGCAGGTCACCGACGAGTCGCTGGAGTTTGCCAACTACGGTCCTTTTGAATTACTCCAGGCGCGTCAGCTTATCGAAAGCAATATTGCAGAGTTTGCCGCCACCCAGGTCACCAAGCAGGACATCATGAAACTGATGACGATCCAGGAACAGGCGCGCAACGAAAAATGTTTCCGCGACTCCGAATGGGACCTGCAATTCCACATTCAGGTCGCGTTAGCCACGCAGAACTCCGCACTGGCCGCTATCGTGGAAAAAATGTGGACTCAGCGCAGTCACAACCCGTACTGGAAGAAACTGCACGAACATATTGATGCGCGTACCGTCGATAACTGGTGCGACGACCACGATCAAATCCTGAAGGCACTGATCCGCAAAGACCCGCATGCGGCAAAACTGGCGATGTGGCAGCATCTCGAGAACACAAAAATCATGCTGTTCAATGAAACCAGCGACGATTTTGAATTTAATGCCGACCGTTATCTGTTTGCCGAAAATCCGGTCGTTCATCTCGATACGGCGGCTAACGCGACAAAATAAACGTTCTTGATTCGACAGGCGCGCCGTTGCGCCTGTCAGTAAGCGAAAGGTATAAAGTGTCAGCCTGTGTAAATCCTCTCGCCACCCTCTCCTGCGATCAGCAAAATCACATTTCAAGGACGTGTAATTTCTATAACGGACTACGTTGACCTTTGTTACAATTAGATGCAATTCGAATTTATGTTTGTCAGTGCTTGCTTACTTCATAACTTTTAACAGGGAATAGTTCAGGCCGCGGCTTTGCGCCGTCCGCACACCATGTAAAACACTAACAATGATGCGGCGTAGCAAACTGTTTAACCCGGCGTGACGTTAACCAATTCGACCTGGAATACTGAATGGAACTTTTGACTCAATTACTGCATGCCCTCTGGGCGCAGGATTTTGAAACACTGGCCAATCCTTCCATGATTGGCATGCTGTATTTTGTTTTATTTATGATTCTGTTTCTGGAGAACGGGTTGCTGCCAGCCGCCTTTTTACCTGGCGACAGTTTGTTGGTGTTAGTGGGTGTTCTGATTGCCAAAGGCGCCATGGGCTTTCCGCAAACCATTCTGTTGCTGACCGCAGCCGCAAGCCTCGGTTGCTGGCTCAGCTATATTCAGGGCCGATGGCTGGGCAATACCCGCATCGTACAAAACTGGTTATCGCACCTGCCAGCCCACTATCATCAACGCGCTCACCATTTATTCCATAAGCATGGTCTTTCCGCCCTGCTGATTGGTCGTTTTATCGCGTTTGTTCGTACCTTGCTGCCGACCATCGCTGGCTTATCCGGCCTGAATAATGCCCGCTTTCAATTTTTCAACTGGATGAGTGGCTTGCTGTGGGTGCTGATTTTAACCAGCCTGGGTTATCTGCTGGGGAAAACGCCGGTGTTTCTGAAGTATGAAGATCAACTGATGTCATGCCTGATGCTGTTACCCGTCGTGCTACTGGTTTTTGGCCTGGGCGGTTCACTGGTCGTCCTGTGGAAAAAGAAATACGGGAATCGAGGGTAAGGGATGCTGAAACCGCGTATAACCCTTAAACAACTGGCCTGGAGCACCGCGTTTCTGCTGACGTTGAGCGCCATGCTGTTGGTCTGGTCAACGGTTCGTCAGCAAGAATCCACGCTGGCGATCCGCGCCGTCCACCAGGGGGCCAGCATGCCGGACGGCTTCTCGATCTGGCATCACCTCGACGCTAACGGCATTCGTTTTAAAAGCATTACACCAAAGAACGACACTCTGCTCATCACTTTCGATTCCAGCGCCCAGAGTGCCGCCGCCAAAGCGGTGCTCGACAAAACGCTGCCGCGCGGCTACATCATTGCCCAGCAGGATGATAACAATCAGGCCGTCCAGTGGTTGTCACGTTTACGCGATACGCCACATCGGGTAGGGTAATCTCCAGGAATCCGAATCATATCACCCACTTTGGTGATTTCTGCGATTAATGTCTATGATTAATGAGGCGATGGGGTCACCCTGTCGCTTTATCACTGGATCATCGTTCCTGAATTCATGGGGACGAGTCACAATGGAAGGTTCAAGAATGAAATACCGCATCGCTTTCGCTATCTCCCTTTTCGCTCTCAGTGCTGGCAGCTACGCTAACACGCTTTGCCAGCAAAAAGAGCAGGATATTCAACGGGAGATCAGCTACGCCGAGAAGCACAATAACCAGAATCGCATCAATGGGCTAAAAAAAGCGCTCAGCGAAGTCAGGGCCCACTGTACTGACAGCAAGCTGCGTGCCGATCATCAGGAAAAAATTGCTGAGCAGAAAGAAGAGATCGCCGAACGTCAGCGCGACCTCGCCGAAGCGAAGCAAAAAGGCGATGCGGACAAAATTGCCAAACGCGAGCGTAAACTGGCTGAAGCGCGAGCGGAACTGAAAGAGCTCGAAGCTCGCGACTACTAAGTATCAGTACCACTTACTCACCTGGAGAAAACTATGTCGAAAGAAAACACATCGGAACATCTGCGCGCTGAGTTGAAATCCCTGGCCGATACGCTGGAAGAGGTGCTGAACTCCTCTGGTGATAAATCGAAAGAAGAGTTGAGTAAGATCCGCAGCAAAGCCGAGCGCGCGCTTAAAGAGAGCCGCTATCGCCTCGGTGAAACGGGTGATGCCATTGCTAAACAGACTCGTGAAGCCGCTGCGCGTGCTGACGACTATGTGCGCGAAAATCCGTGGACCGGCGTCGGGATTGGTGCGGCCGTGGGCGTCGTGCTGGGCGTTCTGCTGACGCGTCGTTAATGATGGCGGATCCTCATCACGCGCAAGGGCCCGGGAAAAGCGTTCTGGGTATCGGGCAGCGGATTGTCACTCTTCTCGTTGAGATGGTGGAAACGCGGTTACGTCTGGCCGTCGTCGAGCTTGAAGAAGAAAAGGCGAACCTTTTTCAGCTTCTGCTGATGCTGGGACTCACCATGCTCTTCGCTGCATTTGGTTTGATGAGCCTGATGGTGTTAGTCATCTGGGCCGTTGACCCGCAGTATCGGCTCAATGCGATGATTGCCACCACGGTCGTGCTGCTGGCACTGGCGCTGATTGGCGGGATATGGACGCTGCGAAAAGCACGGCGCTCCACATTGTTACGCCATACGCGCCATGAACTGGCAAATGACCGGCAATTGCTCGAGGAGGAGAGCCGTGAGCGGTAAAGTCGAACGTGAACAACGTAAGGCCCGACTGCTTCGTGAGATCCAACAGCAACGGCTGGATCTTTCAGCCAGTCGTCGTGACTGGCTGGAAGCCACGGGCGCTTACGATCGTGGCTGGAACACCCTACTGAGTTTGCGCTCCTGGGCGCTGGTCGGCAGCAGTGTGATGGCCGTCTGGACGATTCGCCACCCTAACCTGCTCGTGCGTTGGGCAAAGCGCGGGTTTGGCGTGTGGAGCGTCTGGCGACTGGCTAAAAAGACGCTGCGCTCAACCGTTGCCTGAGGGTGCTTCGCTTATCCGACTCTCACATTCAATATGTAGGCCGGATAAGGCGTAGCCGCCATCCGGCAACGGTACCAGGAGCGCTTCGCTTACCCATCCACAATATCACCCCACTACAAAATCAAATTTTTTGAAAAATATTGACAGTTTTCCTTGCTAACAATTCTCATTCTTCACGCTTATGATTCTCTCCATCGACAGCAATGACGCGGAACGCCGCGAAATTGCACCCAAAAAACAAACTCAGCAGTCTGTGTAGTTCCTGGAGAGAAGAATGAAAAAATTAGAAGATGTTGGTGTACTGGTAGCGCGTATTCTGATGCCAATCCTGTTTATTACCGCAGGTTGGGGAAAAATCACCGGTTACGCAGGTACCCAACAGTATATGGAAGCGATGGGCGTTCCGGGATTCCTGCTGCCACTGACCATTTTGCTTGAGTTCGGCGGCGGCCTGGCGATTCTGTTCGGTTTCCTGACCCGTACCACCGCGCTGTTTACCGCAGGCTTTACACTGCTGACCGCGTTTATCTTCCACAGCAACTTTGCGGAAGGCGTGAACTCACTGATGTTCATGAAAAACCTGACCATCGCTGGCGGCTTCCTGCTGCTGGGCATCACCGGTCCGGGCGCATTCAGTCTCGACCGTGTACTGAACAAAAAGTGGTAAGCGCTCTATAATGAATGAAAAAGAACGAGGGGATTTTCTCCTCGTTTTTGCTATCTGAGGGAAAAAACATGGGACAACTGATCGACGGCGTCTGGCATGATACCTGGTATGATACCAAATCCACCGGGGGCAAATTTCAACGTTCGGTATCGGCATTCCGCAACTGGCTCACGGCGGATGGTGCGCCGGGTCCTTCCGGCGAAGGCGGTTTTGCGGCAGAAAAAGACCGCTATCACCTGTATGTTTCTCTCGCCTGTCCGTGGGCGCACCGTACGTTAATCCTGCGTAAGCTCAAGGGTCTGGAGCCGTTTATCTCCGTCTCGGTCGTAAATCCACTGATGCTGGAAAACGGCTGGACCTTTGACGATGATTTTCCGGCGGCCACAGGCGATACCTTATATCAGCACGAATTTCTGTATCAGCTTTACCTGCACGCCGATCCCCATTACAGCGGCCGCGTCACCGTGCCTGTTTTGTGGGATAAAAAGAACCATACGATTGTCAGTAATGAATCTGCTGAAATCATTCGCATGTTCAATACGGCGTTCGATGCGCAAGGGGCAAAAGCCGGGGACTACTATCCCCCAGAACTGCGCAACAAGATCGACGAACTGAACGGCTGGATTTATGACAACGTTAACAATGGCGTCTATAAAGCGGGCTTCGCTACCAGTCAGCAAGCCTATGATGACGCGGTAGAAAACGTCTTTACCGCGCTGGCGCGGCTGGAGCAGATCCTCGGTCAGCATCGCTATCTGACAGGTAATCGGCTTACAGAGGCTGATATTCGCCTGTGGACAACACTCATCCGCTTTGATCCGGTGTATGTCACGCATTTCAAATGCGACAAGCATCGCATCAGCGACTATCTCAATCTGTATGGTTTCCTGCGCGATATTTATCAGATGCCAGGCATCGCGGAAACGGTCAATTTTGACCATATTCGCCACCACTATTTTCGCAGCCATAAGATGATTAACCCGACAGGCATTATCTCCATTGGCCCGTGGCAAGACCTCAAAGAACCACACGGGCGTGACAGCCGTTTCGCCAAGTGAACCCAGGCACCCTTCAGGGTGCCTGCTCAATTTACCCTTCAAATATTTACCCTCTCATCATTCGCAACTATTCTTTCTTTGATTGCTTTAAAAACAAGTGATTGACACACGATTGAGGTAAAAATGGATTGGTACTTAAAGGTTTTAAGAAATTATATCGGCTTTGGCGGACGCGCCCGGCGGAAAGAGTACTGGATGTTTATTCTGGTCAACGTCATTCTGACATTCGTTCTCGGCGTACTGGATAAACTCCTGGGCTGGCAGCGTGCCGGAGGAGAAGGCATTCTGACAACAATTTACGGAATTCTCGTCTTTTTACCCTGGTGGGCAGTTCAGTTTCGACGTCTGCACGACACCGATCGATCGGCCTGGTGGCTGTTGTTGTTACTGATCCCCGTCATCGGCTGGCTGGTGATCCTCATTTTTAACTGTCAGGACGGCACGCCCGGCGAAAACCGCTTCGGACCTGATCCAAAATCTCTCCCCTGAGAAAGTGAAAAGGCAGCGTTACCCGCTGCCTTGATCCTTTTATTTACGCTAACCTGTTGTTCTGGTTAGCGCCCGGATACTGATTCAGATTCAAAACATATTTCTTAAAACTATTAACAATAGATATATTTTTCCTGAGATTTTCTTAATTAATTAGAATGCAAATGACCTTCATAAAATACCATGCTATATTTTGCCCTCTTTTAATTAATAAGGATGTTATATGAATTGGTATTTGAGTGTAATAAAAAATTATACCGGTTTCAGCGGTCGCGCACGTCGAAAAGAGTACTGGATGTTTGTGTTAATCAACATGATCATCTGTGCAGTCCTGAATGTTATTCAGGCTGTAATCGGCATGGAAACACCCTATATCTCAATTATTTATAGCCTTGGCATTCTGCTGCCGAGCATTGCGGTGGCGATCCGTCGTTTACACGATACCGAGCGCTCCGGCTGGTGGTTGCTGCTCAGCCTGATTCCGATTATCGGAACAATCGTTATTATTGTATTCCTGTGTCAGAACGGTACTGCCGGTGCTAACCGTTTTGGTGCCGATCCTAAGCAAAACGAGATTAATTAATCCTTTTTCGGGGCAATCTTTTTGCCCCGATATCAGTCATCCGCAACGCGTTATTTTTTCATAAAGAGTTTGGGTATTTCACGGAGGCACCAGGCCTTTGCTTCTCCCATACTGTCTCGCCGCCAGGCCATAATGATGTCAATCTCGCTGGTCGATTCCGGGCTGACCACGCGCAGCCGTCCTTCTGCAATATCCTGTTCCACCAGCGGATACGGCATCGTCGCCACCCCTAATCCTGCCAGTAACGCCTGACGCTTATCTTCGATGGTGCTGACGGTAAGGCGCGCTTGCTTATCCAGCAGTTGCACGGTTAATACCGGACGTTCACGCGCGGTATCCGCGACCGCTACGCCGCGATACTTCACCCGCGTCACTTCCGACAGCGGTTCCGGCTCCTGATGAATCGGGTGATCCGGCGCGGCAACATAAACGTTCATCAGGGTATACAGCTTGCGGGAGTTAATTTCTGACGATGAACGAAAGTGCATGTCCGGTGCCACCACAATATCCGCCCGGCCCTGTTCCAGGCGTTCCCACGCCCCCGCCAGCACCTCGGTGATCACTGAAAGCTGCGTATTGGCTTTAACAGCCAGTTTGTCGATCAGCGGGAAGAAGGCCGGGGTCGGCACCAGCGCCTCGGTCACAATAGTCAGATGCGTCTCCCACCCTCGCGCCAGCGCCTCAGCGTCTGTGGTGAGCTTATCTGCCGCCTCCAGCAGCACACGCCCTCTTTCCAGCAGCATGCGCCCAACGTTAGTGAATTTTGTTCGATGTCCGGAGCGGTCAAACAACACCACATCCAGCTCTTCTTCCAGCTTCTGCATGGTGTAGCTAAGCGCTGACGGCACGCGCCCCAGTTCATCCGCCGCTGCGGCGAAGCTACCGCGGCGATCTATCGCGTCCATTACGCGTAATGCCTCAAGCGTTAATGCCCTTTCTTTGGCCATATCGTTCTCATTCAGGAAATTTGAACATACCGGGCAGAATATCTGGCTAACAATGCAGCGTCCAGCCCCTTAACATAAAAGGAAGTAAAGAGAGGTCAAGAACTATGATTACTACCCGAACAGCCAAACAATGCGGACAAGCAGACTACGGCTGGCTGCAGGCCCGTTATACCTTCTCCTTTGGACACTATTTCGACCCGAAACTGCTGGGCTACGCATCGCTGCGCGTGCTCAATCAGGAAGTACTGGCACCCGGCGCGTCCTTCCAGCCGCGCACCTGGCCAAAGGTAGACGTGCTCAATCTGATTCTTGAAGGCGTTGCAGAGTATCGTGACAGTGAAGGCAACCACGTGCAGGCCCAGGCGGGTGAAGCGTTGCTGCTCGCGGCGCAGCCGGGTATCAGCTACAGCGAACATAATATCAGCAAAGACAAACCGCTTACGCGTATGCAATTGTGGCTCGACGCCTGTCCTGAGCGCGAGAATGCTCTGGTGCAGAAGACAAAACTGACGAAAATTAAACAGCAACTGATCGCCTCACCCGATGGTGAGAACGGCAGTCTACAGCTGCGCCAGCAGGCGTGGGTACACCATATTGAGCTGGATCAGGGCGAGTCGCTGAGTTTTCAGCTTCATGGCCCGCGCGCTTATTTGCAGTCCATTCATGGCACCTTTCACGCCGTCACCCACGATGAAGCGCGTGAAGCGCTGACCTGTGGCGACGGAGCCTTTATTCGTGACGAAGCTAACATAACGCTCGTTGCCGATACGCCGTTACGCGCTTTGCTGATAGATTTGCCGGTGTAATCGGTAACCGGAGTGGTGTATGAGTAAGAAAGCAAAAAAACAGGCCCCGACAGGGAAAGTGGCAACGGCAGAAACCAACACCGCGCCCCGTGCGTTTGACTACGAGGCGATGCTGACCGAGCTGGAAGCGATTGTCGCAGACGCCGAAGTTCGTCTGTCCGAGGAAGAAGCTGCCGCCTGAACCTCATTGCCGGATGACTGCGCAAGCACATTATCCGGCCTACATATTCGTAGGCCGGATAGCGTCGCGCCTTCAGGCAGTCAGCCCTTCACTTAATGCGCTTTATGGGCCATGATCTCGATAATCTGTTTGTCCGTTTGCTGCATGGAATGACACGCCAACGCGCACAGGTTGGCAATAGACTGTTCCACGTCGTGCGCCACAATCCCTTCGTTACCCGTAACCGCCGTATCGTCCAACGCCATCAGCACCGCCTTCCACGCCGCAGAAGCACTGGTGGAGACCTTCATCGCGCAACTGTTAGATGCCCCATCGCAAATCATTCCGCTGACATCGCCAATCATGCTGCTGATCGCCATCGAGATCGTGCTGTAGCGCCCTTCGTCCACCAGCCAGGCCATCCCTGCCGCTGCCCCCATCGCGGCGGTCGTCGCGGCACACAGCGCCGACAGACGCGGGAGCTGATGGTGTATGTAGATCGCACTCAGATGGGAAAGCATCAGCGCACGCGCCAGTTTCTCCTCATCGGCGCCAAAGTGCTCGGCCACCACCATCACCGGTACCGTAGCGGTGATCCCCTGATTGCCGGAGCCGGAGTTACTCATGGCAGGCAGCGTCGCGCCGCCCATACGCGCATCCGACGCCGCGCTGGTTCGGATAAGGATCGCCGTCGAAAGATCGTTTGCCAGCAGACCGCGTGCGCACTGCTTTTGCAGCGTCGCACCGATATGCAGCCCCCAGGTTGCGCGCAGCCCCTCTTGTGACAGCGCGCCGTTGAGTCGGGCGGCGTCGAGAATAAAACGAATAGCGTCGAACGGTACGGTATTCACAAATGCCAGAATCTCTTCCAGCGTGGTCTCAGAAAGTACCGAGAGCGGCGATTCCTGCGCCTCATCGTCCGCGTTCGCTTGCTGAGTAAACTTCACGCCGGTATCGGTTTCGATCCGCACAATGTGAGTATGACCGCCGACAATGGTGACGCACGCCCAGCCGTCCTGGCTATAGACCTTCGCGCGAGAAAACAGGATGTCATCGCAAGGTTGCTGCAGCATCACCGACACCTTGCCCGCTTTCAGCATCGCCTTCGCATCGGCAATGGCTTGCGCGGAGGCATCCTTCAGCACCTCCAGTCCGGCATTCGCATTCCCGCCCAGTGCTCCCAGCGCGGCAGCGATGGGCAGCCCAACCATACCGGTTCCCGGCACCGTCACCCCCAGTCCGTTTTTCATTAGATTGGGCGAGACCCAGGCATCGATTCGCTCCACCGCGCCATGCAGTTCAGAGGCCGCAACCGCGGCCGCCAGCGCCAGAGAAACCGGTTCCGTACAGCCCAGCGCAGGTTTCACCTCTTCCTGTACTGCGCGGATGAAACGCTGCCACAACGGATTTTTTATAGTCTCAGACATAACAACAACCTTCAGGATAAATCAGGAAAAAGCCAGGAACGGAGATACGCACAGCAGCAAACCGGTGACGATAATCAGATACAGCGACACCCCTTTGTATTTGTGCAATGCAGGTACTTTGTAGACCAGCCAGGCGGGGATCAAACATCCCACCATGCCGAAAATAGGGCTACAAATCGACGTAAAGCTCAGAACCGGTGCGTTAAGCACAATAGCGCTCCAGGCCAGTAAAATGGCAAACACCATGATGCCGCGCTGTACCAGCGTTTCATTGATCTTCTCAGCCGGCAGTTTGCGGCGCAGAATGTTCATCGCAATCCCCTGCGTGGCTTCGCGAAAGCCGAGATAGACGCCAAAGAACGCGGTCATCACGGCGAAAATATTCAGGATGACACTCACAACTTTCACCCAACCGGCGCCCGCGCCGCTGATGAACTGTGCAGCAATCGCCAACGCGGAGATATTCTGCTCATAGGCTTTAACCGCTTCGTCGTGTCCCATTGCCAGCGTAAAGGAGACGGCATAGAAGAACACGGTGACAAACAAAATGCCGAAGGCAATATTCATGGCACGTAGCGCTTTATGACGCGCCACCTCAACGGATTTCTCACGGGAACGGTAGGAAATCACCATCGGGCTCAGGGTCTGGATAAACAGGATTGAGGTCAGGGTAAACGGCAGCGTGATAATCGCATTCTTCACCAACAGCGCCATCGGCGGCAGCGCGCCAATGTTGTATAAGTGCCACATCCCAACCATCGATACGCCCAGTGCCGCCACGACCAGCAGTTTGGTCAGCACCATGCCGGTAGAAATTTTGAACAGCAGCTTTTCGCCGCGTGAGGAGATGGCGACCAGGATGCAAATCAGCACCAGACCATAGAACGGGTTATCGGATAACAGTCCCTCTGTCACACCAAAAGTATGCAAATAGGAGGCGCTGTCGTTGGTGATTGCGGTGGAATAGACAAACATCCAGATAACCAGCATCACAAAATACAGTGCGCCTAACAGGATGCCCCAGTTTTTCCCCAGATACCCACTGATGACGCTGGGATAATCTTTGCACTCCGGGGATTCCGCCAGCGTGTTAATAAACAGACGCTGGAACAGATACATGGCGGGATAACCGATGACCGATGAGAGCAAAAAGACCCACAGCCCCATCAAACCGACCTGCACCGGGAGAAAAACAATCCCCGCGCCAATCGCCATCCCGATACTCATAATGACCCAGCCGGTGTCGATGCTGTCGAATTTAATCGCTTCCCGCCATTCGCTTTCCGTCATTCCCGCCCGGCGCGCCGGGGCGCTGGCGTCGAGCACTACGCTGTTGTTCGTTGCCGTTTCCATAAAATTCTCGCTCATTATGTAGGGTATATTTTTAATTTTTGTCGTGCCGCATCAAGGCGATACGCGGTACGGGGTTTGCAGGCGAGTCATTAGAATGAAAAAAAGGATACGCTCAGGCGCAGAGAAAAACGTCACAAAATAACCCTGATATTTTCTATTGGTTAAGAAAATTTTCCTACTTAAAAAGAATTACGTGTCATTTTTTTCTAAATTTGAAGAAGATCACAACAAAAAAGCACACCGACGTGTGCTTTTAGATGGCTGACAATGGATAAAATGCCCGATGGCGCAGGTTTATCGGGCAAGCTTTCTGGCGTTCGCTAACTGCACACCACTTTGATCGCTAAACCACCGCGTGATGTTTCGCGGTATTTATCGTTCATGTCCTTACCCGTCTCGTACATCGTTTCGATGACTTTATCCAGCGAGACACGCGGTTCGGAGGTGCGGCGCAGCGCCATACGTGCGGCGTTGACCGCCTTGACTGCGTTGATCGCATTGCGCTCAATACACGGGATCTGCACCTGCCCGGCAACCGGGTCGCAGGTTAAGCCGAGGTTGTGCTCCATGGCAATTTCCGCCGCGATGCAAACCTGCGCCGGGCTACCGCCCAGCAGTTCGGTCAACCCCGCCGCCGCCATGGAACTGGCCACGCCGATCTCCCCCTGACAGCCAACTTCCGCCCCGGAAATTGACGCATTCATTTTGTACAATGCCCCAATGGCCCCTGCCGCCAGCAGATAGCGGGCAATGGAGTTGGCATTCAGCGGACGACGGAATTTATCGTAATAGGCCAGAACGGCTGGAATAATGCCGCATGCCCCGTTGGTGGGCGCGGTCACCACGCGTCCGCCCGCCGCGTTCTCCTCACTGACTGCGAGAGCAAACATGTTGATCCAGTCGATGACGTTCATCGGGTCGCTGGAGAGACTGTCACTGGAGACCAGCAGACGGCGTAACGCCACCGCGCGGCGCGGTACATTCAGCGGGCCGGGTAAGACGCCTTCGGTATTCATCCCACGTTCTATGCCAGCGTGCATCACTTCCCAGATCTGAGCAAATCCGGCATCAATCTCCGCCTTGCTGCGCAGCGCCAGTTCGTTTTGCATCATCAGCCCGGAGACTGAAAGGCCATTGCGTTCGCACAGTTTCAGCAGTTCGCTGGAGGAATGAAAATCATAAGGGACCGGCGCTTCCACGTCATGCGCCTGACCAAAGCGCTCTTCATCCACGATAAACCCGCCGCCAATCGAGTAGTAGGTTTTACACAGCAGCGTTTCCTGGTTTTCCCAGGCGGTGATCCGCATTCCGTTCTCGTGCCTTGGCAGCGTTTCACCATGAAAAACAATGCTATCGGTAACCGAGAAATCGACGACATGTGTACCTTCAGCAACCGGCAAGCGGCCGGTACGGGTCACCTCGTCAATAAACGCGGGGATGGCGTCAATGTTGACGCTTTGCGGCGAGTTTCCGGCCAGCCCCATCATAATGGCGGTATCGGTCGCGTGGCCTTTTCCGGTCAGCGACAGTGAACCATACAGATCAACCGACATGCGCGTCGTGCGCGATAAGCTTCCACTGCTGACCAGTTGATCGATAAACCGTTTTCCTGCATTCATCGGCCCTACGGTATGAGAGCTGGAAGGACCAATACCAGGTTTGAAAATATCGAATGCGCTAATCATTTCTACACCCTCGGACTCGTTCAGTGGAGACCAGGTTTTCATACGCATAGTGAATCGGGGCGACCCGCAGACCGCCCCGATAACGTTACATCGCCTGGGTGAAAGTACGCGAAATGACGTCCTGCTGCTGCTCACGGGTGAGCGCGTTGAAGCGCACAGCGTAGCCGGAGACGCGGATCGTCAGGTTAGGATAGTTTTCCGGATGTTCAATGGCATCCAGTAACATCTCCTTGTTCATTACGTTAACGTTCAGGTGCTGACCGCCTTCCACGTGCGCTTCATGGTGGAAGTAACCATCCAGCAGCCCGACCAGGTTGGTTTTTCGCACCGGATCCTCTTTGCCGAGTGCCGCAGGCACAATCGAGAAGGTGTACGAAATCCCGTCCTTCGCGTAAGTGAACGGCAGTTTCGCCACGGAAGTCAGCGAGGCGACAGCGCCTTTACGGTCACGCCCGTGCATCGGGTTAGCGCCCGGCGCAAATGGCGTCCCCGCACGACGACCGTCCGGCGTGTTACCGGTTTTCTGTCCGTACACCACATTGGAGGTAATAGTCAGAATCGACTGCGTCGGTACCGCGTTCCGGTAGGTCGGCAACACTTTAATTTTCTTCATAAAGCGTTCAACCAGATCGCAGGCAATGCTATCCACGCGCTCATCGTTATTGCCGTACTGTGGATATTCCCCTTCAATCACGAAATCGACCGCCAGCCCGTTATGGTCGCGAACCGGTTTCACCGTCGCGTACTTAATTGCAGAGAGCGAATCCGCCGCTACCGACAGTCCGGCAATCCCGCACGCCATCGTGCGATAGACGTCACGATCGTGCAGCGCCATCAGCGACGCTTCGTAACTGTACTTATCGTGCATGTAATGGATGATGTTCAGTGCGCTGATGTACTGCACCGCCAGCCAGTCCATAAAGTGGTCCAGACTGTCCATCACCGTGTCGTAGTCCAGCACGTCGTCCAGCAACGGCGCGGTTTTCGGCCCCACCTGGATTTTCAGCTTCTCATCCACCCCACCGTTGATTGCGTACAGCAGCGTTTTGGCAAGATTGGCGCGCGCCCCGAAGAACTGCATCTGCTTACCGATAACCATCGGACTCACGCAGCAGGCGATCGCATAGTCGTCGCTGTTAAAGTCGGTCCGCATCAGATCGTCGTTTTCATATTGCAGTGACGAGGTGACGATAGAGACCTGTGCGGCATACTTTTTAAACGCGACTGGCAACGCTTCTGACCACAGCACGGTGAGGTTTGGCTCCGGTGCCGGCCCCATCGTGTGCAGCGTATGCAGATAGCGGAAGGAGTTTTTGGTCACCAGCGTGCGACCATCCAGCCCCATCCCGCCGATCACTTCGGTCGCCCAGATCGGATCGCCGGAGAACAGCGAGTCAAACTCAGGCGTACGCAGGAAACGCACCATCCGGATCTTCATGATGAAGTGGTCGATCAACTCCTGCGCCTGTTGCTCTGTCAGGATACCGGCATTGAAATCGCGCTCAATATAGATATCGAGGAACGATGCGGTGCGGCCCAGCGACATCGCGCCGCCGTTTTGCGATTTCACCGCCGCCAGATAGGCAAAGTAGACCCACTGTACCGCCTCCTGCGCATTACGCGCCGGGCGAGAGATATCACAGCCATATTTCGCCGCCATCTCCTGCATTTGCAGCAACGCACGACGGTGCTCCGCCAGCTCTTCACGCAGGCGAATCGTGGCTTCCAGATTCTGTCCCCACTCCAGATTTGACTGGAGATCGGCGAACTGCAGCTCACGCTCACGCACCAGATAGCGGATGCCGTACAGCGCCACGCGACGATAATCACCGATAATGCGCCCACGACCATAACCGTCCGGCAAACCGGTCAACACACCGGATTTACGGCAGCGCAGCATGTCCGGAGAATAGACGTCAAAAACGCCCTGGTTGTGGGTTTTACGCAGTTCGGTGAACAGGTACTCGAAGTTCGGATCCATCTCACGACCATAAGCATCGAACGAACTTTTGATCATGTTGACGCCGCCAAACGGATGCAGCGCACGTTTCAGCGGTTTATCCGTTTGCAGGCCGACAATCTTCTCCAGTTCCTGCTCAATGTAACCCGCATCGTGCGCAGTAATCGTGGTCGCAATATTGGTATCGAAATCGACCGGCGCATGGGTCGCGTTTTCGATACGAATGCCCGCCATCACCTTTTCCCACAATGCCGTAGTGGCAGGCGTTGCATCAGCAAGGAAGGATTCATCCCCTTCATAAGGCGTATAGTTGTGCTGAATAAAATCACGGACATTAATTTCTTCTTTCCAGTCCGTACCTTTAAAGCCAAGCCATGCTTCGGCATACAGCATATCGCTGGTATCGATATCTACCTTCATGAAAAATAATCTCTCTACAGAACAACAAATAAATTAGGCGTATTCCACGGCTGCGTTAATGCGGCCTAATTGAATCGCATCGAGCGCAATCATTTTTTCTTCGTTCGTCGGTATTACGGCGCAAATAACCCGGGCATCAGGGGTGGAAATAATGCGCTCGCCATGAGAATTCGACAGGTTATTTCGGTCGCTGTCGATATTCACTCCCAATACCGTCAGATGTTCAACCACCAGACGACGAATTAATACCGAGTTCTCACCAATACCTCCGGTGAAAATAATACCGTCCAGACGGTGTAACGAAGCGGCATGTCCGGCAATATGACGGGCAATGCGGTGAACAAAGGTTTTAATTGCCAGCTGTGCGCGCTCGTGTCCTTCATGCCAGGCTTTTTCTAGCACCCTTAAGTCGGACGACAGGCCAGAAATCCCGAGCAGACCGGACTCTTTGTTCACTACCCGCTCCAGATCTCTCAGAGTCTGTTGGGTTTCACTGGCGACCCACGCCATCGCGCCGAAGTCCACGTCGCCGCTACGCGTGCCCATCATCAGCCCTTCCAGCGGCGTCATCCCCATTGACGTGTCGACGCTGTGACCATTACGGACGGCACAAATTGACGCACCGTTGCCGAGGTGGGCAATCACCAGGCCGGAGTCCTGTTCAGACAGCGCAAGCAGTTCATGCGCGCGTTGAGAAACATAGCGGTGCGACGTTCCGTGGAAGCCGTAACGCCGCACGCCCAGCTCTTCGAAATACTTCCACGGCAGGCCATACAGGTAAGCTTCTGGTGCCATGGTCTGATGGAAGCTGGTATCAAACACCGCCACCTGCGTGACGCCGGGGAACAGATGCTGTGCGGATTCAATCCCGCTCAGATTGGCGTAATTATGTAATGGTGCCAGTGGTGAAACACGGCGAATATTGTCAATGACCTCATCAGTAATAATTGCTGACTCGGTAAAAATATTTCCGCCGTGGGCAATACGGTGGCCAATTAAGGCCACGCTGTCATTTAAATTACGTTTTTCCAGTTCAAACGCAATCGCCTTTAATGCGCCTTCGTAGCTGTGGTGAGCCAGCGTCACTGGCTCACCTCCATTTACCGATAAGAACGCATTTTCCGAGTTAATACCATCCGCAATGCCTGCCATTAATACGTCGCAGTTATTTGCATCCAGTACTGAAAACTTAATTGAAGACGATCCACAATTAATAACCAGAACTATCGGAAACTCATTCATTTCACTACTCCGCTCATCCTGAGCTTAAGGATTAAAACAGTTTGTACACGATGTTCAGAATGGTCAGCAGACCGATGACGGTGACAAACACGTTATCCAGACGACCGCGATATTTCGCCAGTGACGGTGCCTTACGAATGGCATACATCGGCAGCAGGCACAGCAGTGAGGCAATAATCGGCGCACCCATCGCTTCAATCAGGTCCAGAATGTTCGGGTTGGCGTAAGCCACAATCCAGGTGGACCCCATGATGAAGATCATGCTGATGGTGTTGAGTTTGCCGGAGGAAACCTTCGTTTTATCGCCTTTGTAACCGAACTTCAGCACCAGACCATTCAGCCCTTCCAGCGTGCCCAGATAGTGACCGAAGAAGGATTTGAAGATGGCAACCAGCGCAATAATCGAGGCGCCATATTCCAGCACGATGGCGAAAGTCGACTTCGTTCCGGACAGGGAAGCGAAGTGGTTTGCCAGATAAGACAGTACCGGAATGTTCTGTGCTTTCGCATCTGCCATGTTTGCCGGAGAGAGCGTGAACAGGCAGCTAAAGGCGAAGAACATAACCACAGCGACCATCAGCATGCTGGCGCGAGAGATGATCTGAGAACATTTCTGCTCGGTGTATTCACGGCCAAAATCTTTCTCATATTCTTCACGTTTAGAGACCACGAAAGACGAAACGATCGGCGAGAAGTTGAACGAGAACACCATGATGGAAATCCCCAGCCACACGGTGACCAGAATGCCATCGTGACCGGTTAAGGCGATATTACTGATATCGACCTGGTCGATCACCGCAGAGTTCCAGTAAGGGATCAGCGACAGCGAGATCAGCACCAGGCTGGCAATGAACGGCCATACCAGGTAGCTCATCACTTTAACCATCAGATCCTTACCAAACCAGATAACGAACGCCATCAGCAGCAGCAGGAACAGCGCCACAAAACCACGGTTCAGCGCCGGCAACTGTAACTGGTTTTCCCAGAACGTCATGAACGTGTTGGTAATGGTGACGCCATAAATCCACAGCAGCGGACAAATCGCGAAGAAATAGAGGAACGTGATGACCACGCCGCCCGTCTTACCAAAGTGCTCTTCAACCGTTTCCGTGATGTTGCCGGACGGGTTTGACCCGGACAGACACAGACGCGCCAGCGCACGGTGGCAATAAAAAGCGATGGGGTACGCCAGTACCAACATCAAAAGAATGGGGATTAAGCCGCCAAATCCTGCGCGGATGGGGAAGAACAACACCCCGGCGCCGATGGCTGTACCAAATAAACCCAGTGTCCAGGTGGTGTCTGATTTACGCCAGGACGACTGTTTTGTCTGGCTGGATACAATGCTGTCAGAAGTACTCATATCCTATCCTCAACGAAGAGATTAATAGCCGGATTTACGCGTCTGCTAAACCCGTAATTTGCGATACACGAGAAAGATCGATATTGCCGCCAGAAATAATGCTGACCGTTTTTCTGTTCTGGATATAGGCATCTAATTTCCCGCTTAATAAAGCAGCACATGCCAGTGCACCAGCACCTTCTGTCACCACTTTATTGCGTTGAATTAAAGCAATCATGCTGTTACGAATTTCGTCTTCGCTGACCAGGACAATGTCATCCACTAATTCACGCACAATTTCGTAAGTTAATTTACCCGGGCGGGAAACATCACAACCATCCGCCAGGGTGCCGGTCGTTCGGTGCGTGGTTATTTCTCCAGCCTGATAAGACGCCGCCATGCCGTGTACGTTTTCAGACTGCACACCAATCACTTTAATGGTCGGGTTAATAGATTTAATGGCAATAGCAATACCGGCGATTAAACCGCCGCCGCCGATAGGAACAATCACGTTATCGACGTCATACAGGTCTTCCATAATTTCCAGACCGATAGTACCCTGGCCGGCAATCACTTTCGGATCGTCATAAGGCGGGATAAAAATACGCCCTTCCATTTCGACAATCTCACTGACTTTGGCGATAGTGTCGTTGAAGTTATCGCCGTGCAGCACTACTTCCGCCGAGTAGTCACAGGTGGCGGCCACTTTCGATTTCGGCGCCCCCTTCGGCATCACCACTTTGCCATCAATACCCAGCATCGCGCAGGAGAGAGAAACCCCTTGAGCGTGGTTACCCGCTGAACAAGCGACAACGCCTTTACGTTTTTCCGCATCCGTCAATGAACTGAGTTTGTTAAATGCGCCACGAATTTTAAATGAGCCGGTACGCTGCATGTTTTCAAACTTAAGGAATATTTCCCCTTTGCAGCGCTCACTAAAATAGTTTGAGCGAGGCATGCCTGTTTTATATATTTTCCCCGCCAGTCGTTTTTTTGCTTCGAGGATATCTTCAATGGCAACCGGGAGATCGTAAGTAATGTGCATTGTAACCTCTTACCTGATAGTAAAGTAATAGATAGCCGTAACCAACGTCTGATATTAAGAACGATGGTATGAATTGAGGATTAAATTAAATTTAATCGGTTAGTTAATTTCAATTAATTGCTTTCGTCTGCAACCTTTATAAGATGAATACTCTTTGGCTAATTCAACCAAAACCGATGCGGCTTTTTTAATACGATAGTTTTTTGACCATATTGCGGCATAGCGAGCAATGGGTAACGATTCTTCCACAGGGAGAGTAATAAACTGGTTCGAACCAAAGGGTGCGGCCATATCGCACGGAATCACTGTCAGAAAATTAGCATTGAGAACAAGATTGTAAATGGTCACAACGGAGTCGGTTTTAACGATGTTTTCGATGCTAATGCCATTTCTTTGCAGGGTGGTGAGGAGTTCGCTGTAGTAGCCCATATTCGTTTGTGGCAACACCCACTGTTCGTTCTGCAACGATTCCAGTGTGGTGGTGCCGGTGCATGTTCGGGACTTATTCGCCACCAGCACGAACTCCGACTCAAAAAGCGGTTCGACGTGCAGATCCTGCAATTTCATTTCATCGCTGAGCGTACCAATCGCAAAGTCCAGTCGCCCGTCGCGGATCGCCGGCAGGAATGAGGAGAGTTGCGCCTCATACATGGAGACCTGTGATTTTGGGTAGACCTCTTTGAACTTCTGGATCATATCGGACATAAAGGTAAAGCCAATCAGCGAAGGAAACCCGAATGAGATATCAACCACCGTGTTGTCGGTCATGCTGTTCATCTCATTCACCATGTTCTTCATCTCACGGGTGATGGATTCGGACCATGAGAGTAAAACCTGCCCAGCCTGAGTTAAGGTGACGCCGGTATTTTTGCGAACCACCAACTCAACGCCAAAATAAGCTTCAATATCGTTAATAATTTTACTAACAGCTGGCTGAGTTAACCCTAACTCTTTTGCCGCAGAACCGATAGAACCGCTTCTGATTACTTCCTGAAAGACCACCAACTGCTGTGTTTTTGGGAGAGCAAACGTATTCATATCGACCTGCGTTAATAACCTTGTTGACGGCGTGAAGTGTAACAAATTACATGAAGCAGGATATGTGCGACCACTCACAAATTGCCTTCACCTATATTTCAAGTGGTTATTTGTAAATAAATAAACCTTTTGCATTCAATTAGTTATATAAACATCATGTCACTTTAGTCTGATTTTTGTCAAAAAAATAGGGGGGGATAACAATATTTTATGGCGATAACACGCGTTATTTTCCCCTCATATCTAAAAATGAGGAATGACGATATTTCAAGCAATTATCGTGCAGTTAATGGTCAATTTGTTCATTAAATTTAATGCGCAATCCCTCAAATTTAAGTATGTTTAAAACATAAATTGGATTAAATAATGTTATACATCACATTTTTTAGCCCTGTTTGTTTATAAATAAACATTGAATTTATCAATAATTAAATATATACACACAAACAATTATCATTCACAACAATATATTAACACTGAGTTTCTCTGTTTTTGTAGCTCGTAATTTTGTGAAGTCGATCGATTGCTTTTTGTTTCTATCGAGATATTCATAGAAAGTAGCGTTTTGTGTTGGCTGTCACATAACAAGAAATTTCTTAATAGCCGCAGGTTCCAGAACGCTGCCGGATGGCGATGCGACGTATCTTATCCGCCCTACAGGTCCCCGTTCCCCTTCACCGTTCACAGGCCTGATAAGCGAAGCGTCATGACCGGTAAGCCGCTTTCTTTCAGGTGTAGCGTCGTGGACAGTCATT
>NZ_LIFT01000023.1:61770-95395 GCF_001297795.1 Citrobacter sp. CtB7.12 | reverse complement strand
CCTGTGCCGCCATAAAACACAGAACAGCGTGAGTGGCGGGGCCACTCATTCCCGCTGTCCGCGCTTTCCCGGTACCGCCGACCCGTGGTCGTCAGTTCCGTGAAACGCCCGTCCGGCGGACAATGGCGTGTTTCCTTCTGTCCTGGCTGGACGCCCTGACAACAGGAAACATGGGGGCAATGTCTTCGCTGAACGCTGCGTCAAAGCCCCCTGGGTCAACGGCGGCACACCGTCGCACGCTACGCGCGACCAGCCCCTTTAAGACGCCCGTTTTACCCGTTATTTTCCCGCCCGCGCGAAAATGCCGGAAACGTGGCTTTAAAGGGGCTGGTCTCGCCACGCCGGAATACCGGCTTAGCTGCGACGGTGTGCGGGGCTGTGCCCCCCACAAAAACCGCTGTCGTGGGCGACAGCTTTTCGCTCACTGGGGTGGCGAAATTTTTGCGGCTCCCCCCGGCCTGCTCAGTTCGCTTCGGGCGAACGTTCGCAGGTGGGCGCGGTGCCTGAAAATTAGCAGTTTCTCCGAAACTGAATTTTCTGTCCGCGCTCCACTTGCGGATTTCCCGTCTTAACAGTTTCTTCGAAACTGAAGCCGCAAATCCGCAAGCCTTAAATTCATCGTCTGTTGGTGCCTGACAGTTATGTTAATATTATTCTTTGCTGTTATCTTCATTACAAACAGTTCATGGCTTAATTTTATTTTCAGCAGGAAGTTACTGAAAGTTAGTGATTATATCAAGGTCAGCAAATCACGAGTGAAGACAGCAATACTGATACCATAGAATATATAGCACATAATAAATATCGGGGATGTTTTAAAAACCATTTTAATTGACTTCCTGTTTTTGTCTACTGAATCAAGGTCATTTAATCTTTTCTTTTGTATATCACCGCTCAGGTCGTTGTTGATATTGCTTCTTATTGTTTCGCTTATTTCCCGGAATGTTCTTCTGTCAGTCTGCTCCAGTCTGATAAAGTATAAAAAGATAAATAAAATCAGAAGTATTGCAACTAATCTCAAGGTGGGTATATCGACACTCCAGCATCCAAGTGTTGAAATAAATATCCACACCCCATGCGTATTTGCCCTTGTTCTGAACCCGGAAATATGCCTGTTGTAATATTTTATTTCATTTAAAATAATGTCATCCTTACTCAATGCCACAATCATGATCTCCTTTATAAGCCTGCTTTTATTTTGCGGTTAAAGTAAGTGATTCCGCAGAGTTTTACCAGATGACAATATCCCGGTCTGTAGAACCCTTCACAATAAATTCATCATTAATGTCATGATTCAGGAGCATTTTTATCAGAAACCCTGAATGCATCCTGATGATACCTGATGGATTTATTCACCCCACCGGCCAACAGCTCTGCACGCTGTTTCAGTTACGTGGTACGGCACGAAAGACCGGACATAAACGCCGCGTTCAGGCGTTCTTTTTCCACTTCAGATAACACGCGCACACGACCTCCGCAAACTCATCATCCCGCGTATAGAAATAGCTCTCCGGCACATGCAGCACGTCGGCTAATGCGCACACCATCTCAAACGTCGGGCGGTGAATGCCGCTTTCATACTGCGATATCCGGGAACGCGCCGTGGCCTCTTCAATACCGGCGAGGACGCCCAGCTTTTCCTGAGTCAGTTTTGCCCGGAGCCGGGCGGTTTTAAGGCGGACGGGTAACACAGGCACCCCACTAACGGTAATAGTGGCGTTATGTTTAGCATTACTTTACACTCATGTTGTTTAGAGATGCTGAACATGAAGGTTTAACTACCTTCCGGTACGATGGCATTCTGACTTTTTGCTGTAATGCTTGCGCTTTTTTTTGTTCAGGAATACTTAACATACGTGGCGTAGGACAACACAGGAGGAGTAAACGATGACTGATAACGACTGGTACTGGCATACGGAGACTGAAGGACCGGATGTGACGGATGAAATTCAGGAGATGTCCGGGGATATCATGCTGAGACGCGCCCTTGCCCGGCTCAGAAAGAAGCTCCTGCTCCTCAATGAAAACGCGGAGACCAGAGCACCTTCCTGGCTTGTGGTCAGGCTGAATCACACAATGACGCTGTCGGACCTGCGACGATTTGCCGGTGCATATGGCTGTAAAATCTCTGTGGATGTTGAGCTGCCGGACGGCACGCATTACGGCTTTGTTCTGTGAATACCACCCGTGAAAACCCCGTTTCGGGTGACATGAAACGGGGTTTGTGTTCTGGTCATGATGCGGAGTCAGAACCTGGTGACACGCTATTCGGGCGCAACGTTTCAGGATTGTTTTTCCCTTATGTTACATCTGTCTGCTGTTCGTAGCGATATGGTGGAATAAATGTTGTTCTGCTGGCGTCGAGATAGTCTGACCACCACTGCATCATTTTTGTACGTTCATCCAGATGCTCCGCTTTGTGTATATAGGCCGCGCGGACGCGGTTGCGTTCCTGATGACTCATCTGTCGCTCGACGGCATCTTTTGACCAGCGGCCAGATTCGATCAGTGCGCTACAGGCCATTGTACGAAAACCGTGCCCACAAACATCCACCTTCGTGTTATAGCCCATTGTGCGCAGAGCCTTGTTGATGGTGTTCTCACTCATCGGCTTACGTGGGTCATGGTCTCCGGGGAACAGCAGTTCGCCGTTACCGGACAACACCCTGAGCTGTTTCAGTACCGCCACGGCCTGCACTGACAGCGGGACCAGGTGAGGTGAGCGCATTTTCGCTCCCCGTCCGGAGTAACGCACACCGGGAATGGGTTCACGCTGTGCAGGAATGACCCACATGGCGTTATCAGGGTCGATCTCTGTCCAGCGGGCAAAGCGTAGCTCGCTGGAACGAATGAAGATCATAAGATTAAGCAGAACTGCCAGACGGGTTAATGATCTGCCGGAATAACCTTCAATACGCTTCAGTATGTCTGGCAGTTTTTCCAGCGGCAGCGCGGGATAGTGGTTTTTAGGTGGTGGTGTTATCGCGCCGGTGAGGTCGTTTGCCGGATTACTTTCAATGAGGCTTTCCTGTACGGCGTAACGCATGATCGCTGTGGTACGTTGTTGTATCCGTGCGGCGGTTTCGAGATTGCCTTTTTTCTCCGCGATCCGCAAGGGAGTGAGCAGGTCGGCGGTTTTCAGGTCAGCAACAGGGAGACGCCCAATCAGTGGAAAAACGTGTAATTCCAGCGAGCGCAGAACTTTTGCAGCATGCGCTTCAGCCCAGCGAAGGTTACCGGTGACCCACTTACGGGCGACATCTTCAAAGGTGCTGCCGTTCTGGCGAACCTGTTTTTCCTGCTGTTTCTTTATACCCGGATCGTTACCTGCACTGAGTATGGCTTTTGCTTCTTCGCGTAACTTACGGGCAATTGCCAGTGAGACCGCGGGATATGCACCAAAGGCAAGTTTTTTTTCTTTGCCGTTAAAGCGGTATTTGAGATACCAGAGTTTTGATGCGTTAGGTTTAATCAGCAGATACAGACCCTGTGCATCACTAAGTTTGTAAGGTTTATCAAGTGGTCTGGCATGACGAATGGCAGTATCAGTGAGAGGCATATGGGGGCTCCATTGTTTATCGAACCGATGAGCCCCCAATTAAGCCCCCAAAATCAACGGATGTCAAAAAGCCTGACAGAACTTTGCAGTACCATCAGGCTTATTTAACTTTATGATTTTGCAGTGTTTCAGGACTTATGGGGATGTCATGAAACTGAATAATGGTGCCCGGACTCGGAATCGAACCAAGGACACGGGGATTTTCAATCCCCTGCTCTACCGACTGAGCTATCCGGGCAACGGGGCGCATTAAACCGTAATCATGCACGACAGTCAACCTAATTTAGGGAAAAGCTGTTCAACTGCTTAAGTTTGCGGCAATCTGTGCGTTTCTGCGTTCAGTTTGCACAAATCTTCCAGACAGATGCGTTCTGAACAGGCAATGCTGGCAGCGAGAGGAGGGCAGTATGGCAAACGACTGGCTTGAGCTGCGACAACATGCCGATACCGGTATTGAGACAATCAAAGCCCATTTTGAAGGGCATGCATTTGACCCGCACTGGCACGATAGCTTTCTGGTCGGTATTACCCTTTCCGGTACGCAGCAATTTCACTGTCGGCGTGAGCGTCACCACAGCCAACCGGGTGATGCTTTTTTGCTGGAGCCGGGTGAGATTCATGATGGCGATGCGCCGGTGGCCGGTGGGTTTACCTATCTCACCTTTTATCTGGATGAGCAGTGGCTGACAAAAACGTTGCAGGGCCTTTATGACACCACGCCGGACAGCTATTCCCTGCATTTCAGCCGGACGCTGTCGCGTGAGCCGCAGCTGGTGCGCGCCATTGGCGAAACGTTTAACGCCTTGCATACCGAAGAGATGCGTATTGTGCAACAAAGTACGATGGATCATCTTCTTTCACAGCTCACCACTCATTGCCACTGGCGAAAGCGCCTCCCTTCGCAGATACAGAGCGCGGCGATCGCCCATCGCGCCCGGGATTATCTGTATGCGCATATGGGTGACAACATTGGCCTTTCCGATCTGGCGCGTGAGACCGGAACGGATCGTTTTACGCTGACGCGCAGCTTTAAACGCGAGTTTCACCTCGCTCCACACGCATGGTTGATTCAGCTACGGCTGGCAAAGGCACGTCAGATGCTGGCGAAGGGCGCGCTGCCGGTTAATGTCGCAGCAGCGTTGGGATTTGCCGATCAAAGCCATCTGGGGCGCTGGTTCCAGCGCGCGTATCGTATTTCGCCTGCGCATTACCGTCGCTTGTGCACAAACCTTCCAGACGTTTACAGGAAATAGCGTCACAGTCAGAAGCTCAACTAAAAAGGAGTCTGCCTGTGAGTATCGCGCCGTTTTTGCTGTTTGCGTTTGTCGCCTCTATCACCCCCGGTCCCACCAATATCCTCATCCTGGCGAACAGTCAGCATCATGGCGTGAAAGCGACACTACCTGCGTTGGTCAGCGGTTGTGTGGCGGCGAGCATGATTGTGTTGATTTCTGGGGCCGGGGCTGGGGAGATATTGCATCAACATCCGCTGGTGCGGCAGGTGATGAGCTGGGCAGGCGTAGCGTGGCTAAGCTGGATGAGCTGGCAGTTATTCAGCGCTCCGGCTACGAATCTGTCCGGAAAACCATCTCATCGCTTTACCGCGCGCGCCGCGGCGCTGCTGCAGATAGTAAACCCGAAAACGTGGATGATGGCGTTGGCGGTGGTGAGTCTGTTTGCGCCGACCGGGAGTCACGCACTGCGCGATATTGCATTGATGGCGCTGTGGTTTTTGCTCATCTCTATCGGATGTTTGCTGTGTTGGGCGTGGCTGGGAAAGGCGGTAAACCGAGTGTTTCGCACCACCGTGGCGATGGTGCGTTTTCAGCGTGTGATGGCGTTGTGTTTGTTGATCTCTGCGTGGGTGGGAGTGTTTGCTTAGGTCAGCGCCCCGCCCTGGCGGCACTGGGCAAAGCGCAGAATGTCTTCTGCCAGACGATGCGCAGTCTCCACATCCGCATGGCTGCGATTGACCAGCATACGGCTCAGACAGCCTTCCAGCACCAGTTCCATCTGTTTAGCCACCATTGCCGGATCGTCAATCTCCAGCGTGGTCAGCAGTTCGTGAGTGAAATCGTGCGCCGCGCTTTTTTGCTGATCTGCCAGTTGATGAATGGGGTGCGACGGATCGGGATAAAACGTACAGGCGGCGATAAACAGGCAGCCCGGGTAACGATTGTTACTCACGCACTCTGCCAGCGCCGTGTAGCGGGCCAGCAGCTTTTGCTCGGCACTCAGGGTGTCATCCAGCAATAGCTGGCGACGCCAGATATCCACCTGTTGGCTGAGATAGCGCAGCGCGTCATACAGAATGGCCTCTTTGTCCGGCCAGAAACGCTGCATTTCATCGAGCGGATAATCTACGCGCTCGGCCACCATCTCCAGTGTGGTGTTCGCAATCCCATGGATCTCGAGTAATTTTAGGGCTTCTCCCAGGACATCTTCACGTTGCACGGTCATTCCTCCGTCTTTACCTCTGAAAGTGTCGCTCACGGTTGGCGATCGCGCAAATGCGCACTAAACGTCGCCGCATCCATAAAGCCCGTCACCCGTGCCTGCGGGTGTTCCTGACCTTGCGTATCGAAGAACAGGATGGTTGGCAGTCCTAATACCTGCAAATGCTTCAACAGCGCCACATCCTGTGCGTTATTGGCGGTGACGTTAGCCTGTAACAGTACCGTATCGCCCAGCGCCTGTTTTACCTGTGGATGGCTGAAGGTGTACTTTTCAAACTCTTTACAGGCGACGCACCAGTCGGCGTACAGGTCCAGCATTACCGGTTTGCCTTTCGCCTCGGCCAGCGCCTGTTTGAGTTCCTCAACGCTTGCCACCGGTTTGAAGTCCAGATGTGCCTGTGTCTGGGTCACCGTCGTGCCAAACGCCCAGTCCTGGAGCGGACGCACGCTGACCAGCGCCGCCGCCAGCAGGATTATCTGCACGATGCGCATCCAGCTACGCGTTGCTTGCAGGCTGGTAATAAACGCCCAGCCAAAGAAGGCCACGCCCAGCAGCGACCACAGGCGTAAGCCCCACGTATCGCCGATGATGCGCTCCAGCAAAAAGACCGGCAGCGCGAGAATAACAAAGCCAAACGCCGTTTTGACCTGCGCCATCCACGGGCCGTTTTTCGGCAGCAGACGGTTACCAAAGACGGTGACCAGCATCAGCGGCAGCCCCATCCCTAGTGCATAGAGATACAGCGTACCGCCGCCGAGCCACAGATTCCCGCTCTGAGCGATATACAACAAAATGGCGCTCAGCGGTGCGGTGGTACACGGCGAACAAATCAGCCCGGCAATCGCGCCCATCACAAACACGCCACCCGCAGAACCGCCTTGCTGACGGTTACTCATCAGCGTGAGGCGCGTTTGCAGCGACGATGGCAGTTGCAGGGTGAACAGGCCGAACATCGACAGGGCGAGCAGGGTAAAGACCACTGCCAGGCCGATTAAGACATACGGATGCTGAAGAGCCGCCTGGAACTGCAATCCGGCGGCGGCCACCACCAGCCCCAGCGCGGTATAGGTCAGCGCCATCCCCTGTACGTAGATGAATGTCAGCAGCAGTGCGCGTCCGGTGGAAAGACGCTGTTTACCGCCCAGTACGATGCCGGAAATCAGTGGATACATCGGCAGTACGCAGGGGGTAAAAGCGATGCCAATACCGATCAGCAGCGCCCACAGGGCGGAGAAGGGGAGCTGGGCTGGCGCTTGCTCCGGCTGCGGCGGTTGCTGTATTGCTGCTGGCGCCACTGGTTTCGGCTTCGCGCTGGCGGTCACTTCACTTAGCGGCACGGTTTTACTTTCCGGCGGATAACAGAAACCCGCATCGGCACAGCCCTGATACGTGACCGTTAGCGTGGCGCCAGACTGCGCCTGGTTGACGGTAACCGGAATGGTGAGCGTATTGCGATAGATTTCGCTTTTCCCGTAGAACTCATCTTCATGCCAGACGCCCGCTGGCAGCGTCACTTCCGCGATTTCCGCCCGTGCAGGGGTAATACTGATCTGCTTGCGATACAGGTAATACCCGTCTTTCACCTGCCAGGTGAGATTAAGATCGTGTTGGTTTTGCTGAAAGTCAAAGGCAAAGGCCTGGTCAGCAGGGACAAAATTCGAGCGACCCGGCGCGTCGAAAAGTCCGGCAAAAGTCGATGTGCTGCAAAAAAGCAGGATCAGCGTAAGGATGCGTTGAGCCATGAGAGGTAATCACTGTCTCCGTGGGTAACGGGTAAAACCAGAAGCTCGGGCGTTTGATACGGGTGATGAGACTTCAGGCAATCGAGTAAGGCGTCCTGGTGTGCCACCGAGGTTTTTAAGATCATCTGGACTTCGTATTCCTGCTCCAGTTTTCCTTCCCAGTAATACAGCGAGGTGGCACCGGGAATAATCGTGGCGCAGGCCGCCAGTTTTTCTGCCAGCACTTTGGCCGCCAGATCCTGGGCGGTGGCTTCATCCGGCGCGGTACAGAGTACAACAACGGCATCGGAGAGGGCGATATCCTGACGACTCACATCATGCATAAACACCTCGAATGAACAGAATGACCGGCAAAAGAGTGGTCACTATACAACGGACGAGGGAAGGATGTTAGACAAAGGGGAGGGAAATGCGGGGCGTGAACACGCCCCGCAGGTAACACTTACAGCATGAAACTGCCCAGCAGGAAGCCGAAGCAAACCGCCAGTAACACACCCAGCGTACCAGGGATGAAGAACGGGTGGTTAAAGACAAATTTACCGATACGCGTTGTCCCGGTGTCATCCATCTGCACCGCCGCAACCAGCGTTGGGTAAGTAGGCAGAATGAACAGACCAGAAACCGCAGCGAAAGACGCAACGGCAGTCAGCGGAGAAACGTTCAGCGCCAGCGCCATCGGCATCAGTGCTTTAGCGGTTGCTGCCTGAGAGTACAGCAGTGCAGAAGCAAAGAAGAAGATGACAGCCAGCAGCCACGGATGGCCCTGAATCACTTCACCTGCAGTGTCTTTGATCCAGTCAATGTTGTGAGACACGAACGTGTCACCCAGCCATGCAACGCCCAGAATACAAATACAGGCGCTCATACCGGCTTTGAAGGTGCTGGAGTTGAGGATGGCGTCGGTTTCCACTTTGCACATGATCGTGGTCAGCGTCGCGACGCTCAGCATGATGATCAGGATAGCGTTGGTGGTGTTCATCAGCGGTTTCTCAACCAGACCGAGGCTCGGGCTGTTGATGATCGCATAAACCACTACGCACACTACGCCCAGCAGGAACAGCCAGACGGAGTTCTTCGCCATAGGTTTGATTTCGATCTGCTTCTCACCGCGCAGCTCAATCAAACCCTCTTCCAGACGTTTACGGTATACCGGATCGTCAGAGAGCCTGGAGTTGAACAGCATGGTCACGAGGAAGGACATTACCAGCACCGCCAGCAGCGTGGACGGAATGACCACAGACAGCAGGTGGATGTAGCTAATGCCATGGCCTTCCATGACCGAAGACATGTAGACGACCGCAGCAGAGATAGGCGATGCAGTGATCGCTATCTGAGCGGAAACCACCGCGGTGGAGAGCGGACGGCAAGGCTTGATGCCCTGTTCCTTCGCCACTTCAGCGATAACCGGCAGCGTTGCCAGGGAGATGTTCCCGGTGCCTGCAAAAATAGTCAGGAAATAGGTCACGATCGGTGCAAGGATCGTGATGTATTTCGGATTCCGACGCAGCAGTTTTTCTGTCTGGTTAACCAGATAGTCCAGACCGCCCGCAACCTGCATCGCGGAGATAGCAGCGATAACCGCCATGATGATGGAAATCACATCGAACGGAATGTTACCCGGTTTCACGCCGATAGCGGCAAGAACCAGAACACCCAGTCCACCTGCAAATCCAATCCCGATGCCCCCAAGTCTGGCGCCCAAAAAGATTGCCAGCAAAACAATGATAAGTTCGACAACTATCATATTAGCCTTCCTTGTTGTTTAACAAGTTGATATTAAATTGTTGTTATTTAGTAACTTCTTATAAGAAAAAAGGCACGTCATCTGACGTGCCCTCCATGGTACTACCCTGTACGATTACTGTTCGTTTTCATCAGTATAGCGTTTTGCTTTATAAGCCGGGTGCATCAGGTTCTGTGCGGAGAAAATATCGTCCAGCTCAGCTTCAGTCAACAGACCGCGCTCCAGCACCACTTCACGTACGCTCTTACCGGTTTCGGCACAAATCTTACCGACGATGTCGCCGTTGTGGTGGCCGATGAACGGGTTGAGGTAGGTGACGATGCCGATAGAGTTGTAGACATACCCTTCGCACACTTCTTTGTTAGCGGTAATACCGTTAACACATTTCTCCAGCAGGTTGTAGCAGGCGTTGCTCAGGATGTGAATCGATTCAAACATCGCCTGACCAATCACTGGCTCCATCACGTTCAGCTGCAGCTGACCGGCTTCAGACGCCATGGTGACGGTGATGTCGTTACCGATGACTTTGAAGCACACCTGGTTGACGACTTCCGGTACAACCGGGTTCACTTTCGCTGGCATGATAGAAGAGCCCGCCTGCAGTTCCGGCAGGTTGATCTCATTCAGGCCGGCACGTGGGCCAGAGGAGAGCAAGCGCAGGTCGTTACAGATTTTGGACATCTTCACCGCCAGGCGTTTCAGCGCGCCGTGTACCATCACGTAAGCGCCGCAGTCAGAGGTCGCTTCGATCAGGTCTTCAGCAGGAACGCAGGCAAAGCCAGTGACTTCCGCCAGTTTCTGTACTGCCAGCGGAGAGTACTCTTTCGGGGTATTCAGACCGGTACCGATAGCCGTTGCGCCGAGGTTAACCTCCAGCAGCAGTTCAGCGGTACGCTCGATGTTTTTCACTTCTTCTTTCAGCAGTACGCTGAAAGCACGGAATTCCTGACCCAGGGTCATCGGAACTGCATCCTGCAACTGGGTACGACCCATTTTCAGGATGTCCTGGAATTCGACAGCTTTACGCTCAAAGCCTTCACGCAGTTGGTTGATAGCATCGACCAGTTTTACGATAGAAGCGTAAACGGCGATGCGGAAACCGGTTGGGTAGGCGTCGTTAGTAGACTGACATTTGTTCACGTGGTCGTTCGGGTTCAGGTACTGATATTCACCTTTCTGGTGACCCATCAGCTCCAGCCCGATATTGGCCAGCACTTCGTTGGTATTCATGTTGACGGAGGTGCCTGCACCGCCCTGGTAAACGTCTACCGGGAACTGGTCCATGCATTTGCCGTTATTCAGGACTTCATCACATGCAGCAATGATGGCGTTCGCTACACTTTTAGGGATGGTCTGCAACTCTTTGTTTGCCAGAGCAGCGGCCTTCTTAACCATTACCATGCCGCGCACAAATTCAGGGATGTCACTGATTTTGTTGTTGCTGATGTAGAAGTTTTCAATCGCTCTCAGAGTGTGAACACCATAGTAGGCTTCGGCTGGAACTTCCCTGGTACCCAACAGATCTTCTTCGATACGAATGTTGTTTAACATGTGAACCTTCTTTATTTAAAGCTGCCAATGAATGCACTAAACACACAGAATATATGTGGTTTCGATTGTTTCTTGACCGACGATTATCCCCTACATCGGTCTGGTCAACGAGATCATATTCTGCTTCAGAAATTGTGCCGTAATCTGGATCACTTTAAGTGTGGTAAATTACTCCTTAATTATTATTTTGTGAAATAGGTCACCGCTTTAGGATTATCTCTAAAAATAAGTGTACAAATAGCTTGAAATTTTGCGAACTACCCCTACATCCGACTAATGCGAATCGCAACTATTTTCGGGCCGACGTGGGCATCACGGCGGTCGTTTGAGGAGAATCCTTTTGCGCTGGATACCGTTACTTGCAGTCTTTCTCTATGTTTATATTGAGATTTCTATCTTTATTCAGGTTGCCCATGTGATGGGTGTACTGATGACGCTCATACTGGTGATTTTCACCTCGGTCATCGGGATGTCGCTGGTACGCAACCAGGGGTTTAAGAACTTTTTGCTGATGCAGCAGAAAATGGCGGCAGGAGAGAGCCCGGCTGAAGAGATGATCAAGAGTGTTTCGCTGATCATCGCGGGTCTGTTGCTGTTGTTGCCAGGCTTTTTCACCGACTTCCTCGGTCTTCTTCTTTTATTACCACCGGTGCAGAAGCATCTGACGATGAAGCTGCTGCCGCATTTGCGTTTTTCCCGGATGCCGGGTGGCGGCTTTAGCGCCGGAACCGGCGGTGGCGACACCTTTGACGGTGAGTTCCAGCGCAAAGATGAAGAACGTGACCGTATCGAACACAAAGACGATCGTCGCGACTGATTCCCGTAGGCCCGGTAAGCGTAAGCGCCACCGGGCATTTTCGTGGAACCGGCCTATAAGTGATGTTCAACCTTTTTTCGTTGTGGCAAAAACAGCCACAGTATCGCCAACATAATCAGCGCATACAGACTCTTCCAGCCGACCATTGCCAGTAACAGAAGGCATAGTAATCCGCCCACCATTGCCAGCGCGCGATACCGCCCTTTCAACAGGCGACACCCTGCCAGCATGCACAACAGATAGATCATGATAAAGATGCCGTTGGCATAGACGATGAGCGCATCGAGATTGATCTCTAACGCATAAATGCACAGCGTACTGACTACGCAGCAGCCCAGCACGGCATTGAGCGCGTTGCGTGGAATATGACGGGAGGAGAGGCGGGCCAGATAATGGTCCGGTTTATATTGCGCCTGTGACCACACCAGACGGGCAAAACTCTGAATATAAATATTGAGGCTGGCAAAGCAGGCCAGATAACCGATCACACAGGCTACCCACAGCGCCTGAACGCCAAACAATTGCACGACAATTTCCGGTAAGGAGGCCGCCGCTGCCATCGTTTCGCCATAGGCATCAAAGTGCAGAACCACAACGGTGCAGGCCCAATAGACCGAACCGGCCAGCAGCAGACCCATCATCAGTGCGCGAGGGAAATCCCGTTCGGGGTCTTTGAATTCTGAGGCCAGATGGGCGAACGCTTCCAGACCGACGAAGCACCAGAACATCACCGACAGCGCGGAGAATAACCCCGACATTTCAATATCGGCTGGCGCAGGGAAAGGGATTTCTGCTGGTGTGAGATCGCCAGCCCACCAGATAGCGACAATCAGCGCCACGATCAGACCGGCAATCACCGTTTGCAGGTTTGCGCTGGAGCTCGCGCCGCGTGAACCGATAAACCACACCAGCGCCAGTGTACCCAGTTCGGCCAGCAATAGTTGCCAGCCGTGCCAGCCAAACATCGCCTGACCAAACCCGGCGGCAATGTGCAGCGCAGCAGGAAGACCCACGGGAATGACGGACAAAAACAGCCAGCCGGTGACCCGTTCAAGATGTGGGCCAAACGCCATGCCGACGAAATGTGCGACGCCGCCTGCGCTGGGGTAATGTCGGCCTAGCAGGGCAAACACAATCGCAACGGGAAACACCAGCACAATCAAAACTGGCCAGGCCCACAGGCTGTTGTTGCCTGCTACCAGTGCCGCCAGGGCCGGGACGGCAAACACGCCTGTTCCCAATAATGATGTCGACAACAGGCCAATACCCTGAGCCAATCCAAGCTCTTGTTTCAGTCCACTCATGAGTTGTTATCCGTTTGCGCCTGAATGCCAGGCCACTGCGCAGGTTTTCGATGTTATCACAATCAGATTTGCTTATGACGCCAGCGATTAAATAGGCGAGAAATGTGAGGTAAGTAGGGTTTTTACAGGATTTTTTGCTGATCAGAATTTTTTTTCACATTGCCCCTTGAAGGGGCAAAAACCCATCCCCATCTCTCTGGTCACTAGCCGGGAACCTTAGCGGGCCGGCGTCACCCATAACTGATAATGACTTTCTCAAAGGAGAGCTATCAATGAGTATTCGTCCGTTACATGATCGCGTGATCGTTAAACGTAAAGAAGTTGAGTCCAAATCTGCTGGCGGCATCGTTCTGACCGGTTCTGCAGCGGGTAAATCAACTCGTGGCGAAATCATCGCTGTCGGTAAGGGTCGCATCCTGGATAACGGTACCGTGCAACCGCTGGACGTGAAAGTCGGCGACATCGTGATTTTCAACGATGGTTACGGTGTGAAATCTGAGAAGATCGACAATGAAGAAGTGTTGATCATGTCTGAAAGCGACATCCTGGCAATTGTTGAAGCGTAATCCGCGAACGACACTGAACATACGAATTTAAGGGAAAGAGAAAATGGCAGCTAAAGACGTAAAATTCGGTAACGACGCTCGTGTGAAAATGCTGCGCGGCGTAAACGTACTGGCAGACGCAGTGAAAGTCACCCTCGGTCCGAAAGGCCGTAACGTCGTTCTGGACAAATCCTTCGGCGCACCGACCATCACTAAAGATGGTGTTTCCGTAGCACGTGAAATCGAACTGGAAGACAAGTTCGAAAACATGGGCGCGCAGATGGTGAAAGAAGTCGCCTCTAAAGCGAATGACGCAGCAGGCGACGGTACCACCACTGCGACCGTACTGGCTCAGTCCATCATCACCGAAGGTCTGAAAGCCGTTGCTGCGGGTATGAACCCGATGGACCTGAAGCGTGGTATCGACAAAGCGGTTGCGGCTGCGGTTGAAGAACTGAAAGCGCTGTCCGTACCGTGCTCCGACTCTAAAGCCATTGCTCAGGTGGGTACCATCTCTGCTAACTCCGACGAAACCGTAGGTAAACTGATCGCAGAAGCGATGGACAAAGTCGGTAAAGAAGGCGTGATTACCGTGGAAGACGGTACCGGTCTGCAGGACGAACTGGACGTCGTTGAAGGTATGCAGTTCGACCGTGGCTACCTGTCACCGTACTTCATCAACAAGCCGGAAACTGGTGCAGTAGAACTGGAAAGCCCGTTCATCCTGCTGGCTGACAAGAAAATCTCCAACATCCGCGAAATGCTGCCGGTTCTGGAAGCCGTTGCGAAAGCAGGCAAACCGCTGCTGATCATCGCTGAAGATGTGGAAGGCGAAGCGCTGGCAACGCTGGTGGTTAACACCATGCGCGGCATCGTGAAAGTGGCTGCGGTTAAAGCTCCTGGTTTCGGCGATCGTCGTAAAGCGATGCTGCAGGATATCGCGACTCTGACTGGCGGTACCGTGATCTCTGAAGAGATCGGTATGGAGCTGGAAAAAGCAACGCTGGAAGACCTGGGTCAGGCAAAACGCGTTGTGATCAACAAAGACACCACCACCATCATCGATGGCGTGGGTGACGAAGCGGCAATCCAGGGTCGTGTGACTCAGATTCGTCAGCAGATCGAAGAAGCCACCTCCGACTACGACCGCGAAAAACTGCAGGAGCGCGTAGCGAAACTGGCAGGCGGCGTGGCAGTCATCAAAGTTGGTGCTGCGACTGAAGTTGAAATGAAAGAGAAAAAAGCCCGCGTTGAAGATGCCCTGCACGCGACCCGTGCTGCGGTAGAAGAAGGCGTGGTTGCCGGTGGTGGCGTGGCGCTGATTCGCGTAGCCTCCAAAATCGCTGGCCTGAAAGGTCAGAACGAAGATCAGAACGTCGGTATCAAAGTTGCGCTGCGCGCAATGGAATCTCCGCTGCGTCAGATCGTTCTGAACTGCGGCGAAGAACCGTCTGTTGTCGCTAACACCGTGAAAGCGGGCGATGGCAACTACGGTTACAACGCAGCGACCGAAGAATACGGCAACATGATCGATATGGGTATCCTGGATCCAACCAAAGTCACCCGTTCTGCTCTGCAGTACGCGGCTTCTGTGGCTGGCCTGATGATTACCACCGAGTGCATGGTAACCGACCTGCCGAAAGGCGACGCGCCTGACTTAGGTGCTGCTGGTGGTATGGGCGGCATGGGTGGTATGGGCGGCATGATGTAATCGCCTACACCCTGCATCCTTCAGGCTGCAGGGTGTTTATCTCCCAGAAATGAGAAACCCTCGGGCAGAAATGTTCGGGGGTTTTTCTTTTGGTCATCTTTTTAGTATAAGATTCAGTGACGGACAAAACGTCCAGCTCATTGATTATGGGGAATAACATGCACGTGAAATATTTAGCAGGGATCGTCGGTGCCGCGCTACTGATGGCGGGTTGTAGCTCCAGCAACGAACTGAGTTCCGCAGGGCAAAGTGTTCGCTTTGTGGAAGAGAAGCCAGGCGCTGAATGTCAGTTGATTGGCACGGCCACCGGGAAGCAAAGCAACTGGCTTTCAGGTCAGCACGGTGAAGAAGGCGGTTCTATGCGTGGTGCGGCAAATGACCTGCGCAACCAGGCAGCAGCGATGGGCGGCAACGTGATTTATGGCGTCAGCAGCCCGAGCCAGGGCATGTTATCCAGCTTTGTCCCGACGGCCAGTGAGATGATTGGCCAGGTTTATAAGTGCCCTAATTGATTACACTTCATCCTTCAACCAGCCTCTTTGTTGGCTGCGCTGTGAAACCCCAGTCACATAGTTATCTATGCTCCTGGGGATTTCTTCGCTTGCCGCCGCGATTCTGATTGAATGATTTTGTGTAATGACTCGAAGTTATGTCGTAGGCCTGATAAGCGCAGCGCCATCAGGCGTGCTGTGTTGCGGCGTTAACGGACTGAACCCGTAAATGATGTAGCGCGCGCAGGCATTGCTCCTGGGTCAGCGTCTGCGCTTTATCCGCCGTCAGCGTTCTGACAAAAGCCTGACACGATTTACCTGCCAGTTTTTTCAGCCTCGGGCTAAAGTCGAGTACACGACGGGAAATGGCTTCCGCCTCTTTACTACCCGATGGAACGCGGGTTTTCACGACAGCGCCGCAGAACCGTTCCTTTCCTGTTTCATCCGTAAAACGATAAAGTACCGCAAGATAATGCGTGAAAAGCGCGTGTTTCCACTCTGACTGCGTGTAGGCGTCGTATTCCAGTCGCTCATGGTCCAGACAGTCCGCATCGTACAGCGGCAAAAAATCCAGCAACGAGGAGATCCTCAGTGCCAGTTCCCGCATACCCGCGTTCTCTATCGCCCGAATAATGGCATACACCAAAGTATCAATCTGCAATTCGTTCACCCGCAGGTCGCAGGTTGTGCCATCGTGAAGCGTGAAGGTCAGTGTGATGTTGTCACCACTCGCGTCAGTTAAGGCGACGGCGGTGACACGGCGATGAATATCCGCATGTCGAAGTTCGTTTTCCACCATCGCGGGAATGTTTTCCTGCATTTTCTTGCTGATAGCATCGCGCGTTTTTTCGTAGTGCTGACGTTCGGCAGCGTTCAGTTGCTGTTTCTGGTACAGACGACTTTCCACGGCAATCAGCAGATCGCGTAATTCCAGCGCAGGTAGAAAAAACAGCGATTCCTTGTTCCTTAGCTCTTTAATTTTCAGCGCCAGCGCGATGAATTCGTTCGCTTTACGAATAACACCCGTATTCACTCCTTTGATACTGATAGCCATAACGGTTCTCCCTCACCAATAATAAATTCAGCGATTAGTTGCGACTTATACATATGATTTTTAAATATATAGTTCGCAAGGTGTCGCTAAAATAGCATACAGAATGGGGGAATCCGGGGTTTTGGTGACAGGTGTCCGGATACGGACACCTGATTGCGAGGTTATTGTTGACGCAGTTGTAAATCCAGTGGCGTTTTACTCGGTTCGCCGCCAATTTCCCGCGCCAGTTTGGGCACCATATAACCCGAGACCAGGGTGAGCAGTTCACGCACAATCTGGCGCGCGTCATCATCCGTCACCATGAAATGCGCCGCCCCTTGCACTTTATCCAGCACGTGCAGGTAATAGGGCATGACGCCCGCATCAAACAGCGCATTACTGAGGGTCGCCAGCGTCTGCGCGTTATCATTGACGCCACGCAACAGGACGCTCTGATTAAGCAGCGTAACGCCTGCGATGCGTAGTTTCGCCATTGCTTTTCGAAACGCGTCATCCACCTCGTTAGCGTGGTTAATGTGATTCACCAGCAGGATCTGCAGCGAAGAACGGGTGAAGCGGGCAACCAGCCCCTCCGTAATCCTCGCAGGGATGACGATGGGCAGGCGACTGTGAATACGCAGACGTTTGATATGGGGAATGGCTTCCAGTTGTGTGAGCAGCCAGTCCAGCTCATGATCTTTGGCCATCAGCGGATCGCCGCCGGAGAAAATGATCTCATCCAGCTCGGTGTGCGCGCTAATGTAGTCCAGCGCCGTCTGCCAGTTTCGCTTATTTCCCTGATTTTCGGCGTACGGAAAGTGGCGACGGAAGCAATAGCGACAATTTACCGCACAGCCGCCTTTCACCAGCAGCAGCGCCCGGTTACGGTATTTATGCAGCAGTCCCGGTACGACGCTATGCTGTTCTTCCAGCGGATCGGTGGAGAAACCCGGCGCGGTAATAAACTCATCTTCGGAGGTAAGTACCTGACGTAAAAGCGGATCGTCAGGATTGCCTTTTTCCATACGTGCGATAAATGCACGCGGCACGCGCAGGGCGAACAGCCGTTTGGCGTCGCGTCCAGCCAACAGTTTTTCATCTGCGTCTATATTCAAAAGACGCAGGAGTTCATCGGGATTGGTCACAACATCGGCAAGTTGCGATAACCAATCTTCTCTGGATGGGGTATTTAGGGTTACAATATGCGCCATTTTGTGGCTTAGCTACCAGTTAACAATTTTCAGAGGGCCTTATGGCAACGTACTATAGCAACGATTTTCGTGCTGGTCTTAAAATCATGTTGGACGGCGAACCTTATGCGGTTGAAGCCAGCGAATTCGTTAAACCAGGTAAAGGTCAGGCTTTTGCGCGCGTGAAACTGCGTCGCCTGCTGACCGGTACTCGCGTTGAGAAAACCTTCAAGTCGACTGACTCTGCTGAAGGCGCTGACGTTGTAGATATGAACCTGACTTACCTGTACAACGACGGCGAGTTCTGGCACTTCATGAACAACGAAACCTTCGAGCAGCTTTCCGCAGATGCTAAAGCGATTGGCGATAGCGGAAAATGGTTGCTGGATCAGGCTGAGTGCATCGTGACCCTGTGGAACGGTCAGCCTATCTCCGTGACGCCGCCGAACTTTGTTGAACTGGAAATCGTTGATACCGATCCGGGTCTGAAAGGCGATACCGCTGGTACAGGTGGCAAGCCGGCAACGCTGTCTACTGGCGCCGTAGTTAAAGTGCCTCTGTTCGTTCAGATTGGCGAAGTGATTAAAGTGGATACGCGTTCAGGCGAATACGTTTCCCGCGTTAAATAATCCGCGCGTTTAGCTCATTATGGTGCAGCAGCTTTGCTGCGCCATTGTTTATCCAGGGCAGGAATGATGAAACGTCTTCTCGGTCTTGTAACACTGATTCTTCTCACCACCTCGATGCTGGCGGGCTGCAATACCGCGCGCGGCTTTGGTGAGGATATTAAGCACCTCGGCAATTCCATTTCTCACGCGGCCAGTTAATTTTCTTCTCATCGTCCTAAAAAGCGTCTATCTCCCGGCATTGTTCGGGATCTTGTCTATGATTAAGTGGCACTACACAAATAACATTGGCTAGAAAAGGAAGACGTTATGGTTAAAAAGACAATTGCAGCGATCTTTTCTGTGTTAGTACTTTCCTCCGTGTTGACTGCGTGTAACACCACACGTGGTGTGGGCGAAGACATCTCCGACGGCGGCAACGCTATTTCAGGCGCAGCAACCAAAGCTCAGCAGTAACGGTGAAAACGGTACGGCAGTGTTGTCGTGCCGTTAATTTTTCAGCTCGGCTGGCGCAAGAAACGGCGAAAAGCGATTATCCATGTGTAACTTCATGCGGATATTGCGTTTGTAGGTGTACACCGTTTTGCCATGAATACTGAGCGCACAGGCAATCGCGTTGTTACTCGCCCCCTCCATCCACATCGTCAGTACTTTCTCTTCCTGAGGTGTAAGCAGCGTCGAGGCATTGCCGGGCGCTTCCGATACCGAGCCGCTCAGCAGGGCGTTGTGGATATTTTCAGCCAGTATCGCCAGAGAGACCTGCTTGGTTAATGATGCACAGACAGGATAGCGCTGCGTCTCTACCATCACGCCTCCTGACTCCAGTAATATCAACGGACTGCTGCCACAGGCGAGGAAAAATGGGGCAATGGACTCGGCCGACAGGGTGTCGTTGAGAAACCCGTATAAGTCCGCAATAACCAGGTGAGGTTTCCACTGTTGGATGTGCTCTTTAACCAGTAAGAGATTATTGAGCCCAGAGACCAGAAACGACGTATTAAAGAGTTCGGAATGATTAAGCCATGCCTCGATCCCTGTGCGGGTGAAGTGGCAACGGTCAATCACTAATATTTTCAACATAGCGTTTTCGCATTCAGAAGTAAGGCAAATGGCTTCCTGACTTCAGAAAGCGTCCCATCATAGAGAAGTCGGATGAGTGCTGAATGCGCAAAATACGCAGCGAAATGCGCCTAATTCAAGCTTTTAGGTGCGGAAAGATAAAAATGTTGAAATTCACCGCCGCTCGGGCAAGAATGTTTTTTCCACCTTCAGCTTTGCAGGACGACCTGCGAACGCTTCTTTCATCGGGGACGGCCCCATTTCTCTGGAGCCTGATATGTCCTGGATAATCTTATTAATCGCCGGTCTGCTTGAAGTCGTTTGGGCGGTGGGGCTGAAATATACCCACGGTTTTAGTCGCCTGACACCGAGTATCATCACCATTGCTGCGATGATCGTCAGTATGGCGCTCCTTGCGTGGGCGATGAAAACGCTACCCGTGGGTACCGCGTATGCCGTGTGGACAGGGATTGGCGCCGTCGGTGCCGCCATCACCGGTATTCTGCTGCTGGGCGAATCGGCCAATCCCATGCGTCTGGCAAGTCTGGCGTTAATCGTTGTCGGTATTATTGGTCTGAAATTAAGCACCCACTAATCGCCGGGCTGCTTCACCCAGATAAGTTTATTGACATCAAACCCTTCCCGGGTCGCGACGGCCAGCATCTGCTGCTTCATTTCGTCAGAAATGGTTGGCGTGCGGGCGAGTATCCACAAGTAGTCGCGATCCGGGCCGCAGACCAGCGCGTGTCGGTACTCTCTGTCGAGCGCGATAACGTTATACCCGCCGTAGAAAGGCCCAAAGAACGAAACCTTCAGCGCTGCGCGGCTTGGGTCACCGGTAAAATAGGCTTTTCCTTCACTTTGCTGCCATCTGTTCCTGTCCGGATTCCAGCCTTTATTGATGACAGTAAGGCCACCGTCATCGCGCTGGCTATAAGTCGCCGTGACCTTCTCCAGTCCGCGTTCAAAGCGATGATCAAAGCGGGCAATTTCGTACCAGGTTCCGAGGTAGCGTTTGGCATCGAAGTTATTCACCACGGTAACGCCCTGTGGCGGGGTTGGGGTACTACAGGAGACCACCAGAAACGCAGCGGTTACAGCGGCAACGATGGGGAGCAGGCGCATAGTTTTATCCTTAGGGTGTTTTTTCCTAAGTGTAGAACCTGGCGGGGGAAATAATGGCGGGAATGATAAAAACGCCCTCTTATCAGCAGACAAGAGGGCGGATGACGTTAGACGGACAGAATGCCAATCGCCGTGACGACGGTCAGGATGGCTGCCAGACCGTAGAACACCCATTTGCCAGCCGGCACATGGATTTTCAGGTCATGCATCGCGTGGTGCATACGGTGTAAGCCACACCACAGCGGCAGGACAATCATCAGGAACAGGAAAGCACGGCCGATAAAGCTCTGAGCAAACGCCAGAACACGCTCATAGCTCAGGGCATCGCCCGGGAACAGACCCAGCGGCAGCAGAATCCCCACCAGCAGAACCATCACTGGCGCGATAATCGCACCCCACATACCGCCTGCGCCAAACAGACCCCAGAATACGGGTTCGTCAGAACGTTTTGGATTTGGATTAATCATCCCGGACTCCTTACCAGAACAGGGCAACAAACAGTATGACTACGGTCGCCACCACAGTAACCGCCCAGAGACCTTTGATGATCGGCTCTGGCCCCATTTTTTCGTCTTTTACGATGATGTTGGCGGCTTTCGGCGCCAGCTCAAACCAGGTTTTGGTGTGCAGCAGTGCTGCCGCCAGGGCGATCACGTTGAGGATCACCACCACCGGGTTTTGCAGAAAACCGACGAAGCCCGCCCAGGATTCGACACCATGCTTCAGTGCGAACAGGCCAAAAATCAGCTCAATGCTGAACCAGACTGCCGGAACGGCTGTGCCTTCGCGCAGCATGTAAAAGCGATAAAACGGCAATTTTTTCCACCAGGTGGACGTCATCGGCCGCACATAGGGTTTGCGTTTAGTCGTCATGTTGCACTCCTTAGCGTGGTTTCAGGGTAGCGATAAGAAAGTCTTTCGAGCTTTCTACTTTACCCTGCTGAATGGCAGCCGCCGGATCGACGTGCTTCGGACAAACTTCGGAGCAGTAGCCCACGAAAGTACAGGTCCATACGCCGTTCGGGCTGTTCAACTGTGCCATACGCTCCTTCTTACCGTGGTCGCGGCTATCTTCGTTGTAACGATGCGCCAGGGTAATTGCAGCCGGTCCGATGAACTCAGGGTTCAGGCCGAACTGCGGACATGCGGCATAGCACAGACCACAGTTGATGCAACCAGAGAACTGGTGATACTTCGCCATCTGCGCCGGGCTCTGGATATTTGGTCCCTGATCCGGCGTACGCGGGTTACCGATGATGTACGGCTTAATTGCTTCCAGACTTTCGATAAAGTGCGTCATATCGACGACCAGATCGCGCTCAATCGGGAAGTTACCCAGCGCTTCCACCTTAATACCGTTGGTGTAATCACGCAGGAAGGTTTTGCACGCCAGTTTCGGCACGTTGTTGACCATCATGCCGCAGGAGCCGCAGATCGCCATACGGCAGGACCAGCGATAGCTGAGGTCTGGCGCCAGGTTATCTTTGATGTAGCCCAGCGCATCCAGCAGTGACGTGGTTTCATCATAAGGCACTTCATAGAAAGCACTGTGCGGCGCGGTGTCGGTCTCAGGGTTATAACGCACCACCTCAACTTTCAGGTTTTTCATCTCAGCCATTAGCCTTCTCCTTCTTATCGGCTGCTTCCGCTTCGCCACCGTAAACACGTTTTGCCGGCGGCAGCGTGGTGATTTTCACGTCGCTATAGTCGAGGCGAGTCGTGCCATCAGCATCGCGGAAGGCGAGAGTATGTTTGAGGAAGTTGACGTCGTCACGTTCGGTGCAACCTTCGTCCAGACGTTGGTGTGCGCCGCGTGATTCCTTACGCGCCAGCGCGGAATGCGCCATACACTCAGCGACGTTCAGGCCGTGACCCAGCTCGATGGTGTACAGCAGATCGGTATTGAATACGCTGGAGGTGTCAGTGATGCGAACGCGCTTGAAGCGCTCCTGCAGTTCGGCCAGCTTATCCACGGTTTTCTGCATGAGTTCCGGTGTACGGTAAATACCGCAACCTTCTTCCATCGAAAGCCCCATTTCGTCGCGGATCTTCGACCAGTTCTCGTTACCTTCCTGGTTGACCAGGTCTTTCAGACGTTGTTCAACGCCGGCAACCTGTGCGTCAAGGGCGGCGTCGTTAGCAGTGCCCGCTGTCGCTGCACGCTCCATCGCCTGCTCGCCTGCCAGACGGCCAAAGACCACCAGCTCAGCCAGAGAGTTAGAGCCCAGACGGTTCGCGCCGTGCAGACCCACAGAAGAACATTCGCCGACGGCAAACAGACCTTTGATGCGGGTTTCGCAGTTCTGATCGGTTTCGATACCGCCCATGGTGTAGTGCGCGGTCGGACGCACCGGAATCGGTTCTTTCACTGGATCGACGCCCACGTAGGCTTTCGCCAGTTCACAGATGAACGGCAGACGTTCCAGCAGTTTCTTCTCGCCCAGATGACGCAGGTCGAGATGTACAACATCGCCACGCGGCGTGGAGATGGTGTTGCCTTTACGCCATTCGTGCCAGAAAGCCTGAGAAACTTTGTCGCGCGGACCGAGTTCCATATATTTGTTTTTCGGCTCGCCCAGCGGAGTTTCCGGACCCATGCCGTAATCCTGCAGATAACGGTAGCCGTTTTTGTTGACCAGAATACCGCCTTCACCACGGCAGCCTTCCGTCATCAGGATACCGGAACCCGGCAGACCGGTCGGGTGATACTGAACAAACTCCATGTCACGCAGCGGAACGCCGTGGCTCAGTGCCATGCCCATGCCGTCACCGGTCACGATGCCGCCATTGGTGTTATAACGATACACACGGCCTGCGCCGCCAGTCGCCATCACTACCGCGTTAGCACGGATTTGGACCAGCGTGCCTTCCATCATGTTCATCGCTACCAGGCCGCGAGCATGACCATCATCGACCAGGATATCGAGGACGAAGTGTTCGTCAAAGCGTTGGATCTGCGGGAACTGCAGAGAAGTCTGGAACAGGGTATGCAGCATATGGAAGCCGGTTTTATCCGCAGCAAACCAGGTACGCTCAATCTTCATCCCGCCGAAGCGACGAACGTTGACGCTGCCGTCTTCGCGACGACTCCACGGGCAGCCCCATTGTTCCAGTTGGGTCATTTCGGTAGGACAGTGGTGGACAAAATAATCCACGACATCCTGTTCACACAGCCAGTCTCCGCCCGCTACCGTATCGTGAAAATGGTAGTCGAAGCTGTCATGATCCTGGGCGACAGCAGCTGAGCCCCCTTCAGCAGCCACGGTGTGACTGCGCATTGGGTACACTTTTGAAATCAGTGCGATTTTTGCATTAGGATTTGCCTGCGCTGCGGCAATTGCAGCGCGTAATCCCGCGCCACCGGCGCCTATAATGGCAAGATCGGCTTGAAAGGTTTGCACGACATTCCTCCAGATTATTGTAATTTCGCCACCACATATTTCGGGTAAAACCCCTGAAACAGGTGGGGTGCGAATGCGTTTCCACTGCTCCTTTATAGGTACAACAGTATAGTCTCTGCGATGAGTGGGAAATTTGACGTGTTCGATTTTTTTAGCGTGTCAGAGGCCGGAATTATCAGTGATCTTGATTAATTTAATTACTAAACCATCGCTTTACGGTTTTTTAACTCTTCAGCCGTGTCGGAGTATTCCTGAGCAAAATTTGTTTCATTGCCGCGTTACGAGTAGACTTCGTGCCCTTGTCTTAAACTGGAGAAAGAACCATGAGCGAAACGGCAACCTGGCAGCCGAGCGCGTCCATACCTAACCTGTTAAAACGCGCGGCAATTATGACGGAAATTCGTCGTTTCTTTGCCGATCGCGGCGTGCTGGAGGTTGAGACGCCCTGCATGAGCCAGGCGACGGTCACAGACATTCATCTGTTCCCGTTCGAAACGCGTTTCGTCGGCCCCGGTCACTCTCAAGGGATGAACCTCTATTTAATGACCAGCCCGGAATATCACATGAAGCGTCTGCTGGTGGCAGGGTGTGGTCCGGTCTTTCAGCTGTGCCGTAGCTTCCGTAATGAAGAGATGGGGCGTCATCACAACCCAGAATTCACTATGCTCGAGTGGTATCGTCCCCATTACGACATGTACCGGTTGATGAACGAAGTGGATGATTTGCTGCAGCAGGTGCTGGAATGCCCGGCGGCGGAGAGCCTCTCTTATCAGCAAGCGTTCCAGCGTCATCTGGAGATTGATCCGCTGTCTGCGGATAAAACGCAGCTGCGTGAAGTTGCTGCAAAGCTGGATTTAAGCAACATTGCTGATACGGAAGAAGATCGCGATACCTTACTGCAACTGCTGTTTGCGATGGGCGTTGAACCGCACATTGGTAAAGAGAAACCGACGTTTGTGTATCACTTCCCGGCAAGCCAGGCATCACTGGCGCAGATCAGTACGGAAGATCACCGTGTGGCAGAGCGTTTTGAGGTCTACTACAAAGGAATTGAACTGGCGAATGGTTTCCATGAGTTGACGGATGCGCGTGAACAGCAGCAACGTTTTGAACAGGATAACCGTAAGCGTGCCGCGCGCGGACTGCCGCAGCAGCCGATCGATAATAATCTGATTGAGGCGTTGAAAGTTGGCATGCCGGACTGTTCTGGCGTCGCACTGGGTGTGGATCGTCTGGTGATGCTGGCGCTGGGCGCAGAAAGCCTCGCGGAAGTGATCGCGTTTACTGTTGATCGCGCATAACTTGTTCAATCAAAAAAGCAAAGCGGCGTGTTTTTTCTCGCCGCTTTAAAGAATGCTTTTCAGTTAATATTTAACGCCCATATTTTATTTTTGTAACTTCTACCTTAAGGTTTCAACGTTAAGTCGCTGTAGATGGTTAGTATGAACGACTTCATCATATATTTATTTTACACAAGATATTTATTTAATCATTAGATGGACATTAATTGCAGAAGCTATATTGTTCTTTATATATAACGCGCTGTGTGAATATATAAACAGCATTATATATTTTCTTGTGTTTATAGATGGCTTGAATATCTTATTGTAATAAGATTGTGTTAGGCTGACATGCGTTTTTATAATTGTGATGTCTATCCCATCCTGAGTAGTTACGAAAGAGCTATTGTCTTTTCAATAGTGAGGTCTATCATAGGGTTGTTATCGTGATCAGTTCGCCTCCTTTTTGTGATATTGATGAATATGGTTTCCCTCATTGGAATGGTTGGGATTGTTTCCGTTGGTATGCGTTGCCTACTAATTGGCATTTTATGACAGGAAAAGCATATCTTTGGTATTACAAAACAGCCTGGTTAGTATATCATCGAATAAAAATTAAACAATATACTTATGAAGCGCGAATACCTGAATTACTCCTTGCGGGTGTTGCGGTTGCTGAAGTAGGGGGAACTCCGGAGAGATTCAAAGGTGTTGGCGTTCTGCAATTCAGACAAGCAATTGAAGAGATCCTGGGAAAGAACAACAATGAGTTGTCCAATGCAACATCTGTTGGTTCTATCGCGATCCAGATAGGCGTCGCTGCCAGAACAATCGGTATTCACCCAAACACGCTTTCGCATTTTCAGCAATTTAGGTTATCACAATGCTTACTCGATGACAGTTTTAACATTCGTGTTGTAGCATTCCATTTACATGACCTTATTCTCTATGATAATCCAGATACTGATACTCTTCACCTGACTGATGAGCAAATTATATTAGCGGGGTCCAGATATAATCGCGGACTTATACGGGCCAAAGAAGATATTATTCTCTCGATTAGAAAATCACCGGGCTCTGCAGAACGTGAATATAGTGAATATGGCCGACGAATTATAGAAAAGAAAGATATTCTACAAAAGATTTTGCGAGGAAATTAAATGAACTGGAAAGCTTTTGTTTTGAATTTTATAGGAGGCGTGGTTTGTATTTTATTGATAACCATGTTATCAACGCAAAGTAAGGAATGGTTTATCGATGGAAGGGGAATTAAAAACATCTGTGATGTCATGATGTATATTGAAAATGACGATATTCGCGCAGCTGGAATGATAATAACACTACCTCTCTTTATCCCTTTCCTCTATGTGATTATATGGAAAAAACATCGCAGTATTTGGCAATATTTTGTTGTGTTAACTCTGCTGAGTTTTTGGTTATGGCGTTTTATTATTCGATATCATTTATGCCTCTAAAAAGTAGAGATTGGCTGATAGAATACAACCAACCTCTGCTGATACACGTACAAACGATTTACAAACTCCCCGCCGGACGACTTCTTCTGCCGGCAGAACTGAGCGTTTTCCCTGTTTGTCGGCCATTCAAACTTTCCAGACGCATCTGGAATGGCGGGAACGGCATATCGATACCGTGCTCGCGGAAGCCTGCCAGAATCAACTGGTGGATTTCATGGCGCAGTGGCATGCGATGACCCATCTCGGCGGCATAGATACGCAGTTCGAAGATCTGAATCCCCTGTTGTAAGTCCACAAGGAAGACTTCTGGCGCCGGGTTATCGATGACTAACGAGCAGCGGTGTGCGGCGGTTAGCAGGATTTGCGTCACCTCTTCGCTGTTCACATCGGATGGGGCCGGAATGGTCAGCACCACGCGTGTCACGGAATCGGACAGCGACCAGTTGATGAACTGCTCGGTGATAAACGCTTTGTTCGGCACGATGATCTCTTTGCGGTCCCAGTCGCTGATGGTCGTCGCGCGGGTATTGATCTTCGTTACGCTGCCTGTCAGATCGCGAATGGTCACGGTGTCACCAATACGAATCGGCTTTTCAAACAGGATGATCAGGCCGGAGATAAAGTTGGCGAAAATTTCCTGCAAACCAAAGCCCAGACCGACGCCGAGTGCCGCCACCAGCCATTGCAGTTTCGCCCACTCAATCCCGATCATCGAGAAGCCCACCAGACCGCCAATTAACATCAGCAGGTACTTGGTGATGGTGGTAATGGCATAGCCGGTACCCGGCGTGAGATCGAGGTGTTGTAGCAACGCCAGCTCGAGAAGCGCAGGCAGATTACGCACCAGTTGGGTGGTGATGATAAACACCAGAATCGCGATCAGCACCGCGCCCAGCGTAATGGGTTCTAAACTTTCAACCCCTTGCACCGTCGAGGTGACGTCCCACAGCGAGATGTTTTCGAGGAAGCCGAATGCGGAGTGAATTTCCGACCACAGCACAATGACCGACAGCAGGGCGATCAGCATCAGGATGGAGCGCACCAGACGGAGCGACTGGGCGCTGATAGCATCAAGATCGACTTCGCTCTCATCAACGTCGATGGTCCCTTCCAGACTGGTTGAATGAGCCGGTTCTTCTTCACCACGGGCGCGCTGGGCCAGCATTTCCGCGCGGCGATGCTTGGCACGGTCAAAGGCCAGTCTGCGACGCTGAATCAGCATCCAGCGGCGAATGACGTGATAAATCACCAACAGCAGGAACCAGATGGCGACGGAGGTTTCCAGTCGCGCCAGCAGCGCCTGTGACGTCGCCAGATAACCCACGGCGGCAGCCAGTATCGCCACCACCGGCGCGCCTATCATCAGGTTCCACAGCATGCTGTTCACGATATTGTCGCCGCTGCCTTCTTTATCGAGATAGAGCGGAATGCCGGCTTTTTTCAGGCTCAGGGTGACCAGTGCCAGCGCGCCGCAAATCAGGATAAAGCACAGACGACCGAGCGAGCCAGAGAACTCCCGATCGTTCAGGTTATCGAACATGATGAGCGCCATGATTAGCGGTACGATAAGCCCGATACTCATCAGGTAATAACGCATCGCACGCGACACGCGTTCGCGCGGCCAGCCAAAGTGGGCGATAAACAGGCCATTGGGCCGGGCAAATGTCGCGCAAATCATCACGACCCACAGCAGCGGCACCGTCGCCGTGACGCCATCGCCTATCGCGACGGCAAGCGGATAAGGCCAGGCCTCGCGCAGTCCGTATCCCAGCGTCATCCACAGTACTGGCAGCGGCGAGGCCACCAGTATCGACCAGAACACGGTACGCAGCGTCAGCCAGAAGTGATCCTGCGTCACCTTGCCCACTCGGGCGGCAGAACGCTCCAGAAAACGGGTAAAGTGGCGACGCGAGTAAATGCTGAACCCGACCAGAATCAACGCGCCAAACAGTGGCAGCAGGGTATCTCTGCTGGTCAGCATCATCACGCTGGCCTGACCTAACTGGCTGAAGGTGTCGAGTGAGATCAGCCGACGCAGATCCTGCACGATATCTATTGGCCAGGAAAATGACATTGGGCGAACGTCTGAGGTCCAGAACAGATAGCGGTGGGTCGCTTCGTTCACCTCTTTCAACGCATCTTCAAGCTGGCTATTGGAGACCTTCAGCTTGGTCAGTTCGAGGATCAGCGTGTCGCCGCCCTGTAACAGCGAATTCAGCAGTTCACGTTGGGTGCGCAGTTGCGCCTCAAGAATACGGTTTTGTTCAGCGGTGAGCGGCTGCCCGTCCGCCTGATGGAGCTGGCGCAACTGAGGCTGCTTATTGAGCTGATCTTCATAGCGCAGACGCTGGACGCGCAGTTGCGCCATTTCAGTATCCAACTGCTGGGGTTTGGGCATTTCCGGCAGACGTGCCACCTGGGCGCGTAACGCTTCACCCAACAGGTTAGACGAGCCTAACCATTGCGACTGTTCACGCAACGTCGTCAACGCCTGACGTACCTGCTGAGTCTGGCTGGCGGCCTGACGTTGCTGAGAGGCGACGAGATCCATGCGCTGCGCCTGCTGATTCAGCGCGGCTGACAGTTCCCGGTTCACTTTGAACTGGGCGACAATATCCGGCGGTAAATCAGCGCTGTTCTCCGCCAGTAACTCGGTACTTTCCAGCGCCCGTTCGGCTTCACGCTGGCGCTGGCTGTTGAGCTGATTGCGCAGCGCCTGTAAATACGCATCCAGTTGCTGGCTCTGTTTTTCCGCCAGTTCCGAGCGCATACGCGCCAGTTCCTGACGGTTGTTGGCCGACAACTGCGCCAGCTCCAGCTCATCAACCAGCGCTTTCAGGCGAGCGGATTCAGCCTGCATGCTGAAATTTTGCGCCTGGTTGAGCGGGGTGTTGCCGGTGGCGCTGCCAATACGGCGTTCAATTTCGTTGAGCTGTCGGCGGGCATCGGTTTGCTGCTGAGGCAGTTGGCTTAATGAGTCGGCAATCTCACGGGCGCGTTCCTGCTCCTGCTGGGCCTGACGGCTTTTTTCCAGCAACTGGCTACTGACCTGGAGAATTTCCTGATTCAGCGCATCAGTCGTCATGCCCGGCGATACGCTGCGGGGTTCATCGCGCAGATTGGTTAACTGCGCGCGCAGGCTGGCGGACATTTTCGGGAAATTATCGATAACCTGCTGATATTGCTGTGCGCGTTCGAGAGAACCTTTACGTTCCTCGAGCGCGTTCAACGCAGACTGAAGGGCTTCAACAACATCAGGCTGAGCAGGCTTTGCGGATATCGCCTGCTCCAGTTCCTGAGTGATTTGTTTGGCGTCGGGGGCGGTTGCAGCGTACGCCCCCTGGCTGAGGCACCAGGCCATCAGAAACGCGATAATCAGGCGCACAGCAACGTCCTTCTACTATTAGGTTTCGTCTTTCTTATCGTCGACCAGCGGACTGGCGTCGTGTTCAGCTTTGATCTCTTCATCTGGCAGTGGTGCAGGCTCGGCGTCGACTGGCGCAACGAATGTCTCTGTGGAGATCGCCAGCGGCTGACCAATTTTGGTCACAGAGAGGCTCTCAAGCTGCTCGACCAGATTCACTTTACCTGGCGCAAACAGGTTGATCACCGTGGAGCCCAGTTTAAAGCGACCCATTTCCTGACCCTTCAGCAGCGCCACGGAGCCTTCGCTTTCTCCGGCAGGCCAGGTCCAGCGTTTGATCACGCCCTCGCGCGGCGGCGTGATGGTTCCCGCCCAGACGGTTTCGATACTGCCAACAATCGTAGCACCGACCAGAATTTGCGCCATTGGGCCAAACTCCGTATCGAACAGGCAGATAACACGCTCATTACGGGCAAACAGGTTTGGAACGTTCTGGGCCGTCAGATGATTAACCGAGAACAGATCGCCCGGAACATAAATCATCTCACGCAGAATGCCGTTACATGGCATGTGCACGCGGTGGTAATCACGCGGTGACAGATAGGTGGTCACAAACGACCCGTTACGGAAAAGATCCGCCATCAGGTAGTTACCAGCCAGCAGGGCTTCCAGGCTGTAGTTGTGGCCTTTGGCCTGCAGGATCTTATCTTCTTCGATAGCGCCTAACTGGCTGATGACACCGTCAGCCGGCATGACCAGTACGTTCGGATCGGTATTCAACGGGCGAACGTCGTCACGCAGTGGGCGGACAAAGAAATCATTGAATGAGCGGTAGCTGGCGGTATCTGGCTTCTGCGCTTCTTTCATATCGACCTTGTAGTACTTCACGAACAGATCGATAACCAGCTTAGTCAGCCATCCCGCTCGTTTGCTCGCGCCCCAGCCCGCCAGGCGAGTGAGCCATAGTTTCGGCAGAATGTATTGTAGCGAAAGTTTAAATGAGTTTAACAAGGTAGCCTCCAGGCTATTGTTTTATCGTTCCTGACCCGGCGTTGATGCCGGATCCTGAAAAAGGGGGACGATTCTAGCGATGCTTAGCTTAGTTGTCAGTCATCGGTATCAGAAAAGTTTTTACGCGTTTTTACCTGCGACATGCTTTCGAGAATACGGTGATAATTTTCGAAACGGGTTTCCGCAATTTTCCCGTCCTCTACGGCGGCACGAATGGCGCAGCCTGGGTCAGTGTCGTGCTTACAGTCACGATATTTGCACAGCCCCAGATAGTCATGAAATTCGACAAAGCCATGGGTGATTTGTTCCGGCTCCAGGTGCCACAGGCCGAATTCACGCACGCCAGGGGAATCGATGACGTCGCCGCCATGTGGGAAGTGGTAGAGGCGGGCCGCGGTGGTAGTGTGCTGCCCCAGACCGGAGTTGTCAGAGACATCGTTGGTGAGAATGGCTTCCTGCAGACCGAGCAATGCGTTGAGCAGGCTGGATTTCCCAACGCCGGACTGACCGGCAAAGATGCTGATGCGCCCGGTCAGCGCTTCTTCCAGCGGTTTCAGACCATCCTGAGTGTGGCTGGAGACCATCAGCACGCGATAACCGATATGACGATAGATATCCATCTGCTCATTCACAAACGCCATGCTTTCGTCATCCAGCAGATCGATTTTGTTGAGCACGATGATCGGCTCAACCTGCAATGTCTCACAGGCCACCAGATACCTGTCGATAATATTGAGTGACAGCTCCGGTAAAATCGCGGAGACAATGACAATCTGGTCGATATTGGCGGCAATGGGTTTTACGCCATCGTAGAAGTCCGGGCGCGTCAATACCGAGGTACGTTCATGCACCGCCTCGACGATGCCTTTGACGTTGACCCCTTCCGCAGCCGCTTTGCCGGGACGCCAGACCACACGGTCGCCGGTCACTAGCGAGCGTATCGTCCGGCGAATGTTGCAGCGGTGAATTTCACCGTCGGCAGATTCGACGTCGGCATGCATGCCAAAACGGCTAATGACGATCCCTTCAGCGGTCTCGCCAAACAGGTTGTCATCGTAGTCTGGCTTCTCCTTAGACGTTTTAAGACGACGCTGGTGATTAGCGTTCACGCGGCGCTGTTGGCCTTTGGAGAGTTTATTTTTACTCAATCGTACTGGCTCCTGGTCGCCCATGTTGGGCAAAACATCTATGATACACACAATTCTAGTTGAGAGTAGTCACACAGAATGTGACGTATGAGGGGTGGAAAATAGCATGAGTGCCAATGAAAACAACTTGATTTGGATTGATCTGGAGATGACCGGTCTGGATCCCGAGCGCGATCGCATAATTGAAATCGCCACACTGGTCACCGATGCCAACCTGAATATTCTGGCTGAAGGGCCAACGATTGCTGTTCATCAGTCTGATGAACAGCTGGCGCTGATGGATGACTGGAACGTGCGTACCCATACCGGGAGCGGGCTGGTGGAGCGAGTGAAGGCGAGCACAATGGGTGAACGTGAAGCAGAACTGGCGACGATTGAATTTTTGCAAGCGTGGGTGCCAGCGGGTAAGTCGCCAATCTGCGGGAACAGCATCGGACAGGATCGCCGTTTTTTGTTTAAGTACATGCCAGAACTGGAAGCGTATTTCCATTACCGCTACCTGGATGTCAGCACGCTGAAAGAGCTGGCTCGTCGCTGGAAACCCGAAATTCTGGACGGTTTGAGCAAGGAAGGAACGCACAAGGCGATGGATGATATCCGCGAGTCGGTGGCGGAACTGGCTTACTATCGTGAGAATTTTATTAAGCTTTAAAAGGTGGCTATGCCGGGTGGCGGCTTTACCTTACCCGGCCTACAGTTTACATCCGGGAAGCTTGCGTATACCGAAGATTGCCGCTAAATTACTCGCTTTGCTGATAAAATCGTCACTCAAACAAAATTCACAAAAAATTGCGTTTGAAGGGGTTGCAGGAGAAAGGATTTCTCGTATAATGCGCCTCCCGTAACGACAGAGAATTATGCGTTACGGCAGCAACAAATTTTAATCAAAGCATTTCATGTTGCAGCAAGGCAACCAACACAGCAGCAACATGAAAGACGAAGATTAAGCGGGAATAGCTCAGTTGGTAGAGCACGACCTTGCCAAGGTCGGG
>NZ_LIFT01000023.1:0-61696 GCF_001297795.1 Citrobacter sp. CtB7.12 | reverse complement strand
TTGGTAGAGCACGACCTTGCCAAGGTCGGGGTCGCGAGTTCGAGTCTCGTTTCCCGCTCCAAATTCTTATCTCCAGAAAATCAACCACAGTGCGTTTATGCGTTGGGGTCGTTTCGTTTTGTATCTGTCATACTCTTGTGAACAGAGTTATCCACAGCTTCGGATTTTTCTACGGAATATTCAAATACTTCGCTAAGTGAATAGTTTCTTTATAACTATCTGAAATCAAAGTTTAAATTAAGATTGCAAATTGTTAATGCGATCACTTGACGATTTTCTCGTTCTTGAATAGCAATGTGTTTTTATTTTTATGCACAGCCTGTGGACGATTCAGGCGTCCCGTGGAAGTCCCTTTTCGATAGCATTAACCAGTCGCCTTTGCTTTGGTGATTGCACCTCGATCACGTCGGCGTTTCGCTTCGCGATCTGCTGCGCGACGGCCCACTCTATGTGTTCATCAAGAAGTGGGTGCTCACCCCGGCGGCTTTCCAGTGCGGAAAGGGCGGCGTCACTCCAGGGCGCATTACCGAGTGCTACCGCAATATTACGCAGCCAGCGCAGATGACCAATACGACGAATGGCTGACCCTTCTGTGACTTTTAAAAACCAGGCTTCATTTCTGGCGAACAGCTCAATCAACTCGGGCGCATGAAGCGGCTTACGGGGACTGAAATCGTCTTCGTCAGTCAGCTGCGAGTAGCGATTCCATGGGCAAATCAACTGGCAGTCATCACAACCGTAGATCCGGTTGCCCATCAATGGTCGCAATGCTTCAGGGATTACGCCTTCCAGTTCGATGGTGAGGTAGGAGATGCAGCGACGCGCATCCACCGTGTAGGGGGCGACAATCGCCCCGGTCGGACAGGTGGTGATGCAGGCGACGCACTTTCCGCATCCTTCCTCCACGGGAGCATCAACCGGCAGGGGCAAATCAATCAGTAACTCACCAAGAAAGAAAAACGACCCGGCCTCACGGTTGAGGATTAGTGAGTGCTTACCTGTCCATCCCAGACCGGCTTTTTCTGCCAGCGGGCGCTCAAGTATGGGCGCAGAGTCGACAAAAGGTCTAAAATTCAGCGAGACACAGTGCTGCTGAATCCTCTCACCCAGCTTTTTGAGGCGGTTGCGTAAAAGCTTATGGTAGTCGCGGCCCAGGGCATAGCGACTGATGTAACCCTGCGAGGGATTTTTCAGCGTCCGGGCAAACGCGGCGTGGGCGGGAAGATAGTTCATGCGCACGCTGATGACGCGAAGTGTGCCAGGCAGTAGCTCATGGGGACGCGCGCGCATCATGCCGTGGCGCGCCATCCAGTCCATTTCTCCGTGGTATTGTTTGTCCAGCCACGCCTGCAGTTTGGGTTCGGACTTGCTCAGGTCAGTATCGGTAATACCGACCTGCTGAAAGCCCAGTTCCAGCCCCCACTGCTTAATATTTTGCGCTAACTGATTGAGATCGAGGGGCTCTGACATGACGGACCATACAATGAAGAAAAACCCCATCAGTATACCACACTCCATCTGGCCCGCCGATGACATCAAACGGCTGGAGCGAGAAGCTGCTGACACGCTGGGGCTCACGTTGTTCGAACTGATGTTGCGAGCGGGCGAGGCGGTGTTTGACGTGGCGCGCGAGTCCCGGCCTTATGCCCGGCGCTGGTTGGTGCTCTGCGGTCACGGTAACAATGGTGGCGATGGCTATGTGGTGGCGAGGCTGGCGAAAGCAGCAGGGATTCTGGTCACCCTGGTAGCGCTGGAAAGCGATAAACCGCTGCCCGAGGAGGCCGCACAGGCGCGGGAAGCCTGGCTGAATGCAGGAGGTGTGATCCATTCCCCGGCGATTGCCTGGCCGGAAAATATCGACCTGATTATTGATGCGCTTCTGGGGATCGGGTTAACCCAGGCGCCGCGCGAGCCGTTGTCTGAATTAATCGAACGGGCAAACGCCCACCCTGCGCCTGTTGTCTCAATAGACATTCCTTCCGGGTTGCTGGCACAAACGGGCGCGACGCCCGGTGCGGTCATCCGGGCCGAACGCACGGTCACCTTTATCGTCCTGAAACCGGGTCTGCTGACGGGGAAAGCCCGGGATGTGACCGGGCGCCTTCATTTTAATTCGCTGGGATTGGACGACTGGCTGACAGGGCAGGACGCGCCGATTCAACGCTTTGACGCCTCACAACTTGCGCACTGGCTCTCTCCGCGTCGTGCAACGTCGCATAAAGGCGATCACGGTCGACTGGTGGTGATCGGCGGCGATCACGGCACGGCGGGAGCGATTCGACTGGCCGGTGAAGCGGCGCTGCGCGCCGGAGCGGGGCTGGTACGCGTGCTGACGCGCAGCGAAAATATCGCCCCACTGCTGACCGCTCGTCCCGAACTGATGGTGCATGAACTGACGCCGCAGTCCCTTGACGAAAGCCTCGCATGGGCGGATGTCATCATCATTGGCCCTGGGCTCGGACAGGCGGAGTGGGGGAAGAAAGCGCTGCAAAAAGTCGAGAATTTCCGTAAACCGATGGTCTGGGACGCCGATGCGTTGAACCTGCTGGCAATCAATCCCGATAAACGTCACAATCGCGTCATCACACCGCATCCGGGAGAAGCCGCGCGGTTACTGGGGTGTTCTGTCGCAGAAATTGAAAGTGATCGCTTACATTCTGCACAGCGTCTGGTAAAACGTTACGGAGGCGTTGCGGTGTTGAAAGGGGCGGGAACGGTGGTTGCCGCACAACCGGAGGCGTTGGGAATTGCTGATGTCGGCAACGCAGGCATGGCCAGCGGCGGCATGGGCGATGTGCTTTCCGGTATTATTGGCGCATTGCTCGGACAGAAGTTTACCCCGTATGATGCAGCCTGTGCTGGCTGCGTGGCTCACGGTGCGGCGGCCGATGTTCTGGCGGCGCGTGCCGGTATGCGCGGCATGTTGGCAACCGATCTTTTTTCCACGCTACAGCGTATTGTTAACCCTGATGTGATTGACGTTTATCATGATGAATCGAGTAATTCCGCTACCTGACGAACAGGCAACATTAGACCTGGGACAACGGGTAGCCAAGGCCTGCAACGGCGCGACCGTGATCTATCTCTACGGTGATTTAGGCGCGGGTAAAACCACCTTTAGTCGGGGATTCCTGCAGGCGTTAGGCCATTCCGGTAATGTAAAAAGTCCAACCTATACGCTGGTCGAACCCTATTCTCTCGATAACCTGATGGTCTATCACTTCGATCTGTATCGTCTTGCCGATCCCGAGGAGCTCGAATTTATGGGGATCCGCGATTATTTTGCCAACGATGCCATTTGCCTGGTGGAATGGCCGCAACAGGGTAAAGGTGTACTCCCGGACCCGGATGTCGAAATACACATAGATTACCAGGCGCAAGGTCGTGAGGCGCGCATCCGTGCTGTCTCCTCATCAGGTGATTCGTTGCTGGCGCGTTTAGCCGGTTAACCTTAAAGGTGGCGGGATGATTTATCGTATCAGAAATGGGTTGGTGGCCATGCTGGTTCTGCTGTGCGCGCAGGCCGGAGCCGCCAGCCTCTCCGATATCCAGGTCTCCAACGGCGATCGACAGGCGCGTATTACGCTCAGTTTTATTGGCGATCCCGATTATGCCTTTTCCCATGAAGGCAAACGTACCGTTGCGCTGGATATTAAGCAAACGGGGGTCATTCAGGGGCTTCCGCTGATGTTTAGCGGTAATAACCTGGTGAAGACTATTCGTTCCGGCACGGCGAAAGATCCACAGTCACTACGACTGATGGTGGATTTAACCGAAAACGGGAAAACCGAGGCGGTAAAACGGCAGAGTGGCGGAAACTACACGGTAGTCTTTACCATTAACGCCGATACGCCTCCGCCACCTCCCCCCGCTCCAGTCGTTGCTAAACGCGTCGAAACGCCGGTGGTGGCGCCGCGTCCGACTGAACCTGCGCGAAATCCGTTTAAAACCAGCAACGATCGCACCACCGCCGTGATCAGCAGCAATACGGCGACGCGCCCGGCGGCCAGAGCGACATCCAGCAATGGTGACAAAGTGGTGATCGCCATTGATGCCGGGCACGGTGGGCAGGATCCCGGCGCGATCGGCCCCGGCGGTACGCGAGAGAAAAATGTCACTATCGCGGTGGCCCGTAAACTGCGCACGCTGCTTAATGATGATCCGATGTTTAAAGGCGTGTTAACCCGTGACGGGGATTATTTTATCTCTGTGATGGGGCGCTCTGACGTGGCGCGTAAGCAAAACGCCAACTTCCTGGTGTCGATTCACGCCGATGCCGCGCCCAACCGCAGCGCTACGGGTGCCTCCGTGTGGGTGCTGTCGAACCGGCGCGCCAACAGCGAAATGGCGAACTGGCTTGAAGAACATGAAAAACAGTCGGAGCTGTTGGGCGGCGCGGGGGATGTGCTGGCAAACAGCCAGGCCGATCCGTACCTAAGTCAGGCGGTGCTGGATTTGCAGTTCGGCCATTCCCAACGCGTAGGGTATGATGTGGCAACCAACATGTTAGGCCAGCTCGAACGGATTGGGTCACTGCATAAACGGCGGCCTGAACATGCCAGCCTGGGCGTTCTGCGCTCGCCAGATATTCCCTCGGTGCTGGTGGAAACCGGGTTTATCAGTAATCACAGTGAAGAACGTCTGTTGGCGAGCGATGCGTATCAGCAACAACTGGCCGATGCGATTTACAAAGGGCTGCGTAACTACTTCCAGGCGCATCCGATGCAGTCGGCTCCGCAGGGAAGTGCGGCGCAAACCGCGAGCGCCGCTACGCCGGGTGAGTCGTTGATCAACTAAGGAATTTGCATGCCGATTCAGGTGTTACCGCCACAACTGGCGAACCAGATTGCCGCAGGTGAGGTGGTTGAGCGACCTGCATCGGTGGTCAAAGAGCTGGTGGAAAACAGCCTTGATGCCGGGGCAACGCGCATCGATATTGATATCGAGCGCGGCGGCGCGAAGCTGATCCGTATCCGTGACAATGGTTGCGGGATCAGGAAAGACGAACTGGCGCTGGCGCTGGCGCGGCACGCCACCAGTAAAATTGCCTCTCTTGACGATCTGGAAGCGATCATTAGCCTGGGTTTTCGCGGCGAAGCGCTGGCGAGTATCAGCTCGGTATCTCGCCTGACTCTCACGTCACGCACCGCAGAGCAACAGGAAGCCTGGCAAGCCTACGCCGAAGGGCGCGACATGGAGGTAACAGTCAAACCGGCCGCGCATCCGGTAGGCACCACGCTGGAAGTCCTCGATCTGTTCTACAACACCCCGGCCCGGCGCAAGTTTATGCGCACCGAGAAAACCGAATTCAATCATATTGACGAGATCATCCGGCGCATTGCGCTGGCGCGTTTTGATGTGACGATCAATTTGTCGCACAACGGCAAAATGGTACGTCAGTACCGCGCGGTGGCGAAAGAGGGGCCGCAAGAGCGTCGTCTGGGCGCCATTTGTGGTACGCCGTTTCTTGAGCATGCGCTGGCGATTGAGTGGCAGCATGGCGATCTGACCTTACGCGGCTGGGTCGCCGATCCCAATCACACCACGACGGCGCTGGCGGAAATACAGTACTGCTACGTCAACGGACGCATGATGCGCGACAGGTTGATCAACCACGCCATTCGTCAGGCCTGTGAAGATAAGCTGGGCGCCGATCAACAGCCCGCATTTGTGCTGTACCTTGAGATTGACCCGCATCAGGTGGATGTCAACGTGCACCCGGCCAAGCATGAAGTGCGTTTTCATCAGTCGCGCCTGGTCCATGACTTTATCTACCAGGGCGTGCTGAGCGTGCTGCAACAGCAGCTTGAATCGCCATTGCCGCTGGAAGCAGAAGGCGAACCCGCGCCCCGGCACGTTCCGGAAAACCGTGTGGCCGCAGGGCGTAACCATTTTGCTGAGCCGGCGCAGGCCCGCGAACCTACGGCACCGCGCTACACTTCCACACCGACAGCGGGCAGCAGCGCGCCGCGCCCAACGGCGGCAAGCTGGCCGCATGCCCAACCGGGCTACCAAAAACAGCAGGGCGAAGTGTATCGCCAGCTCCTGCAAACGCCGACACCTGCGACAAAATCATCGCCTGCGCCGGAGCCAGCTGTGTCAGCACTGTCGGGACACTGTCAGAGCTTTGGCCGTGTGCTCACGATTGTGGGCAACGACTGCGCGTTGCTGGAGCGCGAAGGGAATATTCACCTGCTGGCGCTGCCCGTGGCAGAACGCTGGCTGCGTCAGGCGCAGCTTTCGCCGGGAGAGGGGCAGGTTTGCGCTCAGCCGTTGCTGATCCCGCTGCGGCTAAAAGTCTCTGCAGAGGAAAAGGCTGCGCTGGAAAATGCGCAGGGCGCACTGGTGGAATTGGGGATTGAATTTCAGGCAGATGCCCAGCATGTGACCATTCGGGCGGTGCCTTTACCCTTACGCCAACAAAATTTACAAATCTTGATTCCTGAACTGATAGGCTACCTGACGCAACAGTCAGCGCGTGAACCTGGTAATCTGGCGCAGTGGATTGCGCGTAATTTGATGAGTGAGCATACGCAGTGGACAATGGCTCAGGCCATTACCCTGCTGGCTGATGTGGAGCGGCTTTGCCCGCAGCTCGTGAAGGCGCCGCCGGGTGGTCTGTTACAACCTGTTGATTTACATACGGCGATGAATGCCCTGAAACATGAGTGATATCAGTAAGGCGAGCCTGCCAAAGGCAATTTTTTTGATGGGGCCTACGGCCTCGGGTAAAACGGCGCTAGCGATTGAATTGCGTAAAGTTTTGCCAGTAGAGTTGATAAGCGTCGATTCCGCCCTTATTTACAAAGGGATGGATATCGGGACGGCGAAGCCGGACGCTGAAGAGTTAAAGGCGGCTCCGCACCGATTGCTGGATATTCGCGATCCGTCGCAGGCGTATTCTGCTGCGGATTTCCGCCGCGATGCGTTGGCGGAGATGAGCGAGATCACTGCGGCGGGGCGTATTCCGCTGTTAGTGGGCGGTACGATGTTGTATTTCAAGGCATTGCTGGAAGGTCTTTCGCCGTTACCGTCGGCAGACCCGCAGGTCAGGGCCAGAATTGAGCAACAGGCGGCAGAGCAAGGGTGGGATGCGTTGCACCAACAGCTTCAGACAATCGATCCGGTTGCGGCTGCGCGTATTCATCCAAATGATCCGCAAAGACTTTCCCGGGCACTGGAAGTTTTTTTCATTTCGGGTAAAACTTTAACGGAACTGACGCAAACGTCAGGTGATGCTTTACCGTACCAGGTGCATCAGTTTGCCATCGCCCCAGCGAGCCGTGAGCTGTTGCATCAACGCATCGAGCAGCGTTTTCATCAGATGTTGGCTTCAGGATTTGAAGCAGAAGTTCGGGCGCTTTTTGCCCGTGGAGATTTGCATACGGACTTGCCTTCCATTCGTTGTGTGGGATACCGCCAGATGTGGTCATACCTTGAAGGCGAAATATCATACGATGAAATGGTTTATAGAGGTGTTTGCGCCACGAGGCAGTTGGCAAAGCGCCAGGTAACCTGGTTACGCGGTTGGGAAGAAGTGCACTGGCTTGACAGTGAGAAACCTGAGCAGGCGCGGAACGAAGTATTACAGGTTGTTGGTGCTATCGCGAACTGAATGTGTACAATTAAGGCGTATCGTGCGCAATTTTCAGAATCGAAAGATTCAAAGTACAAATAAGCATATAAGGAAAAGAGAGAATGGCTAAGGGGCAATCTTTACAAGATCCGTTCCTGAACGCACTGCGTCGGGAACGTGTTCCAGTTTCTATTTATTTGGTGAATGGTATTAAGCTGCAAGGTCAAATCGAGTCTTTTGATCAGTTTGTGATCCTGTTGAAAAACACGGTCAGTCAGATGGTTTATAAGCACGCGATTTCTACTGTTGTCCCGTCTCGCCCGGTTTCTCATCATAGTAACAATGCCGGTGGCGGTACCAGCAGTAACTATCATCACGGTAGCGGCGCGCAGGGTTCTGCGACGCAACAGGACAGCGAAGAGACCGAATAAGGTTTTTGGCTGTTTTACACACGGGGAGCCAGAATTTCTGCGTTCCCCGCTGATCTATATCGAGGGGTTGACGCTTGTTTGACCGTTATGACGCCGGTGAGCAGGCGGTACTGGTACACATCTATTTTTCGCAAGACAAAGATATGGAAGACCTCCAGGAGTTTGAATCTCTGGTCTCTTCCGCCGGTGTCGAAGCAATGCAGGTGATTACCGGTAGCCGTAAAGCACCGCACCCGAAGTACTTTGTTGGTGAAGGTAAAGCCGTTGAAATTGCGGAAGCCGTAAAAGCGACAGGCGCTGCCGTCGTATTATTCGATCATGCATTGAGTCCGGCCCAGGAACGTAACCTGGAGCGCCTGTGTGAGTGTCGTGTTATCGACCGCACTGGCCTTATCTTAGATATTTTTGCGCAGCGTGCACGTACCCATGAGGGGAAATTGCAGGTTGAACTGGCGCAGTTGCGCCATCTGGCTACGCGTCTTGTCCGTGGCTGGACCCACCTTGAAAGACAGAAAGGCGGGATTGGTTTGCGCGGTCCGGGTGAAACCCAACTCGAAACCGACCGCCGTTTATTGCGAAACCGTATATTGCAGATCCAGTCGCGCCTGGAAAAAGTTGAAAAGCAACGTGAGCAGGGGCGACAGTCGCGCATTAAGGCGGATGTCCCGACCGTCTCGCTGGTGGGATATACTAACGCCGGAAAATCCACCCTTTTCAATCAGATAACCGAAGCCAGGGTCTATGCGGCAGATCAACTGTTTGCGACCCTGGATCCGACGCTGCGTCGCATTGACGTGGCGGATGTCGGGGAGACCGTGCTGGCGGATACCGTTGGGTTTATCCGTCATCTTCCGCACGATCTGGTTGCGGCGTTTAAAGCGACCCTCCAGGAAACGCGTCAGGCGACACTGTTGCTGCATGTGGTTGATGCAGCGGATGTGCGCGTGCAGGAAAACATCGACGCAGTGGATACGGTTCTCGAAGAGATCGATGCTCACGAGATCCCGTCCCTGATGGTGATGAACAAGATCGATATGCTGGATGACTTTGAACCGCGTATCGACCGGGATGAAGAGAACAAACCGATTCGTGTCTGGCTTTCCGCGCAGACAGGGGTTGGGATACCACAGCTTTTTCAGGCTTTGACGGAGCGACTTTCCGGCGAGGTGGCGCAGCATACGTTGCGTTTGCCGCCGCAGGAAGGGCGTCTGAGAAGCCGTTTTTATCAGCTTCAGGCAATAGAAAAAGAGTGGATGGAGGATGACGGTAGCGTAAGTCTGCAAGTTCGCCTGCCGATCGTTGACTGGCGTCGCCTCTGTAAACAAGAACCGGCTTTGGAAGACTATGTTGTCTGATCTGACGGATATGGCCTGAAGATTTTTTCGCCTCTGTACCTTGTGGAGGTTGAGTGGCAGGAAGGCGGCAAGTCCTGAAATTCTCTGGAGCATAGTCAACTATGTGACGGGAGCTGAGGGATGTAGCCAACGCATCTGCCGCGCAAAAAACACAGGTATAGCATCGCATAACAAATATGGAGCACAAACATGGCGTGGAATCAGCCCGGTAATAACGGACAAGACCGCGACCCGTGGGGAAGCAGCAAACCAGGCGGCAACTCTGAGGGAAATGGAAACAAAGGTGGTCGCGAGCAGGGGCCACCTGATCTCGATGACATCTTTCGCAAGCTGAGTAAAAAACTCGGTGGACTGGGAGGCGGTAAAGGTACCGGCTCTGGCGGCGGAAGCTCATCGCAAGGCCCGCGCCCGCATCTGGGCGGACGTGTCGTCTCCATCGCGGCGGCAGCTATCGTCATTATCTGGGCGGCGAGCGGTTTCTACACCATCAAAGAAGCAGAGCGCGGCGTGGTGACACGCTTTGGTAAGTTCAGCCATCTGGTTGAACCGGGCCTGAACTGGAAGCCGACGTTTATCGACGAGGTGACGCCGGTGAACGTGGAAGCCGTCCGCGAACTGGCCGCTTCCGGTGTGATGCTGACGTCAGATGAGAACGTGGTGCGCGTTGAGATGAACGTGCAGTACCGCATCACCGATCCGCAAAAATATCTGTTTAGCGTAACCAGCGCGGATGACAGTCTGCGTCAGGCGACCGACAGCGCCCTGCGCGGCGTGATCGGTAAATACACCATGGACCGTATCCTGACCGAAGGGCGTACCGTTATTCGTAGCGATACCCAGCGTGAACTGGAAGAGACCATTCGTCCGTATAACATGGGTATTACCCTGCTGGACGTCAACTTCCAGGCTGCACGTCCGCCGGAAGAGGTGAAAGCGGCGTTTGACGATGCCATTGCTGCCCGTGAGAACGAACAGCAGTACATCCGTGAAGCGGAAGCGTATACCAACGAAGTTCAGCCGCGTGCGAACGGTCAGGCACAGCGTATCCTCGAAGAGGCGCGTGCTTACAGAACGCAAACCATCCTGGAAGCGCAGGGTGAAGTGGCGCGCTTTGCGAAAATCCTTCCGGAATATAAAGCGGCGCCAGAGATTACCCGCGAGCGTCTGTATATCGAGACGATGGAAAAAGTGTTGAGCCATACCCGTAAAGTGTTGGTTAACGACAAAGGTGGCAATCTGATGGTTCTGCCATTGGATCAGATGCTGAAAGGCGCGAGCGCGCCGGCGGCAAAGAGCGATAGCGGTTCGAACCTGCTGCGTCTGCCCTCCACGTCATCTTCCAGCAGCAGCGGAGCAAGCAACACCTCGTCCACCAGTCAGGGCGATATTATGGACCAACGCCGCGCTAACGCGCAGCGTAACGACTACCAGCGTCAGGGGGAATAACGATGCGTAAGTCAGTTATTGCGATTATCATCATCGTGCTGGTAGTGCTGTACACCTCAATTTTCGTGGTGAAAGAAGGCGAGCGCGGAATTAAGTTCCAGTTCAGCAGCGTCGTGCGTGATGCCGACAAAAAACCATTGATTTATGAGCCGGGTCTGCACTTTAAGGTACCGTTTATTCAGTCGGTGAAAATGCTCGACGCGCGTATCCAGACGATGGATAACCAGGCTGATCGCTTTGTCACCAAAGAGAAGAAAGACCTGATTGTCGACTCTTACATCAAATGGCGCATCAGCGATTTCAGCCGTTACTTCCTGGCGACAGGCGGCGGCGATATTTCTCAGGCTGAAGTTCTGTTGAAACGTAAGTTCTCTGACCGTTTGCGTTCTGAGATTGGTCGTCTGGATGTGAAAGACATCGTGACCGACTCCCGTGGTCGTCTGACCCTGGAAGTGCGTGACGCCCTGAACTCTGGCTCTGCCGGAACCGAAGACGAAGTGGCGACCCCGGCAGCGGATAACGCGATTGCCGAAGCCGCTGAACGTGTTCAGGCTGAAACCAACGGCAATGTGCCGGTGATCAACCCGAACAGTATGGCCGCATTGGGTATCGAAGTGGTCGACGTGCGGATCAAGCAGATCAACCTGCCGACCGAAGTGTCTGAAGCGATCTATAACCGTATGCGCGCTGAGCGTGAAGCGGTAGCGCGTCGTCACCGTTCACAAGGTCAGGAAGAAGCGGAAAAACTGCGCGCGACAGCCGACTATGAAGTGACCAAAACGCTGGCGGAAGCTGAGCGTCAGGGGCGTATCATGCGCGGTGAAGGGGATGCAGAAGCGGCGAAGCTGTTTGCCGATGCGTTCAGCCAGGATCCTGACTTCTACGCCTTTATTCGTAGCCTGCGTGCTTACGAGAAGAGCTTCGAAGGCAATCAGGATGTCATGGTCATGAGCCCGGACAGCGATTTCTTCCGCTACATGAAGACACCGAATACCGCAACGCGATAATATCGTCGCAACGGTTTTAGGTTAGACGCATAAAACCACCGCATCCCTGAGGATGCCGGTGGTTTTCTTTTTATAAAGGACGTCCGATGAACTCAACAATCTGGCTCGCGCTTGCGCTGGTTTTAGTGCTTGAAGGTTTAGGTCCGATGCTTTACCCGCGAGCATGGAAGAAGATGATTTCTGCCATGACGCAGTTGCCTGAAAATACTTTACGTCGTTTTGGTGGTGGACTTGTGGTTGCGGGCATTGTGGTCTACTACATGTTGAGGAAAACGATTGGCTGATCAAAAAACGTGCGAATTTAGCTAATTTTTGCATGCAAAAAGTGCTGTATATCTGAAAAAGCGATGGTAGAATCCATTTTTAAGCAAACGGTGATTTTGAAAAATGGGTAACAACGTCGTCGTACTGGGCACCCAATGGGGTGACGAAGGTAAAGGAAAGATCGTCGATCTTCTGACTGAACGGGCTAAATATGTTGTACGCTACCAGGGCGGTCACAACGCAGGCCATACTCTCGTAATCAACGGTGAAAAAACCGTCCTCCATCTTATTCCATCAGGTATTCTCCGCGAGAACGTCATCAGCATCATCGGTAACGGTGTTGTGCTGTCTCCGGCTGCGCTGATGAAAGAGATGAAAGGACTGGAAGATCGTGGTGTTCCTGTTCGCGAGCGTCTGCTGTTGTCTGAAGCATGCCCGCTGATTCTGGACTACCACGTTGCGCTGGATAACGCGCGTGAGAAAGCACGTGGCGCGAAAGCGATCGGGACTACCGGTCGTGGTATCGGGCCGGCTTACGAAGACAAAGTCGCCCGTCGCGGTCTGCGCGTTGGCGATCTGTTCGACAAAGCCACCTTCGCTGAAAAACTGAAAGAAGTGATGGAATATCACAACTTCCAGCTGGTTAACTTCTACAAAGTTGACGCGGTTGACTACCAGAAAGTGCTGGATGATGTGATGGCGATTGCCGACATCCTGACCTCTATGGTTGTTGATGTGTCCGATCTGCTGGACCAGGCGCGCAAGCGTGGCGATTTCGTCATGTTCGAAGGCGCGCAGGGTACGCTGCTGGACATTGACCACGGTACCTATCCGTACGTAACGTCCTCTAACACCACTGCGGGTGGCGTGGCAACAGGTTCTGGCCTGGGTCCGCGTTATGTGGATTACGTGCTGGGTATCATCAAAGCTTACTCCACGCGTGTGGGTGCGGGTCCGTTCCCGACTGAGCTGTTTGATGACATCGGTGAGTTCCTGTGCAAACAGGGTAACGAATACGGTGCTACCACGGGGCGTCGTCGTCGTACTGGCTGGCTGGACTCCGTTGCTGTGCGTCGTGCAGTACAGATCAACTCCCTGTCGGGCTTCTGCCTGACCAAACTGGACGTACTGGACGGTTTGAAAGAGGTGAAAATCTGTGTCGCTTATCGTATGCCGGATGGCCGTGAAGTGACCACAACACCGCTGGCGGCTGACGATTGGGAAGGTATCGAGCCGATTTACGAAACCATGCCGGGCTGGTCTGAGTCCACCTTCGGCGTGAAAGAGCGTAGCGGTTTGCCACAGGCAGCGCTGAACTACATTAAGCGTATCGAAGAACTGACCGGTGTGCCGATTGATATTATTTCGACTGGCCCGGATCGTACTGAGACCATGATTCTGCGTGACCCGTTCGACGCATAATTTGGGTTCGTGGCGCAGTGCCTGATGGTGCTGCGCTTATCAGGCCTACAAAGTGTAGTTAGCCGGACAAGATGCCAGGCGTCGTCATCCGGCTTAATCGTGCGTTAAATCCTCGCTTTTTTCCTTCCGAACTGAAATAAATTAGCGGCCTGGCTAGTGGCTGGTTTATCATCAATATAAATAAGATGTATCCCGATTCCCCCTTTTCCCTGAGGTTGATGTGCAGTTAACGAGTTTCACCGATTACGGACTACGAGCGCTAATCTATATGGCATCACTCCCGGAAGGTCGCATGACCAGTATTTCGGAAGTGACAGACGTCTATGGCGTTTCCCGTAATCATATGGTCAAAATAATCAATCAACTTAGTCGGGCGGGCTTTGTAACTGCTATTCGGGGAAAAAATGGCGGGATCCGTTTAGGCAAAGCCGCGAATACCATTCGAATTGGCGATGTCGTGCGCGAACTCGAACCGCTGTCGCTGGTGAATTGTAGCAGTGAGTTTTGCCATATCACCCCTGCCTGTCGACTCAAACAGGCGCTTTCTAAGGCCGTGCAAAGTTTTCTAACGGAGCTGGATAACTACACGCTGGCCGATTTGGTTGAAGAGAATCAACCGCTTTATAAATTATTGCTGGTGGAATAGTGAAGTCCAAAGCATTTCGCGTCGTATCGCGGCGGCAACTGAGTGACAAATTCGTCAGGAACGAATTTGAACAGCCGCAGGCTGGCCTTCGGTGAGAGACAGGGATGTCTCTCATAAATCCCCAGGAGCTTACAAAAGTAAGCGACTGGGGAGAGCAAAGGCAGCCAACAAAGAGACGGCGTGAAAGACGACGGAATTCCACCGGAGCTGACAATGGAGGAACCTCAATGTCACAAGATCCTTTCCAGGAACGCGAAGCTGAAAAGTACGAAAATCCTATCCCAAGCCGGGAATTTATCCTCGAACATTTAACTAAACGCGAAAAACCGGCCAGCCGCGATGAGCTGGCTGTGGAACTGAACATAAAAGGCGAAGAGCAGCAGGAAGCCCTGCGTCGCCGCCTGCGCGCGATGGAGCGTGACGGACAACTGGTCTTCACTCGTCGGCAGTGTTATGCGCTGCCGGAACGCCTCGATCTGCTGAAAGGTACCGTTATTGGCCACCGTGATGGCTATGGCTTTCTGCGCGTCGAAGGGCGTAAAGACGATTTGTATCTCTCCAGCGAGCAGATGAAAACCTGCATTCATGGCGATCAGGTATTGGCGCAACCGCTGGGCGCGGATCGTAAAGGCCGCCGTGAAGCGCGTATTGTGCGCGTTCTGGTGCCAAAAACCAGCCAGATTGTCGGTCGTTACTTTACTGAAGCGGGCGTGGGTTTTGTGGTTCCTGACGACAGCCGTCTGAGCTTCGATATTCTGATCCCGCCTGAAGATATCATGGGCGCGCGCATGGGCTTTGTGGTGGTGGTTGAACTCACCCAGCGCCCGACCCGCCGCACCAAAGCGGTAGGGAAAATCGTCGAAGTGCTGGGCGATAACATGGGAACCGGTATGGCCGTCGATATGGCGCTGCGAACCCATGAAATCCCGTATATCTGGCCAGCCGCCGTTGAGAAACAAGTTGCCGGTCTGAAAGAAGAGGTGCCTGAAGAGGCAAAAGTCGGGCGTGTGGATTTACGCGATTTGCCGCTGGTCACCATCGACGGCGAAGATGCCCGCGACTTTGACGATGCGGTCTATTGCGAGAAGAAACGCGGTGGCGGCTGGCGTTTATGGGTGGCGATTGCTGACGTGAGCTATTACGTGCGTCCGCCGACGCCGCTGGATCAGGAAGCGCGTAATCGCGGGACGTCCGTGTACTTCCCGTCGCAGGTGGTACCGATGCTACCGGAGGTGCTCTCCAACGGCCTGTGCTCACTGAACCCGCAGGTTGACCGCCTGTGCATGGTCTGCGAAATGACCATCTCTACCAAAGGCCGTCTGACGGGATATAAATTCTACGAAGCGGTGATGAGCTCACATGCGCGTCTGACCTACACCAAGGTCTGGCACATGTTGCAGGGCGATCAGGAGTTGCGCGAGCAGTATGCGCCGCTGGTTAAGCATATCGAAGAGTTACACAACCTCTACAAAGTGTTGGATAAAGCCCGTGAAGAGCGCGGCGGCATCTCGTTTGAGAGTGAAGAAGCGAAGTTCATTTTCAACGCGGAACGCCGTATTGAGCGAATTGAGCAGACCCAGCGTAACGATGCGCACAAGCTGATCGAAGAGTGCATGATTCTGGCGAACATCTCGGCGGCGCGTTTCGTTGAGAAAGCTCAGGAGCCTGCGCTGTTCCGTATACACGACAAACCGACGACTGAGGCGATCACTTCCTTCCGTTCTGTTCTGGCGGAGCTGGGGCTGGAACTACCTGGCGGTAATAAGCCGGAGCCGCGCGATTACGCGGAACTGCTGGAATCGGTTGCCGATCGCCCTGACGCCGAAATGCTGCAAACGATGCTGCTGCGTTCGATGAAGCAGGCGATTTACGATCCGGAAAACCGCGGTCACTTTGGTCTGGCGCTGCAGTCGTATGCGCACTTTACCTCGCCGATCCGTCGTTACCCGGATCTCTCCCTGCACCGCGCCATTAAGTATCTGTTGGCGAAAGAGCAGGGCCATAAAGGTAACACCACCGAAACGGGTGGCTACCATTATTCGATGGAAGAGATGCTGCAACTGGGTCAGCACTGTTCGATGGCTGAGCGCCGTGCGGATGAAGCAACCCGTGACGTCGCTGACTGGCTGAAGTGCGACTTCATGCTGGATCAGGTCGGCAACGTCTTTAAAGGTGTGATTGCCAGCGTCACCGGCTTTGGCTTCTTTGTGCGTCTGGACGAACTGTTCATCGATGGCCTGGTCCACGTCTCCTCGCTGGATAACGACTACTATCGTTTTGACCAGGTGGGACAGCGCCTGACCGGCGAATCCAGCGGCCAGACTTATCGTCTTGGCGATCGCGTGGAAGTGAAAGTCGAAGCTGTAAATATGGATGAGCGCAAGATTGATTTCAGCCTGATTTCCAGCGAGCGTGCGCCGCGTAACGAAGGTAAAACGGCGCGTGAAAGAGCGAAGAAAGGCGATGCGGGTAAAAAAACCGGCCGCCGTCGTCAGGTTGGTAAGAAAGCCAATTTCGAGCCTGACAGCGCTTTCCGTGGCGAGAAGAAACAAAAACCAAAGGCGGCGAAGAAAGAGGCCAGAAAAGCGAAAAAGCCTTCTGAGAAAACGCAAAAAATAGCGGCGGCGACAAAAGCAAAGCGTGCCGCTAAAAAGAAAACGGCACAGTAAGCCGGACAGTGTAAGCCGGGGAAGCATTGCGTCACCCGGCATGATTAACTATTAACGAGTGATTTCATGAGTGAAATGATTTACGGCATCCATGCGGTGCAGGCCCTGCTGGAGCGTGCTCCTGAACGTTTTCAGGATGTCTTTATTCTCAAAGGCCGTGAAGATAAACGCCTGCTGCCGCTGATCCATGCTCTGGAAGCACAGGGCGTGGTCATCCAACTGGCAAACCGTCAGTTTCTGGATGAGAAAAGCGAAGGAGCCGTCCATCAGGGCATTATCGCTCGCGTGAAGCCGGGTCGTCAGTATCAGGAAAACGATCTACCGGATCTGATTGCTTCGCTGGATCAACCGTTCCTGCTGATCCTTGATGGCGTGACCGATCCGCATAACCTCGGTGCCTGTCTGCGTAGCGCCGATGCCGCTGGCGTTAATGCGGTGATCGTGCCGAAAGATCGTTCTGCGCAGTTGAATGCCACGGCGAAGAAAGTCGCCTGCGGTGCAGCGGAAAGCGTCCCGTTGATTCGGGTGACTAACCTGGCGCGTACCATGCGTATGTTGCAGGAAGAGAATATCTGGATTGTCGGCACGGCGGGTGAAGCTGACCATACTCTCTATCAGAGCAAAATGACCGGCCGTATGGCGCTGGTGATGGGGGCGGAAGGTGAGGGGATGCGTCGCCTGACGCGTGAACATTGCGATGAGCTGATCAGCATTCCAATGGCCGGAAGCGTCTCTTCGCTCAACGTTTCTGTCGCGACAGGCATCTGTCTGTTCGAGGCTGTGCGGCAGCGCAGCTAATAGACGATTTCTGAAGCCATCCAGCAGGATGGCTTTTTTGTGCCCTCCTTTCCAGGCATTCTCCCCTCAGACTGACCATACTTATTGAGATGCCATTGAAGGAGGGAAACACAATGCACTGGCAAACTCACACCGTTTTTAATCAGCCGTTACCCCTGAATAACAGCAATCTGTTTCTGTCTGATGGCGCGCTCTGCGAGGCCGTAGCGCGTGAGGGGGCAGGCTGGGACAGCGAACTTCTCGCCAGTATCGGTCAACAACTTGGCACTGCGGAATCGCTGGAACTGGGACGGCTGGCGAATGCCTGGCCGCCAGAATTACTACGTTACGATCCCCAGGGGCAGCGTCTGGACGACGTTCGCTTCCATCCCGCGTGGCATCTGTTGATGCAGGGACTGTGTGCCAACCGTATTCACAATCTGCCCTGGGTAGAGGCGGCGCGAGACGGATCGTTTGTCGCCCGGGCAGCCCGCTTTGTCCTGCATGCGCAGGTGGAGGCCGGCACGTTATGCCCCATCACCATGACTTTTGCCGCGACACCGCTATTGCAGCAAATGTTGCCCGCCGTATTTGCCGACTGGCAAACGCCGCTACACAGCGATCGCTATGATTCGCATCTTGCGCCGGGGGGCCAAAAACGTGGCCTGCTGATCGGCATGGGGATGACGGAAAAACAGGGCGGTTCTGATGTGTTGAGCAACACCACCCGCGCCGAGCGTCTGGCGGATGGGTCGTACCGGCTGGTGGGACATAAATGGTTTTTCTCTGTGCCGCAAAGTGATGCCCATCTGGTGCTGGCACAGGCAAAAGGTGGCCTCTCCTGTTTCTTCGTCCCGCGCTTTTTACCTGACGGCCAGCGCAATGCGATCCGCCTTGAACGGCTGAAAGACAAGCTGGGGAATCGTTCCAATGCCAGCGCGGAAGTCGAGTTTCAGGATGCCATCGGCTGGCTTCTTGGTGATGAGGGAGAAGGCATTCGTCATATCCTGAAGATGGGCGGTCTGACGCGTTTTGACTGTGCGCTCGGCAGTCACGGACTGATGCGCCGCGCCTTCTCGGTGGCGATTTACCACGCGCACCAGCGTCAGGTGTCCGGCAAGCCGCTGATTGAGCAACCGATGATGCGTCAGGTGCTTAGTCGTATGGCGCTCCAGCTGGAAGGACAAACCGCATTATTGTTTCGTCTGGCCCATGCCTGGGATCGGCGTAGCGATGCCAAAGAGCGACTCTGGGCGCGTCTGTTCACGCCAGCGGCAAAATTTGCCGTTTGTAAAGGCGGCATTCCGTTCGTGGCGGAGGCAATGGAAGTGCTTGGCGGCGTAGGGTATTGCGAAGAGAGCGAACTGCCGCGACTGTACCGGGAAATGCCGGTCAATAGTATCTGGGAGGGATCCGGTAACGTCATGTGTCTCGACGTCTTGCGGGTTATCAACAAGCAAACCGGGGTCGATGAGATGCTGAGTGAGGCATTCTCTGAGGTCAGGGGGCAGGACAGGCATTTTGATCGCGCGGTACGCCAGCTTTTGCCGCGACTGCGCAAACCTTCCGAAGAACTGGGTCGTGAGATCACCCAGCAGATTTTCCTGTTGGGATGCGGAATAGAAATGTTACGGCACGCATCACCGCCTGTTGCCCATGCCTGGTGTCAGATGATGCTGGATACGCGCGGCGGAATGCGGTTATCAGAACGGGTACAGGACGCGTTGCTGCTGCGGGCGACGGGGGGATTGCGCTGATACGTTGCCGGATGCGTTTACGCCATCCGGCAATCTGTTATGCGTAGAGTATGGCTTGTACGCGCCAGTTATCAGGCTGCTGCTCTTCATACATCTGAATAATGCGATACCACGATGCGCCTTGTTCATCGGCTTTTAACGCGACAATACGCTCCACATCCTGTGGGTTTCCGGAAATATTACTGACAGAGATCAGGCCAATTTCATTGAGGCCAGTCACGCAATCCGCACTCGCGAATTCAGCAGACTGCGCCGTCGTACTCACCAGTCCGGCAGTTAACAGCAGTGAGGATAAGGCAAGAGATTGTTTCATCGTCAGCTCCATTTTACGTTTCCCCGCAATGTGCAGGGCATTCCATCGCCGAAATAAACGTCCAGCCTCCTGCTGTCGGTTTATTGTGCACAGGTAAACGTATAGAGGCGTAAAGCTACGTGAAATTGGCTTAAATTCCATCAATGATTATTTACGATATAAGACGGCCTGTGAGTACCACTGACCCGTCACGATAGTTTCATCAACCATGACAATAACGTAATAATCGGCTTTCGCTGCGGCGGCTTTCGCTCTGACTTCATCAACTGCATCATCCGGAGAGCCTCTGACCAGAGAGGTCACGGTTCCCATTCGCTGCAACCCTTGTGTCTGGTCGCGACGAATTTCCTGCGGATGATCGGCGACGGGCGGTGCTGGCTGTGGCGTTCCCTGAAGAATGCTACATCCACTTAACAGCATCACCAACATCAAAGAGGTAAACCGACGCATCACTCTATCTCGTTTCCTGATAGCCATAGTGTAGTGCCTTATTAATTTCCCTTTGGGGGAATGTTCCCAAAATGTTACCTTCCGCGCGATTTTCGAATGAAAATGTCGTGAAAGCGTAATCCAGTTCTCAACATTATGAATCGTTGTTGAATACGTCACCTTGTTTAATAATGTGACCTATAGCATACCCGCGCCAAAAGAGGTGCAAATGATTGAAATTGAAACATGTCAACTGGCGGAACATCATCTGCTTCACGCCTTTCCTTCGGGGCAACGCAGTACACTTTTGCCGTGTATTGTTTTCTACCACGGGTTTACCTCTTCCAGCCTGGTCTACAGCTATTTTGCCGTGGCGCTGGCGCAGGCCGGATTTCGGGTCATTATGCCAGACGCCGCCGGGCATGGGGCGCGTTTCAATGGTGACGAACAGGCGAGAATGGGCCACTTCTGGCAGATTTTGCAGCAGAGCATGCAGGAGTTTACGGCGTTACGTGCGGCACTGCGTGCAGAAAACTGGCTGCTGGAGGAACGTCTTGCGGTTGGCGGCGCATCGATGGGGGCAATGACTGCGCTGGGGATCATGACTCAGCATCCGGAGGTCAAATGTGTCGCCAGCCTGATGGGCTCGGGTTATTTCACCCGTCTGGCGCGAACGCTGTTTCCCCCTTGTGCCCTGGACACGCCAGCCCGTCAGGAGGAATTCACGCATATCATTGCGCCGTTGGCGAAGTGGGATGTGTCGCAGCAGCTCGCCCGACTGGCCGACAGACCGCTGCTGTTATGGCATGGCCAGGACGATGATGTGGTGCCAGCGGCGGAAAGTTTCCGTTTACAGCAGGCAATGATTCAGGCCGGCCTGGACCACAATCTGACCTGTCAGTGGCAAGCAGGCGTACGCCATCGCATTACGCCCGAAGCCCTGGCCGCAACGGTGTCGTTTTTCCGTCAGCATCTCTGACGCAGGCGCTAGCTAGCCATACGTCATCATGCAAAAAAAAGCCCCCTGAACAGGGGGCAAGTCAAGCTATGGCTTTCTTTTCGTTGGACTTTCCTGGTGCTAGCGATAAATATCCGCGCTGGCGTGGATGTTGCCGTTACTACCGGGTTCCCGCATCAGGATCACGTGGTAGTACGTTGCGCCCTGCGCATCGGTCTCTTCATTCAGGGCCCTTTCTGCATCACTTTCAGTGGCGAAGTTATGATTGATGTAAATGACGCCTAAGCTCTGCACATCATCCATGTTTCGGGCTTGCTGGTGGTCTATTTCAATGGCGGCGAATGTATTTGCACTGAGCAACAGTCCCGCCAGAAGGGTGACAAAACGGATTCGCATACCTACCTCCTCGACAGCTGACTCTGATTAGCGATTTCTCCTGTTAGTCGATAACGTCTGATTTAATTTTAATCGCTACTTTGTCGGTCGATAGCGACCATTTCTGATGCAGTTGTTCAAAAAATTACCGCGATCCGTTCTTTCTGAATGTAAACAATCGGCTAGCCCGTTTTGCTGTGGCGAAAAATACCTGTTTTTCTGACAAGAACACTTACCGAATCGTCAATATCACTGTCGGCCATCGCCGCTTATAGTGAGCCGAAACATAAAGCTAACTTTATGATAATAAGGCAAAAAGATATGGATACTTCATTCATGAATTTCAGCTACTTCGCCATTATGTTTATGGTGGCGCTGATAGCGGGTTTTATTAATGTAGTTTCAGGCGGCGGTGGGTTTTTATCGATTGGAGCGCTATTGCTCTCAGGATTGCCGCCAGCCAATGCGCTGGCGACCAATAAGATTCAGGCGCTGGGCAGTTCATTGACGTCGGGGATCTACTTTCTGCGTCGTGGACATATCAACGTCCAGCAGCATAAGTATGTCTTTTTATCCGCGTTTGTGGGATCGGCGCTGGGGACGACGCTTATCCAGTTCATTGAACCGGAACTGCTGAAAAAACTGTTACCGGTACTCATCATCGCGGTAGCGCTCTACTTTATTTTTGCCCCCAATCTCACTGAACCAAAAAAGAAGCAGCAAGTGTCACTGTTTCTCTTTTCCCTGATAGGGGGAGGGTGCGTTGGTTTCTATGATGGATTCCTCGGCGCCGGGGCCGGTTCCTTTTATACCCTGTGCTACATCCTGCTGTGGGGATACAGCATCGATAAAGCGCAAATTCACTCTAATTTCATTAATCTTGCGTCCAACATCGCCTCTATTCTGTTCTTCATTTTCGGTGGCAAAATGATCTGGTCGCTGGGACTGGTGATGTTCGCCGGGCAGGCGCTTGGCGCACGCCTGGGGGCGACGGTAGTCCTCACGCGCGGCAAGAAAGTGATCAGGCCGATGATCGTGATTGTTTCTATCTGCATCAGCGGCAAAATGCTATTGGATATGTATTAAGGGCGTCCTGACAAATATTCCTGGAATCACCTTGAGTTTGCGGCCTGACACCAGTATTATGACGCGTCAATTTTTCAGCCGACCTTTAACACGTTCCTTGCCTCCATGGGCCGCGGCTGACCCAGACAGGAGGCTGAATAATCCGTAAGGAGCAATTCGATGCGTCATTACGAAATCGTTTTTATGGTCCATCCTGACCAGAGCGAACAGGTTCCGGGTATGATCGAGCGTTACTCTGCTGCCATCACTGGTGCAGAAGGCAAGATCCACCGTCTGGAAGACTGGGGCCGCCGTCAGCTGGCTTACCCGATCAACAAACTGCACAAAGCTCACTACGTTCTGCTGAACGTTGAAGCACCGCAGGAAGTGATCGATGAGCTGGAAACAACTTTCCGCTTCAACGACGCCGTTATCCGCAGCATGGTAATGCGTACTAAGCACGCTGTTACCGAAGCATCTCCGATGGTTAAAGCGAAAGACGAGCGCCGTGAGCGTCGCGATGATTTCGCAAACGAAACCGCAGATGATGCTGAAACTGGGGATTCTGAAGAGTAATTTCTGATGACCAACCGTCTGGTGTTGTCCGGCACCGTGTGCAGGACCCCCCTTCGAAAGGTCAGTCCATCAGGAATTCCGCACTGCCAGTTCGTGCTTGAGCATCGTTCTGTGCAGGAGGAAGCCGGATTTCACCGGCAGGCGTGGTGCCAAATGCCCGTGATTGTTAGCGGACACGAAAACCAGGCCATTACTCACAGTATAACGGTCGGTAGCGCAGTGACCGTTCAGGGGTTCATCTCTTGCCACAAGGCAAAGAACGGCCTGAGCAAAATGGTTCTGCATGCCGAGCAGATTGAATTGATAGATTCTGGAGACTAGCCATATGGCACGTTATTTCCGTCGTCGCAAGTTCTGCCGTTTCACCGCGGAAGGCGTTCAAGAGATCGACTATAAAGATATCGCTACGCTGAAAAACTACATCACCGAAAGCGGTAAGATTGTCCCAAGCCGTATCACCGGTACCCGTGCAAAATACCAGCGTCAGCTGGCTCGCGCTATCAAACGCGCTCGCTACCTGTCTCTGCTGCCGTACACTGATCGTCATCAGTAATCGGTCACGGTCCATTAATACGACTTTGAGAGGATAAGGTAATGCAAGTTATTCTGCTTGATAAAGTAGCAAACCTGGGTAGCCTGGGTGATCAGGTTAACGTTAAAGCGGGCTATGCTCGTAACTTCCTGGTACCACAGGGTAAAGCTGTTCCTGCTACCAAGAAAAACGTTGAATACTTCGAAGCACGTCGCGCTGAACTGGAAGCTAAACTGGCTGACGTTCTGGCTGCTGCAAATGCACGCGCAGAGAAAATCAACGCACTGGAAACCGTTACCATCACGTCTAAAGCAGGCGACGAAGGTAAACTGTTCGGTTCCATCGGTACCCGCGACATCGCTGATGCTGTAACTGCAGCTGGCGTTGAAGTGGCTAAGAGCGAAGTTCGTCTGCCGAACGGCGTTCTGCGTACCACTGGTGAGCACGAAGTGGACTTCCAGGTTCACAGCGAAGTATTCGCTAAGCTGACCATTAACGTTGTTGCAGAATAAGTTTTTATTCTGATAACGTCGTAAGAAACGCCGACCTTGTGTCGGCGTTTTGCTTTTCTGCTCCCCTCATTTTTCGCTCTGGCTATTCTTTGTCCTTTTCGGGATAATCATTAAAAATAAAACATAATTTCAATCTGGTGATGAATGGATACTCCGCAACCTTTGTTTGCGCGTAAAAATGTTGTCTGGCTGAGCGCGGCGTTTTGTTGTCTGCTCTGGGGCAGCGCCTATCCGGCCATAAAGAGCGGTTATGAGATCTTCCAGATCGCCGCTGACGATATTCCGTCCAAAATTGTTTTCGCTGGTTACCGCTTCCTGTTCGCAGGTCTGCTGTTACTCTTGCTGGCGATAGCGCAGCGTAAGCCGATTGGCCGCCTGAGTTCCCGGCAGTTCGGGCAATTGACGCTGCTGGGGGTGACGCAGACCTCGCTGCAATACATCTTCTTTTACATCGGTCTGGCGTTCACTACCGGCGTGAAGGGATCGATCATGAATGCCACGGGCACCTTCTTCAGCGTGCTGTTGGCGCACTTCATCTATCAGAACGACAAACTGAGTTACAACAAAACGCTGGGATGCATTCTCGGTTTTACCGGCGTGATGGTGGTGAACTTCAACAGCGGGCTGCTGGATTTTAATTTTACCCTGGCGGGCGATGGCTCAATTGTGCTGGCGGCATTTATTCTCTCCGCCGCGACACTTTACGGTAAGCGACTCTCTCAGACGGTCGATCCAACCGTGATGACGGGGTATCAGTTAGGGATTGGCGGGCTGGTGTTGGTGATCGGTGGTTATGTCTTTGGCGGCACACTGGCGGTTCACGGTCTCGCATCGGTGGCGATTCTCGGTTACCTGACGTTGCTCTCTTCAGTGGCGTTCGCGCTGTGGAGTATTTTGCTTAAGTATAACCGTGTGGGGATGATTGCACCGTTTAACTTCCTGATCCCGGTCTCCGGCGCGGTGCTGTCCGCGATTTTTCTCGGTGAGAATATCCTGGAGTGGAAATACGCGATTGCGCTGGTTCTGGTGTGCTCGGGGATCTGGTGGGTTAATAAGGTGAAGCGGTAACGCCGCCAATGCCGTGGTAGGCCGGATAAGGGCAAGCCGCCATCCGGCACGGCGCTGATGTGCCTGATGGCGCTACGCTTATCAGACCTGGCAGACCCCGGCACGATGAATTAACGTACGCGGATAAAGCTGCCGTCAGGTTGACGAGTAAACAGTACCTGCTGATTGTTGCCGGTGTCGATAGTCAGTCCGGTCACCACGCCATTCGCGTTCTGGCGAATTTGCACCATCTGCCCACTCTGGAGAGTGCTTAGCGGTTTCCCCGCACCTTCAACCTGCGCCATCGCATAAACATCTGTAGGTGGCAGTCCGTGGTCGCGGAACAGTTGTGCCATGGTTTTACCGGGCTCTACGCGATAGGAGCGCCATTGCTGCTCAATGCCGCTATCCTGCTGGAAAGGCTGGGGTTGCGGTTGCTGTGACTGAGGTTGCTCTTCCGGTTGCCCTTCCTGAATGGGTTCCGGCGCAACGGGAGCGACCTGGCCTGGATCGTTTTGCGGGGCCACAAGCTGGGCCTGAAGCTGCGCTTCCGTCGGGGGTTGAGACTGCGACTGGAGATCCAGTTGCGCGTTACGGGTTACCGCTGGCGTATCGTTCGTGTCGCTTGAGGGGAGAAGGAAACCGACGACCAGCACAATCGCTGCAATGATAATGCCGCGGCGATGCATAGACGGAAGCGGATCCATAATGCGAAAATTGTCCGGTGCATGCCAGATTTTCGCCAGGGTTGGTTTTAATTCAAAGCGCCCGGGCATGGCTTTCCTCCTGCTCCGCGTCTCGTTCCTCAATCATAGAGTATAGACAGCTAACGCTATGATGTTCGTGATATTCCCCGTTTTTGGCACATATACAGGGGGATATCCCTATTGTTTCTTTTTCGTCGTGATTTGTCATCCACCCCGAGACAACATTTTACCGGGAGAAGCCTGGCTGTTATGCTGCCCGCTACTTTTTTATATCCGATGAAAGGAAATACGATGGCAACCCCGACTTTTGACACTATCGAAGCGCAAGCAAGCTACGGCATTGGTTTGCAGGTAGGACAGCAACTGAGCGAATCCGGACTGGAAGGGCTGTTGCCTGAAGCGCTGGTTGCCGGTATTGCTGACGCGCTGGAAGGCAAGCAGCCAGCCGTGCCGGTTGATGTGGTACACCGCGCGCTGCGCGAGATCCATGAACGTGCGGATGCCGTACGTCGCGAACGCTTCCAGGCGATGGCCGCAGATGGCGTGAAATATCTGGAAGAAAACCGTGAGAAAGACGGTGTGAACAGCACGGAATCTGGTCTGCAATTCCGCGTCCTGACTCAGGGCGAAGGCGCTATCCCGGCTCGTACTGACCGCGTTCGTGTGCACTACACCGGTAAACTGATCGACGGTACCGTCTTTGACAGCTCTGTTGCGCGCGGCGAACCGGCTGAATTCCCGGTAAACGGCGTGATTCCTGGCTGGATTGAAGCGCTGACCCTGATGCCGGTGGGCTCTAAATGGGAACTGACCATTCCTCAGGAACTGGCTTACGGCGAACGTGGCGCCGGTGCGTCGATCCCGCCATTCAGCACCCTGGTGTTTGACGTCGAACTGCTGGAAATTCTGTAACTAGTCACTTCTGTTCCCCCTCCACGCCGGAGGGGGACGAAAAATGCGCAATAACGCTGCTCGATTGCCGGGTATCGGAGTTTTATCTTGCAAATGCATCAGTTGCGTGTATTTTTGTGAGCTAATTCGCGTTACCAGAGTGATATGACACTCACTTTAAACATATAATTAACATAATATCTAAATCTTAGTATTCATCCCGCCGATTCTTACCTAATATCGATAAGTCCTGAAAACAGGATCGTCGTATCATAGATGCACAACAGACGCATTAAAGGCCGCAGAGCCCGCACAACACAGACAGGTACAGGAAGAATAAAATATGGTAGATCAGGTAAAAGTCGCCGCCGACGAACAGGCTCCGACTGAACAGTCGCTACGGCGCAATCTTACAAACCGACATATTCAGCTTATCGCCATCGGCGGTGCCATTGGTACGGGCCTGTTTATGGGGTCGGGTAAAACGATCAGTCTCGCCGGGCCGTCGATCATTTTTGTTTATATGATCATTGGTTTTATGCTTTTTTTCGTGATGCGCGCAATGGGAGAATTGCTGCTCTCGAATCTGGAATACAAATCTTTTAGCGACTTTGCTTCGGATCTGCTGGGGCCGTGGGCAGGTTATTTCACCGGCTGGACCTACTGGTTCTGTTGGGTGGTGACCGGGATGGCGGATGTCGTCGCTATTACGGCCTATGCGCAGTTCTGGTTCCCCGGTCTTTCCGACTGGGTCGCCTCGCTGGCGGTGGTGATCCTGCTGCTGAGCCTTAACCTTGCCACCGTGAAAATGTTCGGTGAGATGGAGTTCTGGTTCGCGATGATCAAAATCGTCGCTATCGTGTCGCTGATTATCGTCGGCCTGGTGATGATTGCCATGCACTTCCAGTCGCCAACCGGTGTGGAAGCGTCGTTTGCTCACCTGTGGAATGATGGCGGCTGGTTCCCGAAAGGCATTAGCGGCTTCTTTGCCGGTTTCCAGATTGCCGTGTTCGCCTTTGTCGGGATCGAACTGGTCGGGACGACGGCGGCGGAAACGAAAGATCCGGAGAAATCGCTGCCGCGCGCCATCAACTCGATTCCGATTCGTATCATCATGTTTTACGTCTTTGCGCTGATCGTCATCATGTCCGTAACGCCGTGGAGTTCAGTGGTGCCGGATAAGAGTCCGTTCGTTGAGTTGTTCGTGCTGGTGGGTCTGCCTGCCGCTGCGAGCGTGATTAACTTCGTGGTCCTGACGTCCGCTGCTTCCTCTGCAAACAGTGGCGTGTTCTCTACCAGCCGTATGCTGTTTGGTCTGGCGCAGGAAGGCGTGGCGCCGAAAGCATTCGCTAAGCTGTCTAAACGCGCGGTTCCGGCGAAAGGGCTGACCTTCTCCTGTATCTGCCTGCTGGGCGGAGTCGTGATGCTGTATGTCAACCCAAGCGTGATTGGCGCGTTCACCATGATCACGACAGTGTCGGCGATCTTGTTTATGTTCGTCTGGACTATCATCCTGTGCTCATACCTGGTGTATCGCAAACAGCGTCCATATCTGCATGAGAAGTCGATCTACAAAATGCCGCTTGGCAAGCTGATGTGCTGGGTGTGCATGGCGTTCTTCGTCTTCGTGCTGGTACTGCTGACGCTAGAAGATGATACCCGTCAGGCGCTGCTCGTCACGCCGCTGTGGTTCATTGCGCTGGGTCTGGGCTGGTGGCTGATTGGTAAGAAGCGGATGGCAGGCGTTCGTTAAAAAAAGAGCCGCGACGCGGCTCTGCAATTACATGAATCAGGGCGCTCTCGGGCGCCTTTTTTATTCGCCTGCGAGGGCGCGCGGGAACAACACATTATTTTCCAGACTGATGTGTTCCATCAGATCATCAATCATCTCATTGATGCCGTTGTACATCGCTTTCCAGGTGGTGCACGCTTCTGGCGGGATCGTCACGTTCTGGGTGGTATGTTTAATCACTTCCAGCAGTTCCCCCGCTTCATCATGCTCACTTTCCATGACGCTGATCGGCCCCATCGCCTGGCTACCCATGCCCTGTTTGATCATCGGGAACAGGATCTGCTCCTCTTTCATCATGTGGCTTGAAAGCTCCTGATGCAGCATGGTCAGATACTTCGCCAGACCTTTTGGTACGTTGGGCTTATCAGCATGAACGCGTTCAACTTTGGTGGCTTGTAGGATCAGTTCCGGCAGTTGCTCGCGGTGTCTGTCGTGATAACGCACGATGATGTGGTCGATAATTTCGGCCAGCGGCGCGGTACGCCAGTCTTTATCGATCGGTTGTTCTGCCAGTTGTGCCAGTTGCGCTTCGATAGCATCAACGTCCAGCTCTTTACGGGCGGCAGCACGCGCCAGCGTCTGCTTACCGCCGCAGCAGTAATCCATATCGTACTTACGAAACAGGGCCGACGCGCGAGGGATAGAGAGCGCCAGTTCACCTAAAGGTTGATCGCGATAAGCCATAGCCATTACCTCATTCTCAATAATGTAAGATGCATTTTAAATGCACCTTTAATCGAGCGCTATAACCCTTTCGAGGGGGGGGGACGGATTAACGGCCTGGCTCTGAAAGCGGAATGACGCGTGGTTTTTCCGGTTTTGCTCTGACTGCCACCACCACGCCGATAACCAGCAAAGCGATACCGCTGAGCGTCAGCACAGGGGGAAGGGTCTGGCGCAAGATGAAGGTGTAGAGCAAACCCGCCAGCGTTTCGAACACGATCAATGGGCCGAGGATCACCGTCGGTAATCGCTGGCTGGCAATGTTCCAGCACAGCGCGCCTACCCATGAGCACAGCACCGCAATCGCCACCATTAGGCCTACAAACACCGCAGGGCGCGGGCCGAACGGCAGGGCGAAGTCGGGCATTTTCCCATGCAGCCAGAAGCAGGCGACGAGGTAGCCCAGCAGCGAAACGGGCAGGGTTACCAGCGCCTGCGCCGTCGCCCACATCATCGGGTGTTTTTCCGGGTTCTCCCGCAGCCAGCGGGCATTACGCAGCGCATACCAGGCCCAGCACACCACTGATACCAGCGCCAACGCGATGCCAGAACCGTAGCGCCAGCCGCTAAAATCAGGCAAGCCCTGGTTGAGTTCCGCAATGTTCACGCACAGCAATCCGATGCCTATCAGCAGCAGTGCTGGGGCCAGCCGTAGCCAGGAGAGCCTGCCATCGCGCTGGCTGTACAGCAGGTTGGCAAATACCGGAATGACGACCGGCAGCGTGCCGATGATCATCGTTGAGACCGGTGCGCCGGTGCGCTGAATGGCGCTGGCAAGGCAGACGTAATAAATCAGGTTGCCCATCATGGTCAGCGCCAGCGCGGTCAGCCAGTCTTTCGCCGAAAGCTGCCGCAGGCGCACACGTCCGAGCCATGCCAGCGGCAGGGCAATCAAGCCTAATGCCAGATAACGCCCCATCGACTGCAGCACCGCCGGATATTCCGGCACGATCAACGGTCCGACAAAAATCAGTCCCCACATCAACCCTGCCAGCAGGGCGTACAACACACCGCTAATCATGCTTTACATCCACATCGTTAAACATGACGAAAAGTGTAGGCAGGGAACCGGGGCGCGTATTGTATGAGCTTGCGCATTAGCGCGAATAAACCTGCTTTTGATAGCGCACGGGAGTGATGCCGTAGCGATGGGTAAAGGCGCGGGTGAGATGGGATTGATCGGTCAGGCCGGTCGCGGCGGCAACGTCCGCAGCGGGCATACCGAGAGTCAGAAAACCTTTTGCCCGCCACAGACGGATCGCCATCAGCATCTGGTGTGGCGTCACGTGGAAATGGCCTTTGAACTGACGTTGAAAGTGCCAGGGGCTAAGCGAGGCAACGCGTGCCAGTTCATCGAGGGTGACCGGGCGCATGTAGTTGTCATGCAAATAGTCGCGCACGCGCTCAAAGCGATGCGCGCCTTCCCGTGGCAACGGGGCATGACGTGCCAGCGGCTGGAAGGTGTCGATCAGATCCAGCAACAATCCTTTTTGCGCTAAAGGATCGTCGGTGTGCCACAGTCCGTGGATCAGCGAACAAATCTGACGGGAGCGGCGCGGATCGTGACGTGTGACGTCGTGAAACCACCAGTGACGAATGCCGGTCACCTCTTCCAGCAGATCGGGCTCCAGATAGATCATCCGGTAACGCCAACCATCGGCGGTTTCGGCCTCGCCGGTATGCAGCTCATCCGGATTCATCGTCACGACCGAGTGGGCTGGGGCAACGTACTGCGTGCCACGATAGCGAAAGCGCTCGGCACCAGCTTCTATCGCGCCAATGCCGAACGCTTCGTGGGTGTGTGGCTCAAAGGCGTAGCGTGAAATATGCGCGTGATACAACTCAACGCCAGGCACCTGCGCCAGATGGCGAAAGCGGGCGCTGTCTTTTTCATCGCTAAACTGCTCGGGTACACCTTGCACGTTGTCTCTCCCCACGCATCGTCCTGTCATTATCAGAGAGGATGCGCGGGGATGCCACCATAATTAACCGATTTTTAACACTTACAGAATACCGTTGACGCTTTCGGCCAGCGACGTGGTCGGGCGACCGATCAGCTTGCTCAGCGTGTGGCTGTCATCGAACAGACCGCCTTTGGATGCCCCGATGTCTGAATCGGCCAGCATCTCCGCCAGTCCTGCTGGCAAACCGACCCCTTTCAGCGCGGCGGCGAAATCGGCTTCGCTCATGTTCTGATAAACGACAGGTTTGCCACTCTGTTTACTCAGTTCTGCGGCCAGCTGGCTTAGTGTCCAGGATTCATCACCCGCCAGTTCATACACTTTCCCGGCATGGCCTTCGGTGCTGATGACCTGTGCGGCGGCAGCGGCGTAATCCGCACGCGTTGCACTGGCAATTCTGCCCTCGCCCGCCGCGCCGATAAATACGCCATGCTCCAGCGCAGCAGGGGCGCTGGCGAGATAGTTTTCGGTATACCAGCCGTTACGCAACAGCGCGTAGGCAATACCGGAGTCAGCCAGCATCTTCTCGGTATCGACGTGTTCAACGTGCAAAGCGAGGGGAGAGCGGTCGGCATGCAACAGGCTGGTGTAGGCGATAAATTTCACTTTCGCCGCCTTTGCCGCATTAATCACGTTACGGTGCTGAACGGCACGTTGGCCGACTTCGCTGGAGGAGATCAACAGCAGCTTGTCCACACCCTGTAACGCCTGGGTAAATGCCGCTTCGTCACTGTAATCCGCCTGACGTACGGTAATTCCCTGTTGGCTTAACGCGGTGGCCTTCGCCGGGTTGCGAACGATGGCCACAATCTGGCTGGCAGGAACGGTTTTTAGCAGGTTCTCAATAACGTGTTGGCCCAGTTGGCCCGTCGCGCCGGTAATAGCAATCATGAGTGACTCCTTCTTAATGTGTCGCTTGTGTTTTATAAAGCTAGCACCTAAACTTACTTTTAGTAAGTACGCACAAAAAGGTAAGTATAAGATGAGTGCATCGACCCTTTCTCAACAACTGCGCGACGGCAATTTGTTTGCCGAGCAGTGTCCGTCGCGTGAGGTGTTAAAGCATGTGACCAGTCGCTGGGGCGTCTTGATCCTGGTGGCGCTACGTGACGGCACACATCGCTTCAGCGATTTGCGGCGTAAAATGGGCGGCGTGAGCGAGAAGATGCTGGCGCAGTCGTTGCAGGCGCTGGAGCAGGATGGGTTTATCAACCGGGTTTCGTATCCGGTCGTGCCGCCGCACGTGGAATACAGTTTGACTCCGCTGGGCGAGCAGGTCAGTGATAAAGTCGCCGCGCTGGCGGACTGGATTGAGCTGAATTTGCCGCAGGTGTTAGCACAGCGGGAAGAACGGGCGGCGTAAAACGTTGCCGGATGGCGAGATGTCATCCGGCATTAACGTTACTTGCTTAAATCCATCTGATAAATTGCGAAACCGATCTCATCGGTCGCCACTTTTTGCATCGGGTACTGGCCTTTCTCTTTGATAAACGCAGCGGCTTTATCCCCCGGCGAGGTTTCGAAGCGGATATCCAGTTTTTTCTCACTGTGAATCGGCGCCAGACGCCAGTTGTTATCGGCCGCCGGATGAATTTCCCCGGCGCGTTGAGATTCCGCGCCAATCCATGCCGCCAGCACCGAGCGATTCTCATCCGGTGACGCAAAGGCAATATGGTTGTCGCCGGTTCCGGCAAACTTACCGCCATAGGCGCGATAGTTATTGGTAGCGACCAGGAAAGTGGCATTCGGGTCAATCGGCTTGCCGTTGAAGGTCAGATTTTTAATCCTTTCTGCGGACGGATTTACCGTCTGGCATTCACCGTCATAGCGTGCGGGCTGTGAGACATCAATCTGGTATTCCACGCCGTCGATCACATCGAAGTTATAGGTACGAAATCCATCCCAGTTGATGAGCGATTGCGGTTTGCTACTGGTGATATCAATCTGATTAAACTGTCCGGCTGAGCATTCCAGCCACTCTTTCACCTCTTTACCACTGGCTTTAACGACCACCAGGGTATTCGGGTACAGGTAAAGGTCAGCGGCATTGCGGAAGGTCAACGGGCCTTTTTCGACTTCGACAAAACTGGCCGGATCGTTCTTGCGTCCGCCAACTTTAAACGGAGCGGCGGCGGAAAGCACCGGCAGTTTCGCCAGATCCGGATCGCCCTGAATGAAATGTTCGACATAGGCTTTCTGTGCGTTATTGACCACCTGAACGGTCGGATCGTCCTGCACCAGCGCCAGATAGCTGTACATGTTATCTGCGGATTTGCCGATCGGCTGGCTGACAAATTCGCGCGTCGCGTCGTGGTCGGCTTTCAGAATCTCCGCCAGTTTGCTGTCTTCGGCAGCGAGTGATTTCTTCGCAGCGGTGTCGTAAATGGGGCGCGCTTCGGCTTTGGCCTGCGTTACCTGCCATTTGCCGCTGTCGTTATTGAGCACCAGATCCACCACGCCCAGATGATCGCCCCACATGCCTGGCATCACCGCCGGCACGCCGTTCAGCGTCCCTTTTGCGATATCCGCGCCTTTGATGTTGGCAAAGTCTTTACCGGGGAAGACCGCGTGGGCATGACCAAACATAATGGCATCCACGCCGGGCACTTCACTGAGATAATAAACCGAGTTCTCGGCCATGCTCTGGTACGGGTCAGCAGAGAGTCCTGAATGCGCGATCACCACCACCACATCGGCCCCTTTTTCACGCATTTCTGGGACATAGCGACGTGCGGTTTCGGTAATGTCGTTAACCGTCACTTTGCCGCTCAGGTTCGCTTTATCCCAGGTCATGATCTGCGGAGGGACAAACCCGATATAGCCGATTTTCAGCGTCTGCTTATGGCCTTCCTGATCGACGACATCCGTCTCTTTAATAAGATAAGGGGTAAACAACGGCTTTTTGGTCTTAACGTCGATGATATTGGCGTTAACGTAAGGGAATGACGCGCCTGCCAGCGCTTTTTGCAGATATTCCAGCCCGTAGTTGAACTCATGGTTACCGAGGTTACCAACCGCGTAATCCAGTGTATTCAGCGCTTTGTAGACCGGATGGATCTCGCCTTTTTTCAGTCCCTTTGCCGCCATATAATCGCCCAGCGGACTGCCCTGAATCAGATCGCCATTGTCGACCAGCACGCTGTTTTTGGCTTCATCGCGCGCGGCGTTAATCAGGCTTGCGGTGCGTACCAGTCCGAATTTTTCGGTTGCGGTATCTTTGTAATAATCGAAATCCATCATGTTGCTATGCAAATCAGTGGTTTCCATTATCCGTAGATCAACGGTCGCGGCATTCACGCTGGCCGCGATCAGCGTGGCCAGAAGCGTTGCACTAAACTTAATCATCAGAGGGCATCCTTTTAAGATCTGAAACACAGTAAAAAATGTATTTATATCTTCTTGCTTACAGAACTGTGAAGCATGCATCAGTTTAGCAAGCAAAACCGCAGACACTATCACAGTTGGCGGATTCGCTTTTGATCGGGTATAAGTAAAACAATGAGTTAAGACCACTGCCACAAATGAGGTGGAGAATGCTAGAACACGTATGCCAGCTTGCACGGAACGCGGGCGATGCCATTATGCAGGTTTATGATGGAGTCAAACCGATGGAGATTACCAGCAAGCCGGACGACTCCCCGGTGACAGCGGCCGATATCGCGGCGCACGCGGTGATTCTTGAAGGGTTGACGCAATTGACGCCAGATATTCCAGTGCTCTCCGAAGAGGACCCGCCAGCCTGGGACGTGCGTCGGCACTGGCAGCGCTACTGGTTAGTCGATCCGCTGGATGGCACCAAAGAGTTCATCAAACGCAACGGCGAGTTTACCGTAAATATTGCGCTTATCGAGAAGGGCAAACCGGTACTGGGCGTGGTCTACGCGCCGGTGATGAAAGTGATGTACAGCGCGGCGGACGGCAAAGCCTGGAAAGAAGAGTGCAATGTGCGCAAGCAAATTCAGGTCCGTGACGCGCGTCCGCCGCTGGTGGTGATTAGCCGCTCCCACGCAGACAACGAACTGAAAGAATATTTACAACAGCTGGGCGAGCACCAGACGACGTCGATTGGTTCGTCGCTGAAGTTCTGCCTGGTCGCGGAGGGACAGGCGCAACTGTACCCGCGCTTTGGACCGACCAACGTCTGGGACACCGCTGCGGGCCATGCTGTCGCGGCGGCAGCCGGGGCGCACGTTCACGACTGGCAGGGTAAACCGCTGGACTACACCCCGCGTGAGTCGTTCCTCAACCCCGGCTTTCGGGTCTCTATTTATTGAGTAACTTATGCAGCAGGGTAATCACCTGCTGCACCTCTTCTTGGGTGAGCGCCCCGTCTTTTGCCCACTGTACGCGACCGTCTTTATCAAGCACCGCGATAGCAGAGCTCTCTTCATCCAGTTGCCAGGCTTTACGGGCCACGCCGTTGCTGTCGACAATAAACTGCGACCACGGGTAGAGCTTCTTATTGCTCTCGAGGCTGCTGCGCACAAACATACCGGAGCCAGGAATCGCGTCGTCAGTGTTGACGATCGTCGTGGTCTGGTAAACGTCATGGGGCAGTTTTGCTGCTTTGATCGCTTCAATCAGCGTCGCATTTTTTTCTTTCGCAGAGGTGCGTCCGGCGATGTGCTGAAGGATTCGCACCTTCCCGGGCAACTGTGCGCTGTTCCAGCTTTTATAGCTGAACTTATCATTTTCAAGAATCAATTCGCCGCGATCCGCAATCCCTACCGGCGGGACGCGCTGGCCCGTTTCGAAGCTATGCGCGGAGGCCATCATTGGCGCTAACAGGCACGCCAGCGCGAGAATCTTACGTAAGGTCATGGTGTTTCCTTCTTATTGTTTGCAGGTGATCCGACCACTTGGGTCTGATTTTTAATCATATGTGCGAATGATGCTTTTTCCCGCAAGAGTGATGCCAGTTTGCGGACGGGCGCACAAATCCTGCGAAAAACGAAGGCTTATACTGAGGACCGCACCCTGATTCAGAGATGATTCTGATTAACTGTAATGAAAAGGTAAATAAACTTATACGCGCTGGAAACATCGTACAGATAGTCTATAGTCAAATGGCATTAAATTTTGCGCCTTAGAACGGTTGGACCGATTGTGGGACCACAAGGGCGTGACTTAAGCAGGAGATAACAATGAAAATTTTCCAACGGTACAACCCACTGCAAGTGGCGAAGTACGTGAAGATCCTGTTCCGTGGACGGTTATATATCAAGGACGTTGGCGCTTTTGAGTTTGATAAGGGCAAGATTCTTATCCCAAAAGTGAAGGATAAACAGCATCTGTCTGTGATGTCCGAAGTTAACCGTCAGGTTCTGCGTCTGCAAACTGAGATGGCTTAACCAAAGTGCTATGCAGTAGTTTAAAAAACGGCTCCCATTGGGAGCCGTTGATGTTTCTGGAGCAGGCAGAATAAGCGAATACTACGCTTTAACGTCTCCCTGAACGTCCGGCAGTTTCGGCACCAGTACGCTTGGTTTACTGTCCAGGCGGGTCACCAGCAACTGATCGATACGGTAGTTATCGATATCCACCACTTCGAATTTGTAGCCCGAGAACTTCACGGAATCGGTCCGTTTCGGGATTTTACGCAGCATGAACATCATAAAGCCGCCAATCGTTTCGTAGTTACCTGATTGCGGGAACTCGTCGATATCCAGCACGCGCATCACGTCATCGATCGGCGTACCGCCGTCAATCAGCCAGGAGTTCTCGTCGCGCGCCACAATCTGCTCTTCCAGACCCTGGCCGACCAGATCGCCCATTAGCGTGGTCATCACATCATTCAACGTGATGATCCCCACGACCAGCGCGTATTCGTTCATGATCACCGCAAAGTCTTCACCGGCGGTTTTGAAGCTTTCCAGCGCTTCAGAAAGAGTTAGCGTATCCGGAACAATCAGGGTGTTGCGGATCTGCACGCCGCTGTTCAGCGCCATACTCTGATTCGCCAGAACACGATTCAGTAAATCTTTCGAGTCAACGTAACCAATGATGTGGTCAATATCTTCGTTACAGACAAGGAACTTGGAGTGCGGATGTTCCGCCACTTTGTTTTTCAGGCTCTGCTCGTCTTCATGCAGATCGAACCAGATCACGTTTTCACGCGACGTCATCGATGACGGCACGGTGCGCGATTCCAGCTCGAACACGTTCTCAATCAACTCATGTTCCTGTTTACGCAATACGCCTGCGAGCGCCCCAGCTTCCACCACCGCATAAATATCATCAGACGTGATGTCATCCTTGCGCACCATCGGCAATTTGAAGATGCGAAAGATCACGTTCGCCAACCCGTTGAAGAACCACACCAGCGGCGTGAAAACGAACAGACAGAAGCGCATCGGGTTGATGATACGCAAAGCCACAGCTTCTGGTGCAATCATACCGATGCGTTTCGGGGTTAAGTCCGCGAAGAGGATAAACATACCGGTGACCAGCGAGAAGGAGAGAATAAAGCTCAACTGCTCAGAGAGTTCCGGCGACATATAGCGAGAGAATAACGAGTTAAAAGCGGGGGAAAATGCGGCGTCACCGACGATACCGCCAAGAATGGCGACCGCGTTCAGACCGATTTGCACCACCGTGAAGAACATCCCCGGGTTTTCCTGCATTTTCAACACGCGTTGCGCATTGAGATTGCCTTCATCGGCCAGCAGTTTGAGCTTAATTTTACGTGAGGCAGCAAGTGAGATCTCGGATATCGAGAAGAACGCACTCACAGCGATCAGGCAAAGAATAATGAAAATACTGTTTAACATATCTTATCCGGCGTCACGCCAGATCCTCGGAAGGGAAGTTGATAAATCCATGTGGTAAAACTTAATGAAAACCGGCCCGTGGAGGTGAGCCGGTAAGTTCAGGGGCTAGTATAGCGTAAGGGCGGGGCAGGCCGCTAGCGGTGGGTAAACGTCGATCTCTTTCTGTTGGCAAGTGAGAAAACCATCAGCGATAAATCATATCAAATGTCGCCGTTGCGTTGACGTCTCCGGCCTCGATGGCATCGCTCAGACGAATCAGCCACGCCTGAAAAGGCAAGGTAATCGTCGTTGAATCTGCATTGCTCAGTAAATAAACCTCTTTTCCGAAGGTGACGGGCTGGTAGTTATACATCACTTGTACGCCAACACCGCGAGCGGAGGAACTCTGATTAGGATTATCCAACGCCAACGTCTTTTTTTGACCGTCGGTGGTGGTGCCGTCAAATTTTATGTTCACATTCGTGCCCTGTTCGCAATTAAGAACAATATCAAAGCTTACGGGAGAGGTGGTGTTGCCGGAACGAGGAAGTGATGTGATAGCAATCCCCTGTGATCCTGTTAATGGGACGGTAATATCTTTGGTTTCAATATCACAGCCAACAGATTGCACGAACACCGAGGTTGGATTAAAGGACATTAAATACTGACGGGCAGAGCCAAACACACGTTCAACGCTGTAATTAGTTAAATTCAGGACACCGGTAGTAATTCGTGACCCGGTAGCAATTAATTGAACTTTAAAGTAATTTTGTTGCTTGTAAGCGTAACTCGCCTTAGCTTGCTCAGTCCCATGCGGCCAGGCCATGGGGATTAAATTGGACATATCCTGACCGGCCAGGATTTTTATACCAATGCCAGGATTGTTTGTTTCATAAACATAGGAAGTAGAAATGTCACTTACCGGTGTCTTTGCTGATTGATAGCCTGATTCAACCACTTGATCAGTATAACAATAGATATCCGCCATAGTGGAGGCAGTGATAACGGGGCTTTCCCAAAGAATAGTATCTGCCGGGTTAGTATAATTTAACCTTAATGCAGGTATATTGATTTGCTGTAAAACGGTACTTGTACCGTTCCTCAGGGTACAATCTGCCCATGCTGAGCAGGATAAAGATATTGCACAGACACTAAAGAAAATACGCAGTATCCAGGTCAGTATAAAACGTGAAATCATAATTAATCCGTAAAGTAGTAACGCTAAATCATATCGAATGTCGCCGTTGCGTTGACATCTACGGTCTTAATAGCGCGGTTAAGCCTATTAAACAGGTCTGACAGGACAAGGTCACTTGTGTTGTTATGTGAGTTAATAAATCATATTGTCCAATGAAATAAACAGGTTGGATATTGGATGGAATTTGAATACCGCCCCCTTGAGCAGAGGAGGGTATATCAACATTATCTAACTGAAGCATAGTGTTTTTTCCATTTATCGTCGTACTATTAAATTTTATGCTGGTACGGATCATTTTCAGACAGGTAACATTAATATCGGACGCGTACCGGTGTTGTGGTATCTCCATGAGGAGAAAGAGACGTTATCACGGCAGCACGGACTCATTCTTTATTTCGCATCTTGTCACCTGGCAATATTAATGGCATTCCAGCGAGAGGCGCATTACGGTCGCTTCGCTGTCAGCGCTTTCGGATAATGAGGGGACGTGCGTCTCACAAGTATGATCACTGCCATTTCCCCATAGGGCCACCAGTTTCATCCCTTTGGAGACACCGGTGATATAAACCTGACCGTGATCGTCGACGAGGCTGGTTGGGTTCTCTTCCTCTTGCGGGGTTGAGACCAGAGCGCCAAAGGGAACAGTACTATTACCGTGCAGCAATGTAAAAAGCACACGTGCTCCACTGCGCACTTTATAATCCGCGAGAGCCACTGCACCACGAGTCGGTACGACAGTTTTTACCGGATCGCTAATATCACTATTTCTACTGCCACTGGTATTCAGCGATATAGTGTTTTGCCGATAGGGATTACTGTAAGGAACTACGGCATAACCACGTTTATCCGTATAAATACCTGATGCGCCGCTGACGTTAATATTTGCGGCACCGGGTGCGCGAACTAATGTCATGGTTTCCGGTAAGGTTTGCGCTAAGGTTACACCAAAAGGATGAGCGATTATGCCGCCCTGTGCACTGTAATTCACGCGCTGACTATTATTATCATAACTGTAACCACCGCTCAGTGTACCGGATGAGCCGCGATAAGCGGCATTCATGCTGCCGCTTGTTGCGTTGTTCTGCTCTGAGTATGACTGTTGTATATTGTAAGTTAAGTTATTGTCTTTCAGCGCAATGCCATTAATACCAAGCTGGTGTCCCGCATTGCCTTGCTGTGAAGAGTTAAGTGCATAAGTCGCCCAGGTTTGCGGCAACCATTTATCCAATGGAATACCAATGGTTAATAAATATTGCGTATCCGTTTGGCTGGTGGGCATCTGCGTTTGTGACGCGTTAAATGAGTACGAAACATTATTGAGCATCACGTTATAGCCTAACGTGAAATTACGCTCAGACTTATTCAGTTTCCAGTAATCCTGCTGATAAGCCGACAGATATAAGCTACCCCATTCTCCCAATGCTTGACTGATGTTGATTTGTGCACGGCTCCGGCGGTTATAGAGATCTCTGTAGGAGTACATATCATCGGCTATATCCGCTGAGTCTCGATGGTTAAGTGTTTCCGCAAAAGTGTAAAAATTTGCAGAAGAATAGCGATAACTGGCGATAGTCAGGTTAGTGTTAGTCGCATCTATGTTTTTCGCATACTGAAGACGGTATGACATACCGGTTTCATTTTGATCATCATTAAGCTGGCTTTTGGCCTGAGTGGCATCAAAAGAAATTGAGCCCACAGCGTGCAAATCCATACCAATACCCAGAGCAGCAGACTGATATATATCGGCACCAATCAGCCCACCATAGACAGTCATTCCCCATGGCATACCATAAATAAGCTGAGCCTGGCCGAAATCAGGCGCGTCGGAAACATCATTGCTCTGATATTTGCCGTAGGCCACGCTATAACTATAACTGCCACTACGCAGCATGACCGGTAAGGAGGAAGACGATTGGGTAAAAGTATGTTCGCTGCCGTCAACTTCGGTCACGATAACGTCGAAGTCACTCCCGGATGAAACCTGATTAATATCCCGAATTTCAAACGTGCCAGGAGCGACGTAGGTTTCGTAAATTTTATAGCCATTTTGTTTGATGGTGACTTTAGCATCACTGTGCGCGATACCACGAATCAGCGGCGCAAATCCTTGCTCGCTATAAGGATGCATAGTGGAATCAGAATAGACTCTGACGCCGCGAAACTGAATGCTATCAAAAATGTCCGAAGGTGTGCTGCTGTCCCCGGCTAAAAATTGGCTGCGCAACGTTTTAATATCATGCGTCAACGTTGTTGAAAGCTCGTCCCACTTTTCGCCGGAATAGTTCGATACATTGCGCAGCCGCCATCCGCCAAGATTAGCACCCGAGTTTAAACTTAAAAAATTACTGTTTGTATTTCCGTCGCTACTGTTTCGGGCGTACAACTGTGATCCACTATAATAGTAGCCTAACAGGAGGGCAGGTAAGCCATCATCCCATAATTCGGGTGAGACCGCGTCTTTCGCTTCCTGATTTAAGGCTATCTGTGGTACGCGGATATCCAGACGCTGCGTTTTCTCGCTATAGGTATAACTGGCACCGTCTATATATTGCCCAATATTCCCAATGGTGTCTTCGTCCTTCACTTTTTGAAAGCCTGAGAGCACATCAACGTTGACACCGTAACGACGTAAATCTGCTTTGGTGAGAGCAGGAACAAGTCGGTTTCTATCTGTAGAGAGTTTGTAGTTGATTTCTTTTTTCTCTACATAATTAGAATTAAAATAAATAGTTGATAAAAAACTGCCTTCCAGCATTTCGTTATCGGCAATATACTTTTGCAGGATATTGCTGTCGGCGAGTGGCGTATCATGGCTTAAGGCGTTCAGATTAAACTGGTCTTCCGCAACGGCATAAGTGCTCAAGAGCATTACCGCTAAGGCTAATGCAGAATAAGCAAACCTTTCCGAACGATTTTGACTGCTTATATCGCCTCTGGCCATTCTATTCAACCTTATTTTAATACAGATTCTTTACTCGGTGTGGCGCTGCCGTAATCGCTAATAGCGTTCCATTTGATCACTGAATTCGCTTTTAATGCTGCTGGCAGTGAAATATGCCCATACGGTGCCACCATCATTGTCATGGCTGTTAAGGTATCTTTTGGGGCAGTGACAGGTTTGCCATCAACAGTAATAGAGTTAAATGTCACATAAAAAGGGGTTGGGTTGGTTATATTCAGTGCATTACCCTGCCTTGAAAAATTAATTTTTTCGTAGGCGCTAAAAGCCTCGTTATCCTTAAGAGATGTCGGGCGATAAAAAAGCTTAATGCGCGTTCTGGATGCAATCTGCAATTTACTCTGATCGCGCATGTTTTCAGGCGTGCTGGCGATAAATTTAATATTAGCCCAGAATACGGACTCCCTGTCTTTAGGAAGTTCAGCTCCTTTTTTGGCATAAATAAAATGGAAAATAGTTTCCTGGCCTGCTCCAAGCTTCATAAGAGGGGGGGTAGCAATAAAAGGCGCATCACCTTGATCGTCTATATTACTTACCCATGCCTGAACCAGATGATTCGTTGATGTGCTTTTACTTTGAACAGTCAACTGAACCTCATCACTATTGGATGGGTACACAATACGGGTTGCGCCAACCTGCACACCTGAAATCGCTGGCGCGCACGTTAATATAGATGTTAACAAAAAGGAATTACGTATTAATTTTTTCATCATTCACAAATCATAAGGCAAGCCAGAAAGGCATATCATTCAATATGCCTTCTCTACGCTTTTATCATTAAGGATAGGAAATGGTATAGGTTGTATCTGCCGTGAAATCGCCACCTTTGATATCCGCTGGCGTGACAGTTGCAACAACTTTAGCCTTATAATTAAACGCCAGGTCACTGGCTTCACCGGCTGGCGTAGTTTGTGCAAAGGCCGCATCCGGCTTGTTGTCAAAAACAACTTTTGTACTAGCTGCACTGCCAGTTCCATACATGACAATACCGACACCCGTGGCATCCGAACCTGTCATTGCTTTCAGCTGATCGCTGGTCGTGGCAGTCGCACCAGAGAACGTCAGGTTGATGGTGGTATCGGCTGGACAGGATTTCAGATTAATCACTACGTCCTGGGTTTGCGGATTTTCAGAGCCGATAGCGGCAAAGGTAGTTGCGACCATAGGCGTGAAAGTCACGTTTACCGTCTTTGAATCTGTTGATACTTCACAGGGCGGATTAATAATTTTCCCCTGGAAATGTACAGTTCCCTGATCATCCGTCAACGCAGCATGCGCATTACCGATGGCAACTGATGATAATACCATTGCTGATATTAATTTTAATTTTCTATTCATAGCCTGGCTCCATAGAATAATATATAAGTGATATCGTGATCGTATGTTATTTCCATATGGTGTATCTATGGGTGGCAATATGGAAAAATCCCATGCTCACTTGAAGTTTTGTAATTAAGTGTTTCTGTTTGAAAATTAAATTATGACATTCTATGTAAACCATTCAAGGAGATTATAATCTAATTTTGGATGAAATTATTATTGCTATATGGTTGGTTTACTTGATTATTACAATTTTGCAGCGAGGTGTTAAAATTTTATATTTGTTATCTACGATGTTGGATGGGCCCATCATACAGACGTTCAAGGGGTAATCGGGCCTGGTGCACGAGGCATGATGGCAACGAATGATTAATTGCAATAGCTAATAAACATATAGTTATTTTTTAGTTATTGCTTTGTAGGGGAAGTGAACAATCTGTTGGTTCAAATGGTATGTAGAGTATTGAAAATAGTTATTAACTATTAGTTTTGTCTATTTGTTTATCTGAAACGCGGCTGGCGATGGCTCATGGAGAGAATGCCATTAATTATCGCTTACGGGACTGATGAAAAAGAAAGGGTCCCTCAGGACCCTGATAATCTCTATTTTGTTCCAGGCGGTAAACAGACGCCAATCCCGCCGATACCGCAGTAGCCGTACGGGTTTTTGTGCAGATACTGCTGATGGTCTTCCTCAGCGTAATAGAACGGCGTCGCGTTGCTGATTTCGGTGGTGATAGGACGGTCGTCGCCCGCTGCGCGCATGGCGGCCTGGAAACGCTCCAGGCTTGCGCGCGCGGCGCTGTCCTGTTCCGGCGTCAGCGGATAGATAGCCGAACGATACTGAGTGCCGTGGTCATTGCCCTGCTGCATGCCCTGTGCCGGATCGTGGTTTTCCCAGAACACCTGCAGCAATTGCTCATAACTGATGACCGCCGGGTCGTACACCACGCGCACCGCTTCGGCGTGGCCCGTTTCACCGGAGCAGACTTCCCGGTAGGTGGGGTTGGGCGTATAGCCACCGCTGTATCCTGCCGCGGTGCTGTAAACGCCAGGCAGTTGCCAGAACAACCGCTCTACGCCCCAGAAACAGCCCATGGCGAAAATGGCGATTTCCATCCCTTCGGGGACATTTGTCATCGAGTGTTCGTTGACGGCATGCAGCGTCGCCACGGGCATCGGGGTATTGCGCCCAGGGAGGGCATCTGACGGTGAAATCAGATGCTTTTTATCAAATAAACTCATGGTGCCGTTCTCCCGAAAATCAGTAATTGGGGTTAAGGTTGTAACAAGACGCGTATTTGCACACAATAACCGTTACGAATACGTCTACAGTAAACATAAGAAATATTTGGGGTGTCGTCTGTTTTTCAACCCCAATTGTTGGGTTTTTGTTAAGCCGTGGAGCGGCGTTATGATTTTTTTCCAGGGGTGGAAATAAGGGATTTCAGGAGAAAAAGTGCCACATATCCGTCAGTTATGTTGGGTGAGCCTGCTGTGTTTGAGTAGTTCTGCTTTTGCCGCGAACGTCCGTCTACAGGTCGAAGGGCTATCAGGAGAACTGGAGAAAAACGTCCGGGCACAACTCTCAACTATCCAGAGTGATGAAGTCACGCCGGATCGGCGTTTTCGCGCGCGCGTGGATGACGCTATCCGCGAAGGGCTGAAGGCGCTCGGTTATTATGAACCGACCATCGATTTCGATCTGCGTCCGCCTCCGGCGAAAGGGCGTCAGGTACTGGTAGCCAAAGTGACACCCGGTGAACCGGTGCGCATTGGCGGAACAGAAGTCATTTTACGCGGCGGCGCGCGTACCGACAGAGATTACCTGGATCTGCTGAAAACGCGTCCGGCAATCGGTACGGTGCTCGATCATGGGGATTATGACAGCTTTAAAAAATCCCTCACCAGCGTGGCGCTACGTAAAGGGTATTTCGACAGCGAATTTAATAAGAGCCAGTTGGGTATTGCGCTTGATCGCCATCAGGCGTTCTGGGATATCGATTACGACAGTGGTGAACGTTATCGCTTTGGTCACGTCTCCTTTGAAGGTTCGCAGATCCGCGAGGAGTATCTGCAAAATCTGGTGCCCTTTAAAGAAGGGGATGCATACGAGTCAAAAGATCTCGGCGAGCTGAACCGTCGACTCTCGGCGACTGGCTGGTTTAATTCCGTGGTTGTGGCGCCCGAATTCGACAAAGCGCGAAAAACCAAAGTACTGCCGCTGAAGGGTGTGGTTTCACCGCGAACGGAAAACACCATTGAGACCGGGGTGGGGTATTCCACCGACGTGGGGCCGCGCGTGAAGACCACGTGGAAAAAACCGTGGATGAACTCCTACGGTCACAGCCTGACGACCAGCGCCAGTATCTCATCGCCTGAACAGCAACTGGATTTCAGCTACAAAATGCCGCTGCTGAAGAACCCGCTGGAGCAGTACTATCTGGTACAGGGCGGCTTTAAGCGTACCGATCTCAACGATACCGAACAGGACTCCACCACGCTTGCGGTTTCCCGCTACTGGGACCTTTCCAGCGGCTGGCAGCGCGCCATTAACCTGCGCTGGAGTCTCGACCACTTTACGCAGGGGCAGGTGACGAACACTACCATGCTGCTCTATCCCGGCGTGATGATCAGCCGAACCCGTTCGCGCGGCGGACTGATGCCCACCTGGGGCGATTCCCAGCGTTACTCTATTGATTATTCCAACACCGCCTGGGGCTCTGATGTCGACTTCTCGGTCTTTCAGGCGCAAAACGTCTGGATCCGTACCCTGTACGATCGTCATCGTTTCGTCACGCGTGGCAACCTGGGTTGGATCGAAACCGGTGATTTCGACAAGGTGCCACCGGACCTGCGTTTCTTCGCCGGGGGGGACCGCAGTATTCGCGGCTATAAATACAAATCCATTTCTCCGAAGTACAGCAACGGCGATCTGAAAGGGGCCTCGAAGCTGGTGACCGGATCGCTGGAATACCAGTACAACGTGACCGGTAAATGGTGGGGGGCGATGTTTGTCGATAGCGGTGAAGCGGTCAGTGATATCCGCAAAAGCGATTTCAAAACCGGCGCCGGGGTGGGGGTACGCTGGCAGTCTCCGGTTGGGCCAATTAAGCTCGATTTTGCCGTGCCGGTCGGCGACAAAGAGGAGCACGGTTTACAGTTTTACATCGGTCTGGGGCCTGAATTATGAGTTTATGGAAGAAGATAAGCCTCGGCATCCTAATTTTTATCCTGCTGTTGCTGGGAACGGTGGCGTTTCTGGTTGGAACAACAACCGGCCTGCATCTGATCTTCAATGCGGCAAATCGCTGGGTACCGGGGCTGGAAATTGGTCAGGTCACCGGCGGCTGGCGTGATTTGTCGCTGAAAAATATCCGCTTTGACCAGCCTGGTGTGGCGGTTAACGCCGGGGAAGTGCATCTGGCGGTCGGGTTGAATTGCCTGTGGAACAGCAGCCTGTGCGTGAACGATCTGTCGCTCAAAGACATTAATGTGGCGATCGACAGTAAAAAAATGCCGCCTTCTGAGCAGGTAGAGGAAGAAGAGGACAGCGGGCCGCTGAATCTCTCCACGCCGTATCCGATCACGCTTTCTCGCGTGGCGCTAAATAACGTCAATATTAAAATCGATGACACCATCGTGTCGGTGATGGATTTTACCTCCGGCTTGCACTGGCAAGAGAAGGATCTGACCCTGAAACCCACGTCGTTACAGGGATTGCTGATCGCGCTGCCGAAAGTGGCGGAGGTGGCTCAGGAAGAGGTGGTCGAGCCGAAGATCCAGAACCCGCAGCCGGATGAAAAACCGCTTGGTGAAACGCTGAAAGATCTGTTTTCGCAGCCGGTTCTGCCGGAGATGACGGACGTGCATCTGCCGCTCAATCTCAATATTGAAGCGTTTAAAGGCGAACAACTGCGTATCACCGGCGATACTGACCTGACGGTGTATAACCTGCTGCTGAAAGTAAGCAGCATCGACGGCAACATGAAGCTCGATGCGCTCGATATCGACTCCAGTCAGGGTACGGTGAATGCCAGCGGTACGGCCCAGTTGACCAATAACTGGCCGGTAGACATCACCCTGAACAGCACGCTGAACGTCGATCCGCTGAAGGGCGAGAAGGTGAAGCTGAAGGTGGGTGGGGCGCTGCGTGAACAACTGGAAGTGGGTGTTAACCTTTCCGGGCCGGTGGACATGGATCTGCGTGCCCAGACGCGTCTGGCGGAAGCCGGCCTGCCGCTGAATCTGGAGGTGGTCAGTAAGCAGATTTACTGGCCCTTTACCGGCGACAAACAGTTCCAGGCCGACGATATCAAGCTCAAGCTCACCGGCAAGATGACGGACTACACGCTGTCGATGCGTACGGCGGTGAAAGGGCAGGATATCCCGCCGGCGACCATTACCCTTGATGCGAAAGGCAACGAACAGCAAATTAATCTCGATAAACTCAGCGTGGCGGCGCTGGAAGGGAAAACCGAGCTGAAAGCACTGGTGGACTGGCAACAGGCGATCAGCTGGCGAGGCGAGTTGACGCTGGACGGCATCAACACCGCGAAAGAGCTCCCCGACTGGCCGTCGAAGCTCAATGGCCTGATCAAAACCCGGGGCAGCCTGTATGGCGGCACCTGGCAGATGGACGTGCCGGAGCTGAAACTGACCGGGAACGTTAAGCAGAACAAGGTTAACGTCAACGGATCGCTGAAAGGCAACAGCTATTTGCAGTGGACCATTCCGGGCCTGCATCTGGAACTGGGACCAAACAGCGCCGATGTGAAAGGCGAGCTGGGCGTAAAAGATCTCAATCTGGATGCGATCATCGACGCGCCGGGACTGGACAACGCGCTGCCGGGACTCGGTGGTACGGCAAAAGGGTTGGTCAAGGTGCGCGGTACCGTCGACGCTCCGCAACTGCTGGCGGATATCACCGCCCGCGGGCTGCGCTGGCAGGAACTGTCCGTGGCGCAGGTGCGTGTGGAAGGCGATATCAAATCGACGGATCAGATTGCCGGTAACCTCAGTGTACGGGTTGAACGTATTTCGCAGCCCGACGTGAACATCAACCTTGTGACCCTGAACGCCAAAGGCAGCGAGAAGCAGCACGAGTTGCAATTACGTGTTCAGGGCGAGCCGGTCTCCGGCCAGCTCGATCTGGCGGGGAGTTTTGATCGTAAAGAAGAGCGCTGGAAAGGCTCGCTGAGCAATACCCGCTTCCAGACGCCGGTCGGGCCATTGACCCTGACTCGCGCCATCGCGCTGGACTATCGTAACAAAGAGCAGAAAATCAGTATCGGGCCGCACTGCTGGGCCAACCCGAATGCTGAACTGTGCGTGCCGCAAACCATCGATGCGGGTGCCAAAGGGCGGGCGGTAGTGAATCTTAACCGCTTTGATCTGGCGATGCTGAAACCGTTTATGCCGGAGGCGACGCAGGCCAGTGGTGTATTTACTGGCAAAGCGGACGTTTCGTGGGACACCACCAAAGAAGGGCTGCCGCAGGGTAATGTCACGCTCTCCGGGCGTAACGTGAAGGTGACGCAGACGGTGAACGATGCGCCGCTGCCGCTGGCGTTCGATACCCTGAACGTGACAGCCGATCTGCGCAACAATCGTGCAGAACTGGGCTGGCGGATCCGCCTGACCAATAATGGTCAGCTTGACGGACAGGTGCAGGTGACCGATCCGCAAGGGCGTCGTAACCTGGGCGGCAACGTCAACATTCGCAACGTGAATCTGGCGATGGTCAACCCGATCTTCGCGCGCGGCGAAAAGGCGGCGGGGATGCTGAGCGCCAATCTGCGTCTGGGCGGCGATGTACAGAGCCCGCAAATGTTTGGGCAACTGCAACTAAGCGGGCTGGATATCGACGGCAACTTTATGCCGTTTGATATGCAGCCGAGCCAACTGGCGATGAATTTCAACGGTACCCGCTCGACGCTTGCCGGGGTGATACGAACCCAGCAGGGGCAGATCAACTTAAGCGGCGACGCGGACTGGAGTCAGATCGACAACTGGCGTGCGCGTGTGGCGGCGAAAGGCAGCAGGGTACGTATCACCGTACCGCCGATGGTGCGACTGGATGTTTCTCCGGATGTCGTGTTTGAAGCGACGCCGAGTCTGTTCACTCTCGATGGCCGGGTGGACGTGCCGTGGGCGCGTATTGTGGTTCATGACTTGCCAGAGAGCGCGGTGGGCGTCTCCAGCGATGAAGTGATGCTCAATAACGACCTGCAGCCTGAGAAGCCGCAGAGCGCCGGGATCCCGATCAACAGCAATCTGATTGTGCATGTGGGTAACAACGTGCGGATGAATGCGTTTGGTCTGAAAGCCCGTCTGACAGGCGATCTGAACGTGGTGCAGGATAAGCAAGGGCTGGGGCTGAACGGACAGATCAACATTCCGGAAGGCCGTTTCCACGCCTACGGTCAGGATCTGATTGTGCGGAAAGGCGAACTGTTGTTCTCTGGACCGCCGGACCAACCGTTGCTGAATATCGAGGCTATTCGTAACCCGGAAGCCACCGAAGATGACGTGATCGCGGGTGTTCGCGTCACCGGAACGGCAGATGAACCGAAGGCTGAGATCTTCTCTGATCCGGCAATGTCGCAGCAGGAAGCGCTCTCTTATCTGTTGCGCGGCCAGGGTCTGAGCAGCGATCAGAGCGACAGCGCGGCGATGACCTCAATGCTCATTGGCCTGGGGGTTGCACAAAGTGGTCAGGTTGTGGGTAAAATCGGGGAGACATTTGGCGTAAGCAATCTGGCACTGGATACTCAGGGGGTGGGCGACTCCTCCCAGGTGGTCGTCAGCGGATACGTACTGCCAGGTCTGCAGGTGAAATATGGTGTGGGTATATTTGACTCACTGGCGACACTCACGTTACGTTATCGCCTGATGCCTAAGCTATATCTGGAAGCCGTGTCTGGCGTAGATCAGGCACTGGATTTGCTCTATCAGTTTGAGTTTTAGCAATGCGAATATTTGTCTACGGCAGTTTACGAACCAAACAAGGCAACAGCCACTGGATGACCAACGCCCAGTTGCTGGGCGATTACAGTATCGATAACTACCAGTTGTATAGCCTGGGCCACTATCCAGGCGCAGTTCCGGGGAACGGAACGGTACACGGTGAGGTTTATCGTATTGATAACGCCACTCTGGCCGAACTGGATGCGCTGCGCACCCGCGGCGGTGAATACGCGCGCCAGTTGATCCAGACGCCGTATGGCAGTGCATGGATGTACGTGTACCAGCGCCCGGTGGAGGGATTAACACTGATCGAAAGCGGTAACTGGTTAGACAGAGACCAGTACTGAGTAGCGCGCAGGGTAGGCCTGATAAGCGTAGCGTCATCAGGCATTTCCTTGTTTGCCAGCACTTTTACCACGCCACCTTCGGGTGGCGTAGTTTTTTGTGTCGGTGACTCGCGTTTACGGACACAAAAAAGCCCCGACATGCGGGGCTTCGCTCGACAGGACGAATTACTTCTTCGCCGCACGCTCGAAGGAGGCAACGATTTCAGCTTTCGCCGCTTCAGCGTTGTCCCAACCGTCGACTTTCACCCATTTGCCTTTTTCGAGATCTTTATAGTGCTCGAAGAAGTGCGTGATCTGCGCTTTCAGCAGTTCCGGCAGGTCGTTCACATCGTTGATGTGATCGTACTCTTTGCTCAGCTTGGTGTGCGGTACAGCAACCAGTTTCGCATCTTCACCGGATTCGTCGGTCATTTTCAGTACGCCAACCGGACGGCAACGGATAACGGAGCCTGGCTGCAGCGGATACGGGGTCGGGACCAGTACGTCAACCGGGTCACCGTCCAGGGACAGGGTGTGGTTGATGTAACCGTAGTTGCACGGATAGAACATCGCGGTGGACATGAAGCGGTCAACGAACAGTGCGCCGCTCTCTTTGTCGACTTCGTATTTGATCGGATCGGCGTTAGCCGGGATCTCGATAACAACGTAGATATCTTCCGGCAGGTCTTTGCCCGCAGGGACGTTGAGTAAGCTCATGTCTGTTTCCTTTAACTGTGTCGTAAACAAGTGGCGAGTATTATAGCTATCTCGCGCCGAATGTCTCCGCCTGATTTCGTTTTCACTCGTCTCCCGCTGGTCTTTTCAGACCACTCGCATGACAGAAAAATCCATATCTTCAGCCGCTTTTTTCATAGGTAAATGAAAGCGATTACAAACTTGTGATTAACGTTCTATTTACTTTTTTGAAGTGTGATGTAACGCAATCCGTTACATGCTCGATTGTCTATAGTTTTTTCGCGACTGTTTCTTAACCAACAATAACCTACCCTACGAGGACACAGTTATGTGGAAGCGCTTACTTATCGTCACAGCAGTTTCGGCAGCCATGTCGTCTATGGCCATGGCCGCCCCATTAACCGTAGGATTTTCGCAGGTCGGCTCTGAGTCCGGCTGGCGCGCCGCAGAGACCAACGTGGCGAAAAGCGAGGCCGAGAAGCGCGGCATCACGCTGAAAATCGCTGACGGTCAGCAAAAGCAGGAAAACCAGATTAAAGCCGTGCGTTCCTTTGTCGCTCAGGGCGTCGATGCCATCTTTATTGCGCCGGTAGTGGCAACAGGGTGGGAGCCGGTGCTGAAGGAAGCGAAAGATGCTGAGATCCCGGTCTTCTTGCTCGATCGTTCCATCGATGTCAAAGACAAATCTCTCTATATGACCACCGTCACCGCTAACAACGTGCTGGAAGGTCAACTGATCGGCGACTGGCTGATCAAAGAGGTGAACGGCAAGCCGTGTAATGTGGTTGAGCTGCAGGGTACCGTCGGGGCCAGCGTGGCGATTGACCGTAAGAAAGGGTTTGCTGAAGCCATCGCCAAAGCACCAAACATCAAAATTATCCGCTCTCAGTCCGGCGACTTTACCCGTAGTAAAGGTAAAGAGGTGATGGAGAGCTTTATCAAAGCCGAGAACAACGGCAAGAACATCTGCATGGTTTATGCCCATAACGATGACATGGTGATCGGGGCTATTCAGGCGATCAAAGAAGCGGGGCTGAAACCGGGCAAAGATATTCTGACCGGTTCTATTGACGGCGTACCGGACATCTACAAAGCGATGATCGACGGTGAAGCGAATGCCAGCGTTGAACTGACGCCGAACATGGCAGGCCCGGCCTTCGACGCGCTCGAGAAGTTCAAGAAAGATGGCACGATGCCTGAGAAGGTCACGATCACCAAGTCGACGCTGTATCTGCCGGATACCGCGAAAGAAGAGTTAGAGAAGAAGAAAAACATGGGCTACTAAGTTCAGACCCGTTCTGGGGGCATACCTAACACCGTAGGCCTGATAAGCGAAGCGCCATCAGGCAAAGGTTCTGCCGGATGGCAACGTAACCGCCTTATCCGGCCTACGGGCCTCCAGAGTCACACTCTTGTCGCGGAGGGCTATTATGATCGCGGAACAACACCAGGAGATCCTCCGTACAGAGGGATTAAGTAAATTCTTTCCTGGCGTCAAAGCGCTGGATAACGTCGATTTCAGTCTGCGTCGCGGCGAAATTATGGCGCTGCTCGGCGAGAACGGGGCCGGAAAATCCACGCTCATCAAAGCACTGACCGGCGTCTATCATGCCGATCGCGGTAGTATCTGGCTGGAAGGCAGTGCCATCTCCCCCAGAAATACCGCACATGCCCAACAGCTGGGCATTGGCACGGTGTATCAGGAAGTGAACCTGCTGCCGAATATGTCGGTGGCGGATAACCTGTTTATTGGTCGTGAACCGCGTCGATTTGGCCTGCTACGGCGCAAAGAGATGGAAAAGCGCGCTACGGCGCTAATGGCGTCTTACGGTTTTTCCCTCGACGTGCGCGAACCGCTGAACCGCTATTCGGTGGCGATGCAACAGATCGTCGCGATCTGCCGGGCGATCGATCTTTCTGCCAAAGTTCTGATCCTTGATGAACCTACCGCCAGTCTCGATACGCAAGAGGTTGAGATGCTGTTCGGCTTAATGCGGCATCTGCGCGATCGCGGCGTGAGTCTGATCTTCGTCACCCATTTTCTTGATCAGGTTTATCAGGTCAGCGATCGGATCACCGTCCTGCGTAACGGCAGTTTTGTCGGCTGTCGGGAAACCCGCGAGCTGCCGCAGATTGAACTGGTCAAAATGATGCTGGGACGCGAGCTGGACACTCATGCGTTACAGCGTGCGGGGCGTACCTTGTTGAGTGATAAACCGGTGGCCGCGTTCAAAGGTTTCGGTAAGAAAGGGACGATCTCCCCGTTCGATCTCGAAGTACGACCTGGTGAGATCGTCGGTCTGGCGGGACTGCTTGGATCCGGGCGCACCGAAACGGCCGAGGTGATTTTCGGTATCAAACCGGCGGACAGCGGCAGCGCGCTGATCAGAGGAAAACCGCAGACGCTGCGATCCCCTCATCAGGCATCATGCCTGGGGATCGGTTTTTGTCCGGAGGATCGCAAAACGGACGGTATTATTGCCGCCGCCTCGGTGCGCGAAAACATCATCCTGGCATTGCAGGCCCAGCGCGGCTGGTTGCGGCCGATTGCGCGCAAAGAACAAAACGACATTGCCGAGCGGTTTATCCGTCAGCTTGGCATTCGCACCCCCAGCGCAGAACAGCCGATCGAGTTTCTCTCCGGCGGCAACCAGCAAAAAGTGCTGCTATCGCGCTGGCTGCTGACTAAACCACAGTTTCTGATCCTCGATGAACCGACGCGAGGGATCGACGTAGGCGCGCATGCCGAGATCATCCGCCTGATCGAAACGCTGTGCGCCGATGGTCTGGCGCTGCTGGTGATCTCCTCGGAGCTGGAGGAACTGGTAGGCTATGCGGATCGGGTGATCATCATGCGTGACCGCAAACAGGTGGCGGAGATCCCGCTGGCTGAACTGTCCGTTCCGGCGATCATGAACGCCATCGCGGCGTAAGGAGACTCTTGTGATGCCCCAATCTCTTCCGCAAACCACGCCGCCAAAGCGACGCTTTCGCTGGCCGACCGGTATGCCGCAGCTGATTGCGCTGCTGCTGGTGCTGTTGGTGGACAGCCTCGTCGCCCCCCACTTTTACCAGATTATCTTGCAGGACGGTCGTCTGTTCGGCAGCCCGATCGATATCCTGAATCGCGCCGCTCCCGTCGCGCTGTTGGCGATAGGGATGACGCTGGTTATTGCCACCGGCGGCATTGACCTTTCCGTTGGCGCGGTGATGGCGATTGCCGGCGCCACGACCGCGGCGATGACCGTCGCCGGTCACAGCCTGCCAGTGGTCCTGCTTGCCGCATTGGGGACCGGCGTGCTGGCTGGCCTGTGGAACGGCGTCCTGGTGGCGATCCTCAAAATTCAGCCGTTTGTCGCCACGCTAATCCTGATGGTGGCGGGTCGCGGCGTGGCGCAACTGATCACCTCTGGACAGATTGTCACCTTCAACTCGCCCACGCTCTCCTGGTTCGGCAGCGGCTCGCTGCTGCTGTTTCCCACGCCGGTGATTATCGCGCTGATCACGCTGCTGCTGTTCTGGCTGTTGACCCGGCGAACGGCGCTCGGGATGTTTATTGAAGCGGTGGGGATTAACATCCGGGCAGCGAAAAATGCCGGCGTCAACACACGAGTCATCGTTATGCTCACCTATGTGTTGAGCGGGCTGTGCGCAGCAATTGCCGGGATTATCGTCACGGCGGATATTCGCGGTGCCGATGCCAACAACGCCGGCTTGTGGCTGGAGCTGGACGCCATTCTGGCGGTGGTGATCGGCGGCGGTTCCCTGATGGGCGGGCGCTTTAATCTGCTGCTATCAGTGGTGGGCGCGCTGATCATTCAGGGGATGAACACCGGGATCCTGCTGTCCGGGTTTCCGCCGGAGATGAACCAGGTGGTCAAAGCCATCGTGGTGCTGTGCGTACTGATTGTGCAGTCACAGCGCTTTATCAGTTTGCTAAAAGGAGTGCGTGGTCGTGATAAAACGTAATTTACCGTTAATGATCACCCTCGGGGTTTTCGTGCTGGGCTATCTCTATTGTCTGACGCAGTTTCCCGGCTTTGCCTCCACGCGCGTGATCTGCAACATTCTGACCGATAATGCCTTCCTGGGGATCATCGCCGTGGGGATGACCTTTGTGATCCTCTCCGGCGGGATCGATCTCTCCGTGGGATCGGTGATCGCCTTCACCGGCGTATTCCTGGCGAAGGCTATCGGCTACTGGGGGATCTCGCCGTTACTGGCGTTTCCGCTGGTGTTGGCGATGGGCTGCGCGTTTGGCGCGTTCATGGGGTTGCTGATTGATGCGCTGAAGATCCCGGCGTTTATCATCACGCTTGCCGGTATGTTTTTCCTGCGCGGGGTCAGTTACCTGGTATCGGAAGAGTCGATCCCGATTAATCATCCCATCTATGACACGCTTTCCAGCCTGGCGTGGAAAATCCCCGGCGGTGGGCGTCTGAGCGCGATGGGCCTGCTGATGCTGGCGGTGGTGGTCATTGGGATTTTCCTCGCGCATCGCACCCGGTTTGGCAATCAGGTGTATGCCATTGGCGGGAATGCGACATCGGCGAACCTGATGGGGATTTCCACCCGTAGCACCACGATCCGCATTTATATGCTGTCAACCGGGCTGGCGACGCTGGCCGGGATTGTCTTTTCTGTTTACACCCAGGCTGGCTACGCGCTGGCGGGAGTGGGTGTAGAGCTGGATGCGATCGCTTCGGTGGTGATCGGTGGTACGTTGCTGAGCGGTGGGGTCGGTACGGTTCTTGGAACGCTGTTTGGCGTGGCGATTCAGGGGCTGATCCAGACCTACATTAACTTCGACGGCACGCTCAGTTCATGGTGGACGAAAATTGCCATTGGCGTTTTGTTATTTATTTTCATTGCGTTGCAGCGCGGTCTGACGGTGCTTTGGGAAAATCGACAGAGCTCGCCGGTAACACGAGTCGGCCCGGCAGCGACGCCGAAGTGAGACACAGATTTTACTTAAACACCTAAACTTTTTCCGGTTGTTGTCGATAGTTTCTGTATATCTTACAACCGGAAAATAACGATGCCAAAATCCCTCTCCCTACGAAATACCCTGTTGGTTTTATTGTCGCTTATTACCCTGTTATTGCTGCTAACAGGCGGCATGGGGATTTACGCCTCCACGCGAATCATTACCTCATGGATTTATTACGGAGTGATGACCGCGACGACGCTGACGGCCATCGCCCTGTTGGCAGTGGTCTGGCTGTTATTGCGTAATAAGCTGCTGAAACCGCTCGATAATGTGGTTGAACAACTGGAACGCCTGGCAACGGGAGATTTGTCGGCGGCAGAAAGCCGTTATGCCAGCGCCGAGTTTAATCGCCTGCAGGCCGCGCTTGAAGGGATGCGCATGGCGCTGAGTGAATCTGTCAGACGCGTTCGCGATGCCAGTTCGCAGATAGACACCGGCAGTCGTGAACTGACGGCGGGCAATATTCATCTGGCGACACGCACCGAATCGACGGCGACCTCGCTGGAACAAACTGCCGCCAGCATGGAGGAGCTTACCGCAACGGTGAAACAGAATGCGGAAAACGCCGATCAGGCGCATCAACTGGCGAAATCGGTTTCTGATACCGCCGATCGCGGCAGTGAAATGGTCTGTTATGTCATTGAAAAAATGCGCGACATTTCCGGGAGTGCTAATCGTATCGCCGATATTCTTGGCGTGATCGACGGGATTGCGTTCCAGACCAATATTTTGGCGCTGAACGCCTCGGTTGAAGCGGCGCGCGCGGGAGAGCAGGGGCGCGGTTTTGCCGTGGTGGCGGGCGAAGTGCGCAATCTGGCCAGCCGTAGCGCGGAGGCCGCAAAAGAGATTCGTACGCTGATTGGCGACTCGCAGTCACAGGTGGGAGAGGGCAGCGATCTGGCGATGCAGGCAGGCGAAACGATGGATGAGATTGCCAGCGAAGTCATGCGGATGACCAAACTGATGCGGGAAATCGCCAGTGCGTCGCAGGAGCAGAGTCGCGGTATCGAACAGGTGAATATCGCGGTGAGTCAGATGGATGAAACGGCGCAGCAGAATGCGGCGCTGGTACAACAGTCTTCTGCGGCAACCCGATCGCTGGAAGAGCAGTCGCACGCGTTGATTGAAGCGATGGCGTCGTTTAAATTGCAGACCGCCTGACAAAAAAACGCCTCTCCGGGGAGAGGCGCTTAGTGTGTAGGCTGGATAAAGCGTCAGCCCATCCGGCAAGAGTTTTACGCGTCCGGGAATTCCCGGATAAAGCGTTCTACATCTTCAACCATATGGTTGTTGCCGACGAAGAACGAACGACGCTGGTGCAGGCTTTCCGGCGTGATATCCAGAATACGCTCTTTCCCGTCGCTCGCCTTGCCGCCCGCTTGCTCCGCAAGAAACGCCATTGGGTTGCACTCGTACAGCAGACGCAGTTTACCGTCCGGGTGGCTGGCGGTGCTTGGGTAAAGGTAGATCCCGCCTTTCAGCAGGTTACGATGGAAGTCAGCAACCAGTGAGCCGATGTAGCGCGAGGTATACGGGCGCTGCGTGGATTTATCCTCTTCCTGGCAGAACTTGATGTACTTCTTCACGCCGTTCGGGAATTTGATGTAGTTGCCTTCGTTAATGGAGTAGGTGTTGCCTTTCTCCGGGAAGCGCATCCGCTCCTGACACAGGCAGAACACACCCAGTGACGGATCGTAGGTAAAGGCGTGGACGCCGCAGCCGGTGGTGTAAACCAGCATGGTGGAAGAGCCGTAAACCACGTAACCCGCAGCAACCTGCTTGTTGCCTGGTTGCAGGAAATCTTCTTCCGTGACCGGCGTGCCGACAGGCGTCACGCGGCGGTAGATAGAGAAAATGGTCCCGACAGAGACGTTAACATCGATGTTGGACGATCCATCCAGCGGATCCATCAGCACCACGTATTTCGCGTGTTCACAGCCTTCGAAAACGACGATTTCATCTTCTTCTTCAGAGGCAATACCCGCGACAATATCACGCGCCTTGAGTGCAGCTTTCAGTTTTTCGTTCGCGAACAGGTCGAGTTTCTGCTGAACCTCACCCTGTACGTTCTCAGCACCGCTGGCACCCAGGATATCGACCAGACCGGCCTTGTTGATATCGCGGTGGATGATCTTGGCGCCCAGCTTTATTGCCGACAACAACGCAGTGAGCTCACCTGTAGCATGAGAGAACTCGTGCTGCTTCTCGACAATAAATTCACCTAACGTTTTCATAACACTTTCCCTGCAATTAATATGGAGTAAAGCGACCGTAACAATCTTAACAAATATTTCAGTGGCTGCGCTCAGGTGAATCGCGCCAGCAAACTACGGATTATCCTGAAATGCGTTTCTCACTTGGCTGACATATGCGTAAAATGCCCCCTGGGTTAAATTAGGATAGTGACGTATGCGCATTCATATTTTGGGAATTTGTGGCACGTTCATGGGCGGTCTGGCGATGCTGGCGCGCTCGCTCGGTCATGAAGTAACGGGTTCGGACGCCAATGTGTATCCGCCGATGAGTACCTTGCTTGAGAATCAGGGCATTGATTTGATTCAGGGTTATGACCCCAGTCAACTCGACCCGCAGCCGGATTTGGTGATCATCGGCAATGCCATGACCCGTGGGAATCCGTGCGTTGAGGCGGTGCTGGAGAAAAACATTCCGTTCATGTCCGGCCCGCAGTGGCTGCATGATTTTGTGTTGCGCGATCGTTGGGTGCTGGCCGTTGCGGGAACGCACGGTAAAACCACGACCGCCGGCATGGCGACCTGGATTCTGGACGCTTGCGGTTACAAACCCGGTTTTGTGATTGGCGGCGTGCCGGGGAACTTTGACGTTTCTGCGCGTCTGGGCGAAAGCAACTTTTTCGTGATTGAAGCGGATGAGTACGACTGCGCCTTCTTTGATAAACGCTCCAAATTCGTACATTACTGCCCGCGTACGCTGATCCTCAATAACCTTGAGTTTGATCATGCGGATATCTTTGACGATCTGAAAGCGATCCAGAAGCAGTTCCACCATCTGGTCCGCATTGTGCCGGGGCAGGGGCGGATCATCTATCCTGAGCACGACATTAACCTGAAGCAGACGATGGCGATGGGCTGCTGGAGCGAACAGGAGCTGGTGGGCGAGCAGGGCCACTGGCAGGCGAAAAAGCTGAACGTCGATGCTTCTGAATGGGAAGTGTGGCTGGACGGTGAGAAGGTCGGCGACGTGAAGTGGTCGCTGGTCGGTGAGCACAACATGCACAACGGTCTGATGGCAATCGCCGCAGCCCGTCATGTTGGCGTCCAACCGGCGGATGCGGCTCAGGCGCTGGGATCATTTATTAATGCCCGTCGCCGCCTGGAACTGCGCGGTGAAGCAAACGGCGTCACGGTGTACGACGATTTTGCCCATCACCCAACGGCGATTCTGGCAACGCTTGCGGCGCTGCGCGGAAAAGTAGGCGGCACGGCGCGTATCATCGCCGTGCTGGAACCGCGTTCCAACACCATGAAGATGGGGCTGTGCAAAGACGACCTGGCACCGTCATTGGGTCGCGCAGATGAAGTGTATCTGCTGCAACCACCGCATATTCCGTGGCAAGTCGCGGAAGTGGCGGACGCCTGCATTCAGCCTGCTCACTGGAGCGGGGATGTGGATACGCTGGCAGAGATGATCGTGAAAACGGCGCAGCCGGGCGATCACATTCTGGTGATGAGTAACGGCGGATTTGGTGGAATTCACCAGAAACTGCTGGATGGTCTGGCGAAGAAAGCCGAAGCGGAAGCTGAAGAGTAATAAAAATGCCCGGTGGCGCTGATGGACTGCACCCCAAAAGTTGGACACTCAACTGAGTAAGGTGCAGTTTTTTATGGCAAAGCCAAAATATTCCCCTGAAACAAAACTGGCTGTGGTTAATCATTATTTGTCCGGAAAAGACGGAGAAGAGCGTACAGCCGACCGTTTTGGTGTTGAAAGAACTTCCGTCCGTCGCTGGGTCAGGGCGTGGCAACTCCACGGTATGGAAGGGCTGTCAGGGAAAAATAAACATCATTCAGCTGAATTTAAACTCGTCGTCGTCCGGGCGGTTATCCGTGACCACCTGACGATGCGTGAAGCAGCTGCCCGGTTTAATCTCTCTGCAGAAACGCTTGTCCGACACTGGGTCTGCGTGTACAACGATGCCGGAGCGGAAGGACTGCTAAACATTCAACGCGGACGGCCTGGAAAAATGACAAAACAAAAAATCCCCCCATCCCCTACAGATAAAGAACTGGAAAAACTCTCCCCCGAAGAACTCCGGGCTGAACTCCGTTACCTGCGGGCAGAGAATGCCTATCTAAAAAAGTTGAAGGCCTTGGTTCAGAGCGAAAAAAACGGCAGCAAGCCCTGATAATCAGTGAACTGAGGCATAAGCACGCTCTGCGAGACCTCCTGCGCGCGGCAGGCATGTCCCGCAGTACATGGTATTACAATATGAATGCCCTGAAGCAGGTGGACAGGCATGCCGGGCTGAAAGATAAAATCCGTGAGATATACGCCTGGCACAAAGGCCGTTATGGCTACCGCAGGATCACGCTTTCGCTGAGAAAGCAGGGTCTGCTGGTGAACCATAAAACCGTGCAGCGGCTGATGACAGAGCTGTCGCTCCGGTCTCTGATAAGGGCGAAGAAATACCGCTCATGGAAGGGGGAAACAGGCAAGGCAGCCCCCAATATCCTGAGCAGGAACTTCAGTGCATCAAAAGCCAATGAAAAATGGGTTACGGATGTTACAGAGTTCTCGCTGCAGGGTAAAAAGCTGTACCTGTCGCCGGTACTCGATCTTTTTAACCGGGAAATAATCTCCTACAGCCTGTCGGAAAGGCCGGTGATGGAGATGGTTAATACCATGCTGCGGGATGCGTTCTTAAAGCTCGGACCAGACGACGCCCCCTTGCTGCACACAGATCAGGGCTGGCAATATCGGATGGCAGGCTATCAGGCAAAGTTAAAGGCGCAGGGCATGACGCAAAGTATGTCCCGAAAAGGAAACTGTCTGGATAATGCCGTGATGGAAAACTTCTTCGGGACGCTGAAATCGGAGTGTTTTTACCTGAGTCAGTTCAGCAATATCAGCGAACTGAGGAAGGCGATAGAGGATTATATCCGTTACTACAACAACGAGCGGATAAGCCTGAAACTAAAAGGCCTGAGTCCGGTAGAGTACCGGGCCCAGGCTCTGAAGGCCGCTTAATATAAACTGTCCAGATTTATGGGGTCAGTCCA